>NC_015178.1 GCF_000202835.1 Acidiphilium multivorum AIU301
ATGGACCAGATCGAGTCGCCGCCTGACAAAATCGTCCGACATGCGACACTTTTGTCCAATCAACTTCATGTATTGCGACAGCGCATGTATCCACCGGAGGCACAGAAATCCCTCAGGCCGTTTGCAACGCATGAAGTCTCGTCACTGACGTCTATCCCCGAATCGACGCTGCGGACGATGTCGATTGAGGGTAAGGGCCCGATCCCTTCGCGGCGTGAAAACAACCACCGGACTTATACGCTTGAGCAGGTCAACGAGCTCAGGCAGTTCTTCGCCGCACAGAAGCCGAACGATGCTCTCCGCTACCTACCTCGCCGGCGCGCTGGCGAACACCTCCAGATCCTCGGAGTCGTGAATTTCAAGGGCGGTTCGGCCAAGACCACCTCAAGCGCGCATCTCTGCCACTACCTGGCGCTGCAGGGTTATCGGGTGCTGGCGATCGATCTCGATCCCCAGGCCAGCCTTTCCGCAATGTTCGGTGCCCAGCCCGAACTTGATGTCGGTGCCAACGAGACGATTTTCGCATCTCTGCGAAGCGGCGAAGACAGGCGCCCGATGCGCGAGATCGTGCGCAAGACATACTTTACCGGGATCGATCTCATTCCTGGCAATATCGAAGTCATGGAGTACGAGCACGAGACCCCCCGCCTTCTCGCTGAGAGCAACGGCGGCGAAGCGGCTCTGTTCTTCGAGCGTCTCAGGATGTCGATTGCCGAGGTTGAAGACGACTATGACATCGTCATTCTCGACACGCCGCCATCACTGGGCTTCCTGACTCTTGGCGCCATCTGTGCGGCCACCGGGCTAATTGTTACGGTTCATCCGGCGATGCTCGATATGATGTCAATGTCCCAGTTCCTTTTGATGATGGGGGATCTGATCAGTGTGATCGGTAGTGCTGGCGCAGCCCTGCAGCAGGACTTCCTCAAGTACCTGATCACGCGACATGACCCTAACGACCAGCCGCAGACGCAAATCGTCTCGTTGATGCGCCACCTTTTCGCCGATGACGTCTTTATTCCGACCGCGATCGAAAGCACTGCGGTAGAGAGTGCCGGGCTACACAAAAAGAGCGTCTACGAACTGGCACCCGGTGATGTCGGTCGTGACACGTACCGGCGTGCGCGGGATTCCATGGATGCCGTCAATTTCGCGATCCTCGAGATGATCAACAGGGCCTGGGGGCGCAAATGAGCAAGAAGCCATCACGATCGATCGTCGGCAGCTTCAACCTGCTTTCCGAATCCCTGCGCCCCGACAAGGAACCGGTCGAACCAAACAATCCGTCTTTCTCCCCCGCATCTCACCACACACCCAGGATGCCGGCCGGCGTTGTCGCGGCCACCGAGCGGTCGATCTCCCAACTCCGCGAGGAGCGTGACCAGCTCAGGGCCAGGCTTTCGAATATGGCCCCCGATGAGTTGGACCCGGCCATCTTGGAGCCCTCCCCGATCCCTGATCGTCTGCCGGATGATGATCAGGAAGGCTTTAATGCCCTGGTGGATTCAATTTCTGCCGAGGGACAGAAGCTTCCGATTCAAGTCCGCCCCCACCCGTCCAAGCCCGGTCGCTACCAGATCGTCTATGGCCACCGTCGCTGGAGAGCCGCCCAGCATCTGGGTGTCAAAGTCAGGGCGTTCGTTGTCGACCTGGACGACCGGGAACTGATCATCACGCAAGGACTGGAAAACGAGTCCCGACAGGATCTGAGCTGGATTGAGCGTGCGTCGTTCGCCAGGAAGATGGAAGACGGCAGGATAGATCCACGCGACATCAAAGGCGCGCTGAGTATTGATGACGCCGAACTCTCGAAGATGCGGATGGTGACCCGCGTGATTTCGCGCGAGCTCATCGAGACCATCGGTCGTGCACCCAAGATCGGTCGTCCCCGGTGGCTCAACCTTGCCAAAGCGCTGGAATCCGATCCATCCCGGGAAGCGGACGTTCGCCAAACCTTGTCAGGTGACAAGGCCCCGACCTCGTCGAACGAGCGCTTTAGCCTCGCCATGGCGACGCTTCAGGCAGAGCATTTGAAGTCGTCTGACGAGATCGATCTTCTGACCTCGAAAGATGTTCGAATTGGCACGGCAAGTTTTTCCGGATCCAGCGTCACCATTCGGTTTAGCAAGGATCATGCTGCGCCGCTTCGGGAATTTATTCGAAGCGCACTCGCAGAACTCGCTGATGCCTATGAGCGGCAAGTTGCGTCCAACCGGTCCAAAAAAGGCTGATCCAACCCCTGACCGAGTCAGACCAACGGCGCGCCCATTGTTTCCAATGTTCGTCAGCTGGTGTTATCGCACCGGATAAACCTTGTCAGATGACAAGGCGCTTGAGGGAGCGCGGCACCATGCCTCCGGTCCGATAAACAAAATCAGGAAAATTGTGTATTTGCGCAGCCCGTGCCCACCTTCCAGAACGGATAGAGTCACTCCTCGCCGCGAACTTGTCAGCTGACAAGGCTACACTCGCGATAAGATAATGAGACATCAAGACGGATGTCCGTCAAAGGGGAGGGGAGGAATATACGGAGATGTCCGCCTTCTAAGGCGTCCTTGCCTTATCGGCACTCTCGTAGGCGACAATAAGCTGATTGCACTGGCGGCCTCAAGAACGCCCCGGGAGCTCCGTCTATGTGCCTAGCGATGGTTCGCTCTCCATCGGCAGTCCCTGCGCATACGCAGCCCGCCGTGCCTGCTCGAGAACCATCGCAACAGCCTGCCGGTCGCCGTGTTCAATCGAAACCCGGGCGAACGAGATCCTGAACTAGTTCAGGATCCCGATGATCCGCTCATCGATCTGCTCGACCTGGTCACGTACGTGGACGCGGCTATAGTCCCTGTATCACTCCGACCGGTGGACGAAGAGGTTCAGTGACGAGTACGCGAAATGCGCTTCGAGTGCCGCTAGCTCGATGCCAGGGCTGGTCTGGTAGGCGCAGCACAGCAGGCAAGGGCACTTTGCGCCTGCAGGTGATCCGGATTGGCCTGAAACTGAGTCCGATGGACCTAGAGCACCCCATCCAGCGGGTGTCCGTCAAACAGGTCGCCGAACTCCAGGTACTCCCCGAGCACGTCATAGCTCTTGTGGCGGCCGAGCCGCTTCAGGCGCGCCGGATGCACGCCGCGCTCCATCCCGGTGGTGAGTGCCCCGCGCTTGAGGCTGTGTCCGCCCAGGTCGCGCCGGCCGAACCCGGCCGCCATGGCCCGGCGCTGGATGATCAGGGCCACGCTTTGCGGGGTGAGGGCCTGCTCGCCAATGACCGGCCCAGGCGGCGCGGTCCGCTCGCGCCCTTTGCGGCCGGATGGCGGTGACCAGATCCGGCGGAACAACGGGCCCCGCTGCAGCCCCGCGGCGACCCGCCAGCGCTCAAGGGCATGCACCGGACAAAGTTCGGTATCGCCGTAGGGCAGGGCGACGGTGACCGCCTCGGCCTGGCTTCCTTTGGTCTGCGGCAGGGTCAGGCGGAGCCCCCGCTCTGACGGTGTCAGGTGCTCGATCCTGATGCCGGCGAGTTCCGAGCGCCGCAGCGCGCCGGCGAAGCCGACCAGGATCAGCGCGCGGTCGCGCAGGTCAGTCAGCTCGGTATCGCCGATCGCCGCCAGAAGTCGGCGGATCACCGTCGCTGTCGCCGCCACCTTCTTGCGGCGGATCTCGCCACGGGAGGCGGCGTCACGCTGGATGCCCGCCATGGTCTCGGCGACGCAGGCATCATCGGTGGGCACCGGGCAGCCGGCGAGGCGATGCAGGTAGCGGATCGCGGCGCGCCGGAGCTTGAGGGTTTCGGTCGAGACGCCGCGGCCGCGCTCATCGGCGAGGAAGGCGGCGACATCAGCACCGGAGGCGGGGAGGGGCGTCAGCCCGTGGCGGTCGCACCAGAGGCACCAGACGCGCACGGCCGCGCGGTAGGCCCGCCTGGTGTTGTCCGCCTTGGCCCGGCGGGCATAGGCGCTGGCGGCGCTGCGGGCGCCGGCGAGCGTGCCATCGGCCACCGGGACCGGTTCGTCCTCGATCTCGCTGAACCAGCGCCGGACCGCGTGCCCGTCTCCGGCCAGCGGAGGAGGGGAGGGCACCAGGCTGCCGGCCGATGGCGCGTCGGGGCGGTCTTGCGGTGCGAATTCGGTGTTGTCGGGCACTTGGGGCCTCTCCTGAGCGCGGTTCGGTCGGTTCTGCGCCCGGAATCCTATGAAATTTCTGTAGTAGCGACAACCATGTTTATCAGGAAACCAGTCAAAAAATCCCGATCGCCCGCTGAAAAAGACGGTTGTTTCGTGCTATAAGGTAACTGGAGCAAACTTATGGATCAGGATATTGATTTTCCGTTCGAGGATTTTCCTAGCGTTCCGCCCAACCCAGGCCCGATTCCTTTCCTCCATCAGGGGCCGGAGCAAAATCGGCGTGCCCGCGGCGGTTCGGGGTTTTGCTCCATGGCCACTCGTCGGGCGGTCCGGTCGAGACGATCGGCACAAGGTGGCCGGCGTGCCGCGCCTGTCAGGTCGGGGCGGTGATGGCGAGGTCGCGCATGGACGGCAGACGGTCGACCATGTCCGCGAAATGCTGACGCTCCCTCACCATCAGCCCGGCCGGGACGGCGGGGCCAAGGCACTTCATGGCTCCCCCTGAAATGCCGGCCCAGCAGCTTCTGATGATCGCCCTCGAGCGGGCGGCCGGAGCGTTTGCCCGGCTCGACCAGGCCCTCTCGATGCACCCGCTCCGCGGCGCCTTCCTCTACCGGTTTCGCCTCGATGCGGTGCGCCGCCAGGCGATGGTAGATGGGCAGATGATCGAGCCGTGGCATCTCGCGGCCCTGCTCGAGGGGGTTCGGCTCCGTATGGACCCATGGTTGAGCCTCGCCGAGCGGGGTGACATCTTCGATGCGGCCCGCCACGCGTTCTCGATGCACCAGTGGATCGTCGAGCCCGATTTTGATCAGGAGGGTGAGATCCAGGTGGCGATGAAGGCGATCGAGCGCGATGTCGCGCGCGCCTCCCCGCTGCTCGGCGCGGCGCACGCGGCCCATGCCTGGCTGGCCGGGGGCGGGAGACGAGCTCCATTGCGGGGCGCACTGATCCGCTTCTGGCGTCAGAGCGGGCTGCTGCACCTTCCGGTGCCGATCACCGGACCGCAGGCCCTCGGCGGCGACCTTCCCTTTGACCGGGAGAGCTGGATCCCGCTTCTGCTCCATGCACTGGCGAACGAGGCCGCGGCAGCCCAGGACCTCATCCGCGATCTCGATCGGGCCTGGCAGGTCGCACGCGCTTCGATCGGCAAGCGGCGCAAGAACAGCCGGGCCGCCATGGCGATCGATATCCTGGCGGCAACCCCGATCATCTCCGCGAAATCGCTCGCCGAACGGCTCGGCATGAACGTGGCGAACGCCCACACCCTGCTCGGCGAGCTGCTCGAAGCCGGGCTGGTCGTCGAGCTGACCCACCGCAGCAAGCGACGGCTCTTCGGCCTGTCGGGCATGGGCCGGATGCGCGACTACGTGGCGCCGCCGCGCCGGCCGCAGCCGGGGCGGGGAAGGGGGCGGCCCCGGATCGAACCCGAAATGCCGCAGCCCGCGCCGCCCGCCGAGCTTCCGCCGGCGCCCTCCGGTGGCGTCCTGCCCCGGCTCGCGTTCGACTTCAGCGATCTGGAAGAGGCCATGGCGGCAGCCGATGCCGCGATCCGCGAGACCAGGATCAGCCTCGATCGGATCCGTCAGGCAGGCAGGCCGGAGTAGGGACTACCTCGACCGGTGGTGCGCCCTGGGGAGCAGCTGAAACCTATACGGTTCAGCGGAATGACCCGGCGTTCGTCTCGAACAACGCCGCGGAGGACGTCGCTGTCAGTCGGCAGCCGCCTTCATCTGCTCGCAGCCATGTCGGTAGAGCGCCTGGGCAGCGGCGACGCCTGCGCCGAGGCGGATGTCGAGGCCGAGATCGGCCATGCACATCTCGGCAACGGCAAGGCCAGAGAGCGCCATCGCATCGGTGAGCATGCCGAGATGACCGATGCGGAAGACCTGGCCGGCGACATCGCCGAGCCCAGCACCGAATGCCATGCCGTAGCGCTCGGCGGCGTGGGTGACGATGCGCGCGGGGTCGAACCCGTGTGGGACGCGAATGGCGGTGACCGAGTTCGAATAGAGCTCGGATGCTGCGGCGCACGGTGCCAGGCCCCAAGCGGCGACCGCAGCACGCACGCCATTGGCGATCCGGGCGTGGCGGGCGAAGACGTTGTCTAGCCCTTCATCGAGCAGCATCCGGCTCGACAGCGCGAGCCCGTTCAAAAGTCCGACCAGCGGCGTGTAGGGATACCCGTTCGCGACGTTGGTGGCCCGCATGTCGTCGATATTGAAGAAATTACGCGGGAGTTTAGCATCCCGGCTGGCCGCGAGGGCCTTCTCGCTGAAGGCGGTGATGGCGAGGCCAGGGGGCAGCATGAAGCCCTTCTGCGAGCCGGTCACCGCGACGTCGACGCGCCAGTCATCAAATTCGAACGGCATCGAGCCGATCGAGCTGACACCATCGACGAGGAGCAGCGCATCATGGCTGGCCTCATCCACCACCCGGCGCAGGCCGGCAATGTCGGAGACCACGCCGGTCGCGGTTTCGTTATGGGTGGCGAGCACGGCCTTGATCCGGCCCGCTTTGTCCTCGTGCAGGAGCTCGGCGAAGCGGGGAAGTGGAATCCCCTCGCCCCATGTCACGTCGATCTGGATGACTTCGAGGCCGAAGCGCCGGCACATCTTGATCCAGCGGTCGCTGAACATTCCGTTGCGGGCGGCGAGGACGGTGTCGCCGGCGCTGAGCGTGTTGGAGATCGCGGTTTCCCACCCGCCGGTTCCCGTCGAGGGGAAGATGAAGATTTCGCCACGCTCCGCCTTCATCACGCCGCGGCAGCCGGCGAGCGCCGCTTTCAGGATCGGCGCAAAAGCCGGCGACAGGTGATCCACGGTCGGCATGTCGCACGCCTTGCGGATCACTTCGGGAATATTCGTCGGCCCGGGGATGAAGACAGGGTTTTGCAGGCTCATTGGGCGGATCCTTCGTCGGTTGCGCGAGATATAGAGAGCCGCCCGACAGCGCGCAATTTTATGGAATGGCCCGCCCCTTCCCCCTTGTAGAGTAATCTGCTGGGGGCCAACGGAAGAAAGGGAGGCAGGCAATGAAGACAGAGATCGCGGTTTTAGGGATTGATCTGGGCAAGAACAGCTGCAGCCTTGCGGGACTGGATGGGACTGGTGCGGTGATCAAACGGCGGCGGATGCGACCGGAGACCGTGGTGACGTTCACGAAGGAGTTGCCGCCTTGCGTGATAGCGATGGAGGCGTGCTGGGCCCGTGTTCGCGGTCATGAGGCAGATTTGGCTGTGTGTGGCTTGGGCAAGTGGTTGAATTGATTGGATTGAATGATCGTGGAGTGGGCGGAATCTGCGCCAACACATAGACACACGACTCTCGGCCTTATGTCTTTTATAACCTGACGAGATACGCTATTCGATAGGCATGTATCTGCGTGTCACCCAGCGCCGGAACCGCGACGGCTCCACGGTCCGCTACTATGGGCTCGCGGAGAACGTCTGGAACACCGACAGCAAGCGGTCGGAGACCCAGGTGATCCACAGTTTCGGCCGTGCGGATCAACTCGATCGCGCCGCTCTCGAGCGGCTGGTGCGCAGCATCAACCGTGTGCTGGGCGATGACGAGCAGGTCGGTGATGGCGCGCCGGCAGGCACCGCGCCGCCCGATATCGAGATCGACGCCGCCTTCGAGTTCGGCATTCCGTTGACAGCGCGGCATCTGTGGGAGGAACTCGGCATCGGCCCGCCGGTCAGGGATTGCCTGAGCAAGGCCGAACTCACCGCCCCGCATGAGGCAGCGTTGTTCGCGATGGCGGCGAACCGGCTCGATGATCCGGGCTCGAAGCGTGCCTGCGCGGAGCGGTGGCTCACCGACACTGCCTGGCTGCCGGAGGCGACTGGTTTGACGGTCGACCACCTCTACCGCGCCCTCGATGTTCTGGCGGTCTGGGCCGACGCGATCGAGCGGGCGGTGTTCCTGCGGGCCGCCGACCTGTTCCGCCTCGATGTCGATCTGATCTTCTATGACACCACGACGGCCTATTTCGAGATCGACGAGGCCGACGAGACCGAGCAAGTCTGGGCCGGGCGGCTGTTCGCCCCGCTGCGCCGGCGCGGCCACAGCAAGGAGGGACGCGACAATCAGCCGCAGGTGATCATCGCCATGGCGGTGACACGGGACGGCATGCCGGTTCGCTCCTGGGTGCTGCCGGGCGACACCGCCGATGTCGCGACGGTGGCGCGGATCAAGGAGGATCTGCGCGCCTGGAACCTTGGGCGCTGCCTGTTCGTCGGCGACGCTGGCATGTATTCGGCGGACAATCTGATGGCGCTGAGCAAGGGGCTCGGCCGCTACATCCTGGCGGTGCCGATGCGCCGGCTGCGCGATGTGGATGAGGCGGTTCTGACCCGACCGGGGCGCTATCGGAAGGTTGCCGACAATCTTCAGGCCAAGGAGGTCGTGGTCGGCGACGGTGAGCGGCGCAAGCGTTACGTTCTTTGCCTGAACCCTGAGGAAGCCGAGCGGCAGCGCCAGCATCGCGACGAGGTTCTGGCCGGCCTGCGCGCCGAACTGGCGTTGCTCGCCGCCCGAGATGCCGAGCATCCCAAGGCCGCCTGCGCGCTGCTCACCTCGCGCCGCTACGGCCGCTACCTGAGCACGGATGCGGCCGGCAGGCCGCATCTGGATTCCGGAAAGATCGCCCATGCCGCCCGCTTCGACGGCAAGTTCGTCGTGATCACCAACGACGACACGCTGTCCACCGAGGACGTCGCCCTCGGCTACAAAGGCGGAACCATCATCGAAGCCTGCTTCCGGCGGATGAAGCAGACCGGGCTCGAGGTCCGGCCGATGTATCACTGGAGCCCGCGCCGGATCGAGGCGCATGTCAGGCTCTGCGTCCTTGCCCTGCAGATACAGCGCTCGGCGGAGTTGCGCTGCGGCCTTCCCTGGGCGCGGATCGCCCACATCCTGGCCGGCCTCAAGGCGGTCCGCTATCAGATCGCCGGCCGGACTATTGTTCAGCGCACGAAAATCAGCCCCGAAGCTGCCGAGACCCTCAAAAACCTTGGAATATCAAAGCCAAAGAAGCTGCTCACAGTCATCGAGCCGCCGCAGGCCAACGCCACCTCATAGATACACGCCCCGATTCCGTATCGAAAATCCATCGGAAAATAGACAGACTTTCCTCACGTCTGCCTCATGACCGCGAACCCGGGCTATGTCGACCGCGGCTATCGCGGCCACAGCGTCGAAGCCGAGGGCAGAAGGATCTTCATCTCCCGCCAGAAACGCGGCATCACCCCCACCATCCGCCGCGAGTTGCGCCGACGCACAGCCATCGAACCCGTCATCGGCCAAATGAAGACCGATGGCCATCTGGGGCGAAACTTCCTGCTCGGCGTCGACGGTGATGCCATCAACGCCGTCCTCGCCGGCGTCGGCCACAACCTCCGCCTCCTCCGCAGATGGCTGATCAGGCTTCTTTGTGCCCTCGTCGCATGGCTCTCTGCCACAAACCGCTCACCAAGCCTCGGCTTCGCCCACCGCCAGATCACATAGTTCACAGGCGACTAGGTAACCATAAATCAAGTATTTCGTGCGATAGGGATCGAATGCTGGGCATCATTCCTCATACGATCGATCAGTATCTCAGGACCCGCGTTCCGCCTGAGGCCAGGGCGGGAATTCTCGGGCGCGCGGGATTTCCGGACGGGCAGACCTTCCGGCTCGATACGGAATATGACGACGAGGCCTGTTGCGCGCTGGTCGATGCGATCGCCGCGGAAACCGGCACGACAACCGAGGCCGTATTCGATGAGATCTCGGCGTTCTTCCTCGACTGGGCGGAACGCACCTTCTCGGGATTTTTCAAGGTTGCGCCGGATACGCGCGGCTTTCTCCTGCTGCAACCGGAGATCCATAGCAGCCTTGCCTGTGGGCTGCGGGCCAGCGGGCAGCGAAAGGTGGCCGACAAGTTCAGGGTCGAGGCGCTGCCGGACGGGGTGCGGATGCATTACCGCTCGTCGAACCGGCTCGGCTATTTCTACTGCGCGCTCGCCCGCTGCCTCGCCGCCCGCAGGGGCGAGGTGGCCGAGATCAGCTTTCTCGACGGCGATGTCGACTCGGCCGCCGCGATCATCGAGGTGAGGCTAAAACCGGCGCTGGCGGCCTGACGCGCATGGATCAGGCCGAAACGCTCGATCGCGCCGCGGTCGAGGCCCTGTGCGAGGCGATGTGTGGCGTTGTCTCCGGCGACCTGTCGGTGCGGCTGCGGACGGCGAGCGCGGACCTGACGGTCCAGAAACTGTCGCTGCTCGCGAATTTCATGCTGGAGACCGCCCAGCGCGCGGTGGAGCGCAGCCGGGCCTATGCCGGGGCACTCGACAACGTGCAGCGCATCGCACGGCTTTCGGCCTGGCAACTGGTGTTGCCCGACCAAGAGGTCGTGCCGGTCGGCACCGCGGCGGGCCTGCCGGATGCGGCGGCCGCGCCGCTGCGGGGGACCGCGTGGTTCCTCGACCGCGTGGGCCCCGGCTGTCGCGCCGCGATGGCCGCCCTGTTCCAGGGCGATGGCGGGACGCTCGAATGGCTGGCGGCGGATGGCGAGGCCTGGTTCCGCACCGAGGTCGCCGCCCTGCGCGACGAGGGCGGGCTCTCGGGGTATCTCGTGATCACCCAGGACGTCTCCGAGCGCCGGCGGGCGACCGAGCGCATTCGCTATCTCGCCGAGCACGACCCGCTGACCGGGCTCGCCAACCGGAGACGGCTGCACGAGCAACTCGAAGGGGAACTCGAGGCCGGCCGCCGGCAGGGTACGAAATTCGCGGTCCATGTCATCGATGTCGACCGATTCAAGACGGTGAACGACCTGTTCGGCCATGCCGCGGGCGACCGGCTGCTGGTCGATCTCGCCACCTGCCTGCGGCAGGAAGCGCGGGAAAGCGACATGATCGCCCGCATCGGCGGCGACGAATTCGTCGTCCTGCAGACCGGGATCGGCGATGCGCGGGACGCCGGGGCGCTGGCCGGGCGGCTGGTCGGGGCGGTGAGCGCGCGGCTCGCCGAGACCGGCGCGCGCGCGCTGGCGGCGACGGTCTCGATCGGCATCGCGCTGGCGCCAGATGACGGCACGACCGCCGAGGCCCTGCTCTCGCATGCCGACATGGCGCTCTACCAGGTGAAGTCGACCGGACGGAACGGCTTCGCCTTCTTCAACACCGAGATCAACGAGGCCCAGCTCGCCCGTCGGCGGATGGAGGCGGAACTGCGCGGCGCCTGCGAGCGAGGCGAAATGGCGGTGCACTACCAGCCCCTGTTCGAGATCGCGTCCGACCGGGTCGTCGGGTTCGAGGCGCTGGTACGCTGGCGGTGGAACGGCGAGGAGATCTCGCCGGCCACGTTCATCCCGATCGCCGAGGAGTCGGGCAGTATCATCGAGATCGGCCGCTTCGTGCTGCGCGAGGCGTGCCGCGAGGCGGCGGGCTGGCCGGCGAAGCTGCGCGTCGCCGTCAATATCTCGGCGCTGCAGATCCAGGACGGCGGGCTGCCCGATCTTGTCGCCACCGTGCTGGAGGAGACCGGTCTGGAGGCCGGGCGGCTCGAACTCGAGGTGACCGAGTCGCTGCTGCTCGCCAATGCCGAGGCGGCGACCGAGGTGCTCGCGCGGATCCGGGCGCTCGGGGTGACGATCTCGCTCGACGATTTCGGCACCGGCTATTCCTCGCTGGCGACGCTGCGGATGTTCCCCTTCGACAAGATCAAGCTCGACCGCTCCTTCGTCAATGATCTCGGACGGCTCGGCGAGGCGGAAGCGATCGTGATGGCGGTGCTCGGGCTCGGCCGCGCGCTCGACGTCTCGGTGGTCGCGGAAGGGGTGGAAACCAAGGAACAGGCCGCCATGCTGCGAGAGGCAGGATGCTCGCTGCTGCAGGGCTACCTGATCGGCCGACCGGCACCGATCGCCCGGTTCAGCGCGGAGGTCGGCCGCGACGTTACGAGCAGGATGACGAAAACACCGATACCTGCGGATTCGCCTGGTTAGGCAACCCGGGCCAGCTAGTGTCCTGATTCTGTAGTTTCTCCGATTTGGCTTGAGCGCTGGCAGAAGCGCTGGATAGCGGCGAGGATGTTGTCGGCGGACTTGGTCCAGCGGAAGGGCTTTGGGATCGGCGTTATGAGCGTCGATGAAGGCGCGGATATCGCTTTCCAGCTGCTGGGTTGAGCGGTGGACGCCGCGTCTGATCTGCTTTTCGGTCACCAAGGCGAAGAAGCGCTCGACTTGGTTACTCCAGGATGCTCCGGTGGGGGTGAAGTGGACATGCCAGCGCGGGCGCTTGGCGAGCCAATCGCGGATCGGTTTGGTCTTGTGGGTGGCGTAGTTGTCCATCACCAGATGGACGTCGAGGTTGCTCGGCACGTTGGCCTCGATCTGGTCGAGGAACTTCCTGAACTCGCTGGAACGGTGCTTGGGGTAGCAGCGGCCGATGACCGCACCGGTGGCGATGTCGAGCGCGGCGAACAGCGAGGTTCGGCATGCCGGGTGTAGTCGTGGGTTCGGCGCTCGATCTGGCCGGGGCGCATCGGCAGCAGTGGTTGCGTACGGTCAAGCGCCTGGATCTGCGATTTCTCGTCGACACACAGCACCAGCGCCCGTTCAGGCGGCGCCATGTAGAGGCCGACAATGTCACGGACCTTCTCGACGAAGAGGGGATCGTTGGAGAGCTTGAACGTCTCGCTCCGGTGGGGTTGCAGGCCGAAAGCGCACCAGATGCGATGGATGGTGGATGGCACGTAGCCGACCGCCCTGGCCATCAAACGGAGCGACCAGTGCGTCGCCCCGGGCGGCGTTGTCTCCAGCGTCAGGCGGATCGTCTCGGCGATCTCGTCGTCACCGATCGGACCAACAAAAACGCGCCATAATTCATGTGCAAACTGCCCCTCTTGCAGGGGGATGAAAATCATGAAAGCCAAGCACATTGGACTCATTGTCAGCCTCTTCACCCTAGCCATCGCTGGTTCTACATCGATCGCGATAGCAGGACCGCCACCATGGGCCGGCGGTCCTCATGGTCCTCCACCTCCAGGCTGGGGCCACGCACCCGGACCACCGCCCTGGGCGCACGGCCCGCACAGGCCTTGGGGATGGTGGTATCCAGGCCCCCCCCCTCCACCGCCTGTTGTGTATTATGCTCCCCCGCCAGTCATATATGTGCCGCCGCCGCCACCGCCTCCTCCTCCGCCGCCGCCGGTGGTATATGCGCCACCACCTGTATACTTCGGGCCGCCTTCACTATCCTTTGGTGTAACCTTCCCTCTCCATTAGGAAAGTATCGACACGGACAAGATCAGAACATAAAACGAACAAAGGAGTTGCTCCCTGAAGTTCCAGGATAGGTGATCACACTATCGTTATGAACCGGACCGTTCTCCAGATCGATCTTGAACTCGATGCCGAGCGGCGGCTCCTCGATGCCGCCGTCGCTGAAGCCCGGGCCGATCTCCGGCCGGCTGTGCCGCATGAGCAGGTGCGAGCCGATCTCCTGCGCGAGATCAAGCGGCTGAATCTGGCGATCGCTGGTCACTGAGCATGCAGGTCGAATGGCATCAGCTTGCCCTGGAAGATCGTGATGTCATTGTTGCTTATCTCGAACTGCTCAACCCGAACGCAGCCTCAAGCGTTCTGCGTGGACTGGTGCTCGCCGGCGACAGCCTGGCACTGTTTCCCGCCCGGGGCCGCTTGGGCTTGGCCGCCGGCACCCGGGAACTGGTGGCGGTGTGGCCGTATCTGATCGTGTATGAGGTCGATACGTCATCCGATACGGTGCGGATTCTCCGTATCTGGTACGAAGCCCAGGATCGACCGTGATGAATGCCAAAAAGAAAATGGCGGCCTTTAAGGCCGCCAAGTTAAGAGATTGGGAGCGAACCTCAGCGGAGATCGCTTTCCGCTTCACGGTCCGATATGGCCCGGTTTGGCGGGGCTGCAATATGCATGTTTTGAGAGGTGATGTGGGGCGGCGGCCAGTCTGCCGCCATGACACGAGAGCGTAATATCGCCTTGAAATCAGGGCTGGAAAACGCATGTCAAACTCCGGACAAGGCTTTTGGGTTGCCTTTCCAATCGTCTCAGCGTTTAGCGATCTGCCACTCAGCGACCCCGGCCCATGGGGTCGCCATTTTCTCGTCTGCACCACACCAGACGCGACACTCCCCGCGGCGAAAGGCGACCAGGGGCAGCCAGCAATCATGCGACTGGTGAAAGAGCCGAGAGAAAGGATTCGTGCCTGCCATCCTGGCGAGCTTGTGGCGCGTTGATTTGACAGTCTATGGGGCGGGCTCTGGAGTTCGCCGGCGGCCTGTGCGGTGTCTATGTGACGACTTCGCGGCGACTTGCCAGGAAGTTCCATAATGCCGAATCTGGGACGCAATCATTCCTTCGAGACACGCTCCAGGTAGATCGCAGGACCATCAGCCGTAGATTTTCGATTTCATGACAAGATATTTTACATATCATGAATATTTTCATATAAAGATGATAGATAAGTTCGTCCCTGACGTAAGCGCAGGCGTCAAAAGCATCTTTACGATAGGGCATAGTCGATGTTGACATGGACAAGGATTGGGCTCCCCCAACGGGTCGCCATTGTGGCCGTCATCAGCTTTGGGGCTGCCACTTTTGCACAAGCTCACTCATTTCCGACGCAACCCCAAACTGTTTCAGTGCCGGGCACAGTATTGGAGTGCCACCATCAGTATGGTGCATCATATATGCATTTTTGTGTAAATCCCACCAAAGCAAATTCTCCGGAAAAGAGGGATGCTTGCCTATCCGGTTGACTCCCATACCTACTAGATCTAGTGTTGGGCATGGATGTCCTGGCCCGTGAAGACCTGCCGTTCCCGCAGTCTCTGCCGGAATTCCAGCGTATTTTCCCGAACGACGCGGCCTGTGCCGCCTATCTCGAAAGCGCCCGCTGGAATGGAGGGTTCGCCTGCCCAAGGTGCGGCGTCGTTGGCGAGCCGTTCCGTTTCGAGGCGCGCCCGGGCGTTCTGCGCTGCCGGGCCTGTCGCAAAGACGTAAGCCTGATGGCTGGGACCGTTATGGAACGCAGTCACACGCCGCTGTCGACTTGGTTCTGGGCGGCTTACTTGATCGCCAGCCAGACGCCCGGAATGTCGGCCGTCCAATTTCAGCGGCAACTCGGCCTGTCGCGCTACGAGACCGCCTTCGGCATCCTTCATAAGCTGCGCGCCGGGATGGTGCGCCCCGAGCGCGACAAGATTGGCGACACGCCGCAAGAACACGTCGAAGTGGATGAAACGTGGGTTGGAGGACGAACCCGAGGCGATGGACGGGGTGTCCATCACAAGGTTCTCGTCGCCTGTGCCGTGGAGGTGCGCCACCGGAAACCGGGAACCAAGCTCGACAATCGGAAAGACGGTCGCTACGCGGGACGCGTTCGTCTCGCTGTTGTCCCCGACCGTAGCGCCAATTCGCTCTGCGGATTCGTCGAAAACGCCGTTGCTCCCGGATCGCTGATCGTTACCGACGACTGGAGCGGCTATGCCGGTCTCGGAAGGCGCGGGTTCGACCACCATGCAATCGCCGAATGCGGCGACCCGGAGGTGGCAGAAGAATTCCTGCCGATCGTCCACTTGGTCTTTACCAACCTGAAGACCTGGATCAACGGCATCCATCACGGGGTCAGCGCCAAACATCTACAAGCCTACCTCAATGAATTCACGTTTCGGTTCAACCGGCGCCTCTATCCCTTCAACGCGTTCCGCTCGCTGCTCGGAATCGCGGGTAGGGCAGCCGCACCAACCTTTGACGAGCTTTATTCCGGGGAATGGACACACCCTACATTTAGTGGGTGTGGGTAACAACCGGATAGGCAAGGAGGGATGATTATAAAAATGAAAAATCCAAAATAAAAGGATTTTTTATTGTAATTGGTCCGGCGACACCTCTTGTTGGATCTTGAAAAACATAAATAAAAATTTCCACAAACTTATTAAACAAATATTCGAGTGAGAAAACTCAAAGATGAAAAATGATTTCAATATATATAAAAATAAAAAATATGATCATCAATATTTAATATTCGTCATATCGTATGACCAAAACATAATAGAGAAATTTAAATACAAAAAGATTTATCTTGCGCCTTTTTTAGTTGGAGACGACGAAACCATATTTAGTTTATTGTTTGAAAAAAAAGAAGGCGAAATAAATTTCGATATTTGCATATTTTATTCAGAAAATTATTCTTATAATATAATTAAAATCATTCCAGAGATAAAATTGATAACTGACATCCCGATTTTAGCTATATCAGGATCATATGATGAGTTATTTGTTGTGGATTTACTTAGGATAGGAGCAGACGACTGTGTCGTCTCAGCAATAGGAGCAATAGATCTAAATCTACGGATTGAGAAACTAATTGAAAAAAATAGAAGTTCTGCAGATCACCAAAACCATAATATTCAAAACAATCCAATAAACAAAAACAATAATAATAATAATAATAATAAAATCTTTGTTTTTGAAAAGTTTTATAAATATTTTACTCCAAGTGAGGATAAAATACTAAGCGAACTCATAGAAAATAAGGGGAAAGTCGTTAGCAGGGAATCTCTGTCTCTTCATACAAGAGATTCATATAAAAACACATCAAAAAGAACAGTTGATAATATCATTTGTAGGATTAGAAAAAAATTCGACATGCTATCCATTAACAATTACGTCATAAAGACTTATAGCTCTTTAGGATATTCCTTCATAGGAGATCCAGATAAATTCTTTTATGATTTAGCAATTAATATTGAAAAATATGAAAAAACCCTGCCAGAAAATCGTAATTGATATAGTTTATGCGGAGGGAACGCACAGTAAACATCGGATGCGTCTGAATCTTGGTGTGAGTTCAGCAGGCGCAGGACAGCGCCCGCCGGGCGCTGGAATAGAGGCCCCAGAGCATGAGGGCGATCGCCACCCCGTAGATTGCACCTTCATGGGTGGCAATGAAGCCCTGGATCGGCAGACCGAGCTGCCCGACAGCCGGTAGTACAGAGGCGATGGTTGCAATCGCCAGTGGCAGGATCGGGGTACAGCAGAGCAGTGCAGGCAAGGTTGCCAGCACCGCGCCCAGCACGGTGCCAGTCGGCCCCACCCGTGCCCCCTGTCGGATGCCGTAAACGCCGAGCGTCACCGTCAGCGCGAGAAGAACGGCCATGATCAGCGCCAGAACAAACTGGCCTGGTGTCAGGAAGCGAAGCGAGACCAATCCGACGACACCGCCCGTGCTGGTGGCGGGCAGCAGCATCGCATAGAACCCGAGCGCCGCGACAAACAGGACCATCGTCCCGATCACGGCCCGGCGGGAGCCCAGGGCGAATTGCAAGGCGCGCGGCACCATCTCCACGCGCTGATAAAAGGCGGCAATCATGATCCGGTCTTTGGCTTGATGAAGCTTGCGATCTTGCCGAAGGTGGCGGAGGGCGTCGAGGAAACCACGGCGACGTGCCCGTCCGGCGCGATCACCTGGTAGACATCGACAAATTTGTGCGGATTGTAGAGGTCGAACAACGCCTTCGTGTCGTCTCCGATCACGAAATGCGGGTCGTTCAGCAGCTTCGGTGCCGCCTGCTCGACAAACTGGTGCATGCTCGGGCCAGAATAGCCGCCATTCTTGTCGTCGCGCAGCACGAGGATCGTCATGTCAGACTTGTCGATCTCCGCCTGATGCTGTGCGAAGGTCCTGAGCCCGGCCTTGCAGCTTGGACACCAGGTGGTGACCTGCCAGACCACGAGCGGATGGCCCATATAGGTTTTCAACTCGACGCTCTTTCCGTCAACGATGAACGGCGCGTTGGGCGCAGTCATGTCCTGCGGCGCCGGCGCGCTGGTTGGCCCCATCTTGCCTGTGGGGCCGGCAAATGCGGTCGCTGAAGCAAGGCCGGTGAACGCCAGTGCAGCCAATAGCGGTTTCCCGAGCCGCAGGAACCGAGAGTGAAAGAGGTTGTTGGTTTTTGTCATGCGCATTCTCCTTTCGTGGTCATGAATCCATCCTCGTTCTGCCGTGCCTGACTGTTGCATCGCGTTCACCCGGCGCAGCAGGAGAGTTGCTTCACGTCCTTGGTAAAGGTCTGTGCCGCAAGCTTGATCCCCTCGCTCATCACCAGATAGGGGAACAGCGTGTCGCCCAGCTCCTGCACCGTCATCCGATGACGGATGGCGAGTGCCGCAGTCTGGATCATTTCTCCAGCATTGTGAGCGAGGATCTGTGCGCCGATCAGCCGGTTGGTGCCGGCTTCGGCAACGAGCTTCACGAAGCCTCGCGTGTCGAAATTCGCGAGTGCTCTGGGCACGTTTTCCAGATCGAGGCGCCGCACGATAGCTTCGATGCCTGCCGTTCTCGCCTGCCCCTCGTCCAGTCCGACCGTCGCGACCGAAGGGTCGGTGAAGATCACCGCGGGGACCACCGAGAGGTCGAGGCTGGCGTCGCCGCCCGTCATGTTGATCGCAGCCCGCGTTCCGGCCGCCGCGGCGACATAGACGAGCTGCGGCATCGTGCTGCAATCGCCTGCCGCGTAGATATTCGCGGCTGATGTCCGCAGATGGTCGTCGACCACGATGGCGCCGTTGCGATCGGTAGTGACACCGGCCTGCTCAAGGCCAAGTCCTCCAGTCGTGGGCCAGCGTCCGGTAGCCACCAGTAGCCGCTCGGCTTCGATGCGCCCGGTGCCAAACGCCACTATGAAACGACCAGCCTCATAGGCGACGTTCTGAACCCGGGTCTCGTTGAGAACACGGATGCCCTCGGCTTCAAACGCCTCCTGTAGCGCCGCGCCAAGTTCGGGATCGTCGCGCGTGAGCAGGGTGCTGCGGGCGAGCACGGTCACGTCGACGCCGAGACGGCGATATGCCTGGGCCAGTTCGAGAGCCACGAAGGACGATCCGATCACCGCGATGCTGGTGGGAAGCTCGTCAGCAAACAGGGATTCAGTCGAGGTCCAGTACGGGGTCTCCGCGAGCCCCGGGACCGGCGGGATCATCGGCGCGGCACCGGTCGCGATGAGGATGCGATCCGGAGTCTGCCGCGTTACCTTTCCAGTGTGCTCAGTGATCGTGAGCGTGCGCGCATCCGCGAAGCGTGCTTCGCCACGCAGCAGCGTGATCCCCGGATTGTCATCGATGATCTTCTGGTATTTCGCACCACGCAGCGCGTCCACCCGCCCGCGCAACTGGGCAAGCAACACCCGCCGGTCCACCGGTTCTTCGCTGCGGGCGATACCGTCGAACGGATGGTGCCCACGCTCATGCCGGATTTCGGCGGCCCGGAGAGTGATTTTTGAGGACACGCATCCAGCATTGACGCAGGTGCCGCCGATGACCTCGCCTCGCTCGATCATGGTCACCCGGGCGCCGGCATCAACCGCCCGGATGGCGGCCGCAAAGGCAGCGCCGCCACTGCCGATGATGGCGATATGCAGCCCACCGCCGTGCGGGGCCGTCGTGCCGCGCGTGGTGTCGTCGTTCAGCGTCTCCATCCCATAGCCATGCGGCGCAAGCGCAGCTCGCAGCGCCGCGAGGTCAAGACCATCGGCGCCGTCGATCCGCGCGGTCCGGCGATCGTAGTTGACATCCGCCCGGACGTCCGGAAGGCTGTTGAGGGCTTTCTCGGCTATGCGAGCGCAGTGCTCGCAGGTCATGCCCGTCACGCTCAGAGTAAGAGAGGTCATGCCAGGTCTCCGATGGTTCCGGTGCAATTGATATTGTGTGCTTCCAATGACTGCTGATCCTGGTGTCTGACGACCACCGCAGCGGCAGGTGACGGCATTGGGTCATCCTTGCGGGTTATGGCCGCACCGTGTCTGGATGGCGGTGTTACTGGCTGGCGCAACATCTGACTCCGATCGGCGCACAGACCCAGCGCGCAGAGTCCAAGGGCGCATGTGACCGCGCAGGGCAGGATCGTCAGGATGATAGGCGCAACGCCGGCCGCCACCAGCCAACTCCAGCCTCCGGCGGCAAGACCACCAGCCACGGCGAGAGTAAGGCCACCGATGATCGTCACGCGACTGGTCAATAGGCGCCGCCAGTTGACCCGGACGCCGGTATCCGAACGATTACAACATGCAGCCATGGCCCGAACTCCTTCTGCAGCCCTGGTGCGAGCCATAGCGCGAATATCCGCAGCATTCCGATACCAAGACTGCCCCAGGACACTTTTGGCCACCGGCAGGATCATCGCCGGCCCACCCATGGCTGCGCGGGGCGCGGAAAATATCACCTGGTCGGAAACGCATGACCCCTCCAAATTTATCTCACGATGGTCTAGATAGGTTCTGGAGTAACTCCAGAATCAAGGGCATGTCGTGGGTAATGTGAATGACCGCCAAATTCGTGCCTCGGCTGCTAGGCTGGATGGTCCGTTGGAGCCGATCGGCAAGGTTGCGCGGCAAATCGGCTGTGGCATCGACACGATCCGCTTCTATGAAAAAATCGGAGTTCTACGTCAGCCGCGACGCACCGGGAGTGGCCGTCGGGTTTACGGCCCCGCCGAAATCGCACGCCTCGCCTTCATCTGCCGGGCACGGGAACTCGGCTTCTCTCTTGACGAGGTGCGCGGACTGCTCGACCTCGCGGAGGAGAAAGAGCGGCCCTGCGAGGATGTTAAGCAGGCCGCTGTCCGTCATCGCCAGGACGTACGACGCAAGATCTCCGACTTGCGGGCGGTCGAAGCCACGCTCGGCACCCTGATCCAGCAGTGCGAAGCCGACGGGCCAGCGGAATGCCCGTTGATCGAGGCATTATCGCAGCCGAGCATCGTCGTGCCCCGTCTTTGAAAGCGTCACCCGGAAAATCCATTCACAACCCCAAGCCAAGCAACGCCACAGAACTGAACCACGCCGGGATATGCCGCTGGCGTGGCCGGCCGCGGCCCGCGGTCGGGAAGATCAGCGCCACGTCAGCCGGATAGACCTTCTGCTTGAACGGAATCCCCACGGCCCACCGCAAATTGCGGGCACTCAGCGCCTGGCGAAACGGCGCACTCAGGCCATAGCCGGTGTCAGCGAGCACACAGCCGAACCGCGCGCCGCCCACCCTGATCCGGTCGATCTGTCAATCGCGATCTCCGTCTTCCTACGAAATCCCTGGCGATCCGGCGGCACTCGCGCCTTGCTCATGCGGATTGGATCGCTTGTCCAGCTCTCCGGCAGGAACAGGCGCAATCCCCGGTGTCGGTGTAGCGCGACAATCTGGGGTGAGAATACGCCATCACCGTCCGGGAACATATTCTCGTGAGGCAATACGATTCTCACGCTGATTGTCGCGCGGCAGTCGGGCCAATTACCTCGATTACCATGGCCCTGTCTGCGGTAAACCCGGCAAATTTCGAGAGTGGCCGCCACTTCGCTGCGTGGCTGGGACTGACGCCACGAGAACATTCGACAGGTGGAAAACATCGCCTTGGCCGGATCAGCAATGCGGGCAATGAGCGGTTGCGTTAGTTACTGGTCGTCGGCGCGATGGGGGTGTTTCGATACGCCAAGCCGGGCAGCAAATCAGCAAATACCTGGCTGTTGCAATTGCAGGAGCGCCGGCCGCGCAAGATCGCGGTGATCGCTCTGGCCAACAAGATCGCCCGGATCATCTGGGCGATGATGGCGCGCGGCGAGGCATACCGGCGGCAGCCGGCAGCAGCCTGACCGCGGCCGGTGCCAGGGAGGCAAGAGCGACAGAAGAAGATGGTGATTGGTCGAACCGACGAATGGCGGCAATCCAGCGGGGGTCAACGGCAGGTCGATGCCGCAGATTTGTTTGGATGCCATTCGCGGAACCCATCTGGGCTGGCGGTCATGAGGCCGCGCCAAAAAGCCGGACACATGACCGCATTCGTGCCGCCGCCAAATTCTCGCACCGTCGATCTTGAATCCCGGGCCGTTCCACACATGACCCCCTCGATTGAGAGGAGGGACAGATGGCGAGCGGCGCTGCCTTATCTTGTCGAACGCGATACGCCGTTGGGCCGCTGGGCGCGGGGATTGCTCGACCGAGCGCATAAGAACGTGGGCGTAGTCGCGCTGGCCGCGAAGCTGGCTCGGATCGCATGGGCTGTTTTGGCGCACGGTTGCGATTACGGCGCCCAATTCGAAGCGGCGGCTGCGGCAGCATGACGGAATCGCCCGAACAGCGCTCGCAGTTGGGCGCGAAAGGGCAGTCGATGTCTGCGTGAGGTGAAAGGAAGATGGCCTGACAGTCGAATGGCGGCTTGAAACCCTGACCCATTGAACGGCCTCCGAGGCCGGTGTGATTATAAGGATCAGGCCGCGCGGATCTCCATCTTGGCCGGGTTCGAAGCCCGAGACCGGATACGTTGAAGCAGACTGATTAGAGCCAGATGAAATTCACCCCTTGCGGACGGGGCGGGCCATACGTTCAGTTCGTTTGCGAAGACGAACGGAGATACGATGGACTGGAGGTCAACCGGGCGAGCGACAATACGCCGAGTTACTGCATCTTCGTAGGCCGGGCGGATTATGCGAAGCGCCGGATAATGCGGAGTGTCGGCCGCTGAACGCCGGCATTCCATGCTGCTGCGCCTAATGCTGCCCGTCGATCCGCCGAGCCACGCGTCGCCCGCCTTAAGGTCGTGCTCCCTTTGGTCTATGTTGTCTCTTGGTCTATGGGTGAGAGCAACGACTTTGGCGGACGAGAACGACCTCTCGGCGGACATCGCGCGCGTTCGGCGTCGGTTGACCGATCTCGATGCCGAGCGCACGAGGCTCAAGGCCGAGTTGGAGACGCTGGAAAAGAGGCGGGCGTCTGATCGCCGACCGGCCGAGCAGCCGTTCCCTGGTGATGCCGCGGTCACCAACCACTCGTCGTCGCTCGAGAAGGTCGATTTGTTCCGGCGGTTGTTTGCCGGGCGCCCCGATGTCTTTCCGGTTCGATGGGACAATAGAAAGACCGGGCGTTCAGGATATTCGCCGGCCTGCTCGAATGAGTGGGCAAAGGGGATTTGCGGCAAGCCGGCGGTGAAGTGCGGAGAGTGCCCACATCAGGCCTTCATCGCACCCTCCGAGGACGTGATCGAAAGACACCTGCGCGGCGGTGGCACCTCCACCAGCGGCTTTGTCGCCGGGGTGTATCCATTGCTGCAGGACGAAACCTGCTGGTTCCTGGCCGCAGACTTCGACAAGGAAAGCTGGGCGGACGATGCCAGGGCATTGCAGGACACCTGCCACGCGAAAGGAATTGCCGCCGCTTTGGAACGGTCGCGGTCGGGGAATGGTGGCCATGTTTGGATCTTCTTCTCCGAGCCTGTGCCGGCAAGGGCCGCCAGGCAGTTGGGCTCGGCGTTGATAACGGAGACGATGGAAAGCCGCCCCGAGATCGGTTTCTCCTCCTACGATCGGTTCTTTCCCAACCAGGACACGATGCCCATCGGTGGCTTTGGCAATTTGATCGCGTTGCCGCTGCAAAGAAAGGCTCGCGAATGCGGCAACAGCGTGTTTGTCGACAAGGATCTACAGCCTTACGACGACCAGTGGGCGTACCTGTCATCCCTGCCTAGAGTGCCGGCAGCCACCGTCTTCCGGATCGCGGACGAGGCGGAATCGTCGGGTCGTGTCCTGGGTGTTCGCATGCCGGTCGAAGACAAATATGCGGAAGAGCCATGGAAGATGTCGCCGGCGCGGCGCAGCGAGCCGCGGCGCATCGAGGCTGCGATACCGAAAACCGTCAGGATCGTGGTCGGCGATCAGGTTTACATCGACCGGACGGAGCTTCCGCCGGCCCTGATCACGCAGTTCATTCGACTGGCGGCGTTCCAGAACCCGGAATTCTATCGTGCGCAGGCCATGCGGCTGCCGACATTCGGCAAGCCGCGGATCGTCTCCTGTGCCGAGCTTTATCCGAGACATGTCGCTTTGCCCCGCGGCTGTCTCGAGGAGGTGATCGATCTCGCCAAGAGCCACGGGGCCGTCACCGAGTTGGAGGACCGCCGCGAGAGCGGCACGCCACTTCCCGCGGGCGTCGTCTTCCAGGGCGAGTTGCAGCGGCCGCAGTCGAGGGCCTTCGAGGCCCTCGTCGCCCACGACGCCGGGGTGCTTGCGGCAACGACCGCCTTTGGCAAGACTGTTGTCGCGGCGGCGCTCATCGCCCATCGCAGCCGGAACACGCTGATCCTCGTCCACCGGCGCGAACTGCTGAAGCAATGGGTGGAGCGTCTGCGGACTTTCTTGAATATAGGCCGCAATCAGATCGGCGTAATCGGTGGCGGAAAACGGAAGCCGACCGGCATCATCGACGTTGCGCTCATCCAGAGCCTGGTCCGCAACGGGGAAGTTGCGGACACAGTTGCCGATTATGGCCATCTGATCGTCGATGAATGCCATCACCTGTCGGCGGCAAGCTTCGAGCTTGTCGCTCGGCGATCGAAGGCGCGGTATGTGGTGGGCTTGTCCGCGACTGTGGCCCGCAAGGACGGCCACCACCCGATCATCTTCATGCAATGCGGCCCCGTCCGTCATCGGGTCGATGCTAGAGTTCAAGCCGCCGAAGGCGGCATCCGCCACCGGGTGCGCGATCGCTCGACGACATTCGAGCTGCCGCCGTCCCTGGCGTCAGTCGAGCGTCCGTCGATCCCTGCGATCTACGCGGCATTGGCTCAGGACGGCTCGCGGAACGATCTCATCTTCGGCGACGTGCTGAAGTCGCTCGAGGCGAAGCGCTCGCCTGTCGTTCTGACGGAGCGGAAAGATCATCTTGATCGGCTTCGGCAGCGGTTCTCGCCGTTCGTGAAGAACCTCGTCGTGCTGCGCGGCGGCATGTCTGCGGGCGATCGCAAAATGGCCGAAGCCGCAATGCGGGTCCCGGACGATCAGGAGCGCCTGATCCTCGCGACCGGCCGTTACATCGGCGAAGGCTTCGACGACGCCCGCCTCGACACGTTGTTCTTGACGATGCCGATCGCCTGGAAGGGGACATTAGCGCAATATGTCGGCCGTCTCCATCGCCAGCATGCTGGAAAGCGGGACGTCCTTGTCGTGGACTATGTCGATCATGCTGTGCCGGTTCTCGCTCGGATGGCCGTGAAACGCCGCGCCGGCTATCGCGCCTTGGGCTACATCATAGAGTAGCTGCGCCTCGCGGGGATGCGAGACGCCGCATGGCGGTCAGCGCGACCAGATAAGTTGGACACCCGCAAGAACCCCTTCGGCTTGGGACACTCATGCGGGTTTGACCAGGCTCGTCCATCTTGAAATAATGTTCACTACATCTTACACTAAATCAGATAGTGTAAAAGTTAGTGAGCAATATGAGCGCCAAACCCGAAGCCACATTGCCAATCCCGGTGCGCCGTGCCCTCAGGAAGCTGGGTGCGGACATCCGTGATGCGCGTCGCCGTCGGAGAATTCCGACGACGACCATGGCGGAGCGCTCGCTCATCAGCCGCGTGACGCTCACCAAGGTCGAGAAGGGCGATCCCAGCGTCAGCTTTGGCATCTACGCCACTGTGCTCTTCGTCCTCGGCATGACCGAGCGCCTGGCTGAACTGGCTGACCCCAAGCACGACACCATTGGCCTCAGCCTGGAGGACGACCTGCTGCCGCAGCGCATCCGCAGCCCGAACAAGCCCAAGGGAACCGGCTGATGGACCGCGAGATTTTTGTCTACATAGACCTGCACGGTGAACCCATTCTCGTCGGCCGCCTGTGGTCGCGCGTGCGCAAGGGGCGGGAAAGCGCGTCGTTTGAGTACGACCCGGCGTGGCTTGCGCACCCGGAACGCTTTGCGCTGGAGCCAGCCTTGACGCTTGCGCCGGGGCCGTTCCACACTCCGCCCGAAAAGGCGCTATTTGGCGCGATTGGTGATTCCGCACCCAGGGGTTACGCATGAAAGAAGCCGGTGAGCACTTGCTCCATGTAACGGTTATCCCAGGCGGCCATTTTGCGGCGCCCCTTGAGACTGGCCTTTGATGCCTGATGGCGGCGAACGAGGTTGATTGCGATCTTGCGAAGCAGGGAGAAGTTCTGGACGGCGTTGCGATCCCGGATCCGGCAGTGATCTTCGTTGAAGGTGACGTCGAGCACCCAGTGTAGGCTGTTCTCGATCTGCCAATGTTGACGGATCGCTTTCGCCAGGATTTCGGGTTGATCGTCGCTGCTGGACAGGAAGTAGCGGATTTCGGCTTCGATCTTGCCGGATCCGTTGACGCCGCGGATGGTTTCCACGGCCAGAACGCTCTTCAACCCCGGCCAGTCGCGCAGCGGTTCCAGCGCTACGGCGTCCGGACAGACGAACACCCGGCGCCGAACAAGACGACCATGACCATCATCGAATTCGTCATGCACCGGCCGATCAACGGGTGAGCGGCTGAAGCAGGTGGTTGCGCAATACTCCTGCACGGCGCTGTGTTTCTTCCCCTGGTTTGCTTTGAGGGTGACGAGATAATCAGCACCCCGCTCGAGAATTTTGGACGCGATGGCTCGCTGGCACCCCATCGCGTCCAGCGTGACAATGGCGCCCTTGATGTCCAGCACATCCAGCAATTCCGGGATCGCGGTGATCTCGTTCGATTTGTCGCCGACCTGACGCTGGCCGAGCACCAGCCCCCGATCACTCGCCCATGCACTCACAACGTGAAGCGCCGCCTGGTCCCGGCTGCGATCAAACGAGCCGCGGATCGTTTTCCCGTCAATCGCCACCACTTCCCGGTCCAAAGTCGTCCCGAATGAGCGCGCCCACGCTTCGAAACATGCCTCGAAACGCCCGGTATCGATCAGCATGAACACACGCCGGAAGGTGTCGTGCGATGGAATGCCGTTCGGCAGCGCCAAAAACGTGCCCAGCCATTCCTGCTTGCTACGGCCATACAGTGCCATATCCTCCCAGCTTTCCGCCCCGGCAATCACCGCGCACACCGCAATCACCAGAATATCAATTAGCCGGTGCTCAACCTTGCCGCCGCAGCGGGGGTCTTCCAACGCCGAAAATTCCTCCACAAGCCGCCTCACCGACATGCACGTCTCCCAATCTCAAGGAGACTCCCCGAATCACACCCGATTCCATGCCGTCAACTATGCCCGAAATTTTCATGCGTAGCCCCTGATTCCGCACCCGACCGTTGGGGCCGTGTGCTCATGCGCCGGGCTGAACGCCGCCGCGCCGAGCGGGAGAGGCAGGCACCGCGCACGCTGTTTGAGGCTGACTTTTTGCTCCTGGTGGACGACGTGGCGCGTCAGGGGGCCTTGCGGTTCAGGGCCGAGCCGGATGGTCCTTTCCTTGCGCCGGAAGACAGCATGCGGATTCCGCCCTTGATAGAGTTGCCCCGTCTGCTGTCCGCCGTCGAGCGGGTTTCGAACGAGGAAGAGGACGACGAAGACCTGCGCGTCTTGATCGTTCCCGGTTCTTCCTTAGGCGGAGCGCGCCCCAAGGCGTCTGTGCGCGACCATGACGGCCATCTGGCACTGGCCAAGTTCCCGCACAAGCAGGACGACATCAACGTCGTCCTTTGGGAGGGGGTTGCCCTGTCTTTGGCAGAGAAAGCTGGGATTGGTGTGCCCGAATGGCGCATCGAGACGATAGGCGAGAAGCCTGTCATTCTCATCCGCCGCTTCGACCGCAAAGGGGGGCTGCGCGTCCCGTTTCTGTCCGCCATGAGCATGTTGGGCGCGAACGACAACGAACAACATTCCTATCTGGAGATTGCCGACGCGCTGCGGCAGTTCGGGGCCGCGACGAAGGACGATCTGGCCCAACTCTGGCGACGGATCGTCTTCAGCGTCCTCATATCAAATACCGACGACCACCTGCGGAACCACGGTTTCCTGTACGGTAGCCACAAAGGTTGGCGACTATCGCCTGCCTACGACCTCAATCCCGTCCCCGTGGACATTCGCCCGCGAGTCCTCTCCACAGCAATCGACATGGATGATCCTACGGCTTCCATCGAGTTGGCGCTGGAGATGGCCAACTACTACGGCCTGAAACCGGTAGACGCAAAGGCCATCGCCCAGCAGGTGGCGCTTGCCGTCGCCAAATGGCGCGGTGATGCCGCGAAGCTGGGCATATCAGCACGCGAGATCGAGCGCATGGCGTCAGCCTTCGAGCATGAGGACGCCAGGAAGGCGCAGACGCCTTCCTGCTGACGCCGGGACAGGCATACGTCAGGGCCACAATCCGGTGGAGACAAAGGGTCAATCCGAAGCGGAAATCAACAGGCGGGCCGTTTCCTGGCGAAAACTCCCATCTCACTCCGCCGCCCTTCTTTCAGCTCGGCCTGCAGCCCGTCGATGATCGCCTGCCGGTCTTCCCTGTCCTTTTCCGCCTCGGCACCCTCATTGACCGGGACGATGTAGCGCTGGGCCGCCTTGCCCTTGCCAATCCAGACCTCTTTTACCCAGAGCTGGGTATCGCCATGCTGGCGATCGAGCACTAGCGGGACGATCGACACCAAATCCTGTGGGGAGTGACTCACGATAGTGCTTCCGCGACTCGGACGCTGTGATTATGGGATGGCTGGCTCACCCCTCTCGTGGCGATCGGGTAGTATCGCCGCTGGTTTGGAGAGAGGAGCAGGCCGATGGATATCGTGATTCTCGGCATCGATCTTGGCAAGAACTCTTGCAGCATGGTGCGCATGGACGCCGCCGGCCGGTCGTTGCGGTCGAATTCGCGCAAGCCTTCGCCCGGCTGGGCAGCCAGGTAACGATCCTGGCGCGTCACACGCTGCTTTTCCATGACGATTCACTGATCGGCGAGACCATTGCCGCTGCCTTCCGCGCCGAGGGGATCGAAGTCCTCGAACATACCGAGGCCAGCCGGGTTGACTACCGGAATAACGAATTCATCCTTGCGATCGGGAAGGGTGAACGACTACCTCACCTATGATTCTGATGATGTCCACCGACTGAGGTTCATCAGGCGGGGGCGCGCGCTCGGCTACCTGATCGCGACAATCTGTCAGCTTCTCGCACTCTGGGGTGACACCAACCGGCCGAGCGCGGATGTCAAGCGGATTGCTCTGGCTCATCCGGAATCCATGCGCCGCAAGATTGCCGAACTCGTTTCTATGGACAGAGCGATCGAACACCTTGCAGATTTTTGCACGAGCGATCATCAGCGAGATTGTCCGATCCTCGATGATCTCACCAGCGCATCTCTTCTACCTGACGATGGTGAACCGGGGTTATCTGATCGACGCAATCATTGCTGGCTTCGGCGCCGTGCCCCACATCCGCAACGCGACCGTCGCACTTGCGCATATTTCCTTGAATTACACGACGATCTTCAACATCCTGTTCCTGGCGGTATCATCACTCCTTGCGCAACATGTCCGGTGCACCGGACATGTTGCGCATGATGGTGGCGCTATCCGAAGGCCAGGATCATCACCATGACCATATCTGAACCACCCACCGCCTCCCCCCGCATGCAGGAAGCCTTCGATCCTGCGCCCAGACGCCCTATGCCGGACAGCGACAATCAAAGAGGATACTGGGCGTCTCCGGCCTGAAGCCGGCGAACGCTACAGTTATGGTGCAAGGCAACAAACCCAATCCGGCGCGAGTGAGGATCACTCTGGCCTTCGGCGCACTCGGGCTGTTCGCCGTGGTCGGCATCGCCGCGTTCGCCGCCGGCTTGTCCTTCCATGGGCTGACCGCCTCGCCGGACGCAATCGTCCGCATCATCCGCTCCTGGGGCGCATGGGGCGCGCTCGCCGCGATCGCCCTGATGATCGCGCATTCCTTCCTGCCGCTGCCAGCCGAGGTGATCGCGGTTGCAAACGGCATAATCTTCGGGCCCGTCTGGGGAACCGTGATCACCTGGACCGGCGCGATGCTCGGGGCCTGGGCCGCCTTCGGCCTCGCGCGCCTCTTCGGCCGCCCCCTCGTCGAGACATTCGTCCCCGCACGATATCGGCACACGCTCGATGACTGGGCGGAAACGCGGGGCGCGATGCCGCTCCTCATCCTCCGCCTGATTCCGATCGTCGCGTTCAACCTGATCAACTACGCGGTCGGCCTCGCGCGTATCTCGTGGTGGACCTTCACCTGGACGACCGGCCTTGGAATCCTCCCCATGACCCTGTTGATGGTGGTATTCGGAGATCGTCTGGCCAGCGTTTCCGGCGAAGCGGGGCTGGTCGTCCTCGCCGGTGTGCTGCTGGCCTGGCTCGCGGTCAAGCTACTGCGGAAGCGTCTCCCACTGCACCGGCCGGGCCGGAGATCGCCGGCCCGCCCACGCTCTGGATCATGAAGCTTCCCGATGTATTGGCTCGCCAGTAATGAACGCCGCAAAGCGGGGGCAATTGGGTTCGACTGCACCCGCGCCCGATATCGCCGCGATTATTCCCCGCCAGGCAAAGTTTGGAGTAGTTCATGGGGCCGGCGATGACCACAAAAACGGAGCCTTCGGGATTTGCTGGGTCACCTCTCTGACACGATCGTTCATGCAGCCCGGACGCACGCGCTACTGGCGTATGGTCTCGCCTTCGTGCTGACCGCGGCGGAAGCGTTTCCCGTCATCGGCGCGCTGGTACCTGGAACCGCCATTATTGTCGGATTGGGCGCTCTCGTGCCGACGGGTGCCCTGCATTTCTGGCCTCTGGTGGCCTGGTCCACGGGAGGCGCCATCCTGGGCGACGGGCTGCCCTTCTGGTTTGGCTCCCGGTTCCGGAACCAGGCGACAGGGCTCTGGCCACTGAGCCTGCATCCGGATCTGCTGCCGCGAGGCAAGGCATTCTTCGAGCGCCATGGCGGGTCCGCCGTCATCATCGCACGCTTCACGCCAGGCGTGCGGGCCGTTGTGCCCATTGTGGCCGGAGTCAGCGGGATGCGTTCGCTCCGCTTTTATGTGCTCGACGTCGTTTCAGCGGTCATCTGGGCGCCCGCGCATGTCGGCGCCGGGGTTCTCGTTGGCGCCTCGTTGGCCATTCTGGGCGTCATGGCAGGCAGGCTCGAGGCCCTGCTCATCGGCTTGATCGTCAGCCTCGTGCTCCTGCTCTGGCTGGTTCCACGGCTTCTCCGCTTTGTGATTATGGGATGGCCCGCCCCTCTCGCGGCGATCGGGTAGTATCGCCGCTGGTTTGGAGAGAGGAGCAGACCGATGGATATCGTGATTGTCGGCATCGATCTTGGCAAGAACTCTTGCAGCGTGGTGGGCATGGACGCCGCCGGCCGGGTTGTTTTGAGGCGGAGACTTCGGCGGGGAACGTTGGAAAGTTTCGTTGGCGAGCTTGGGTCGTGCATTGTGGCAATGGAAGCATGTTGCGGCGCTCATCACCTCGGGCGGATTTTCGCCGCGCGGGGCCACGAGGTGCGGCTGATGTCGCCGGAATATGTCCGTCCGTACGTGAAGGCGCAGAAGAACGATGATCTCGACGCGGAGGCGATCGCAGAGGCTGCGACGCGGCCAACGATGCGTTTCGTGCCGGTGAAGAGCCAGGACCAATCTGATCTCCAGGCTTTGCACCGAGCCCGGGAGCGCCTGGTCTCGGAACGGACGGCGCTGATCAATCACTTGCGGGCGTTGCTGCTGGAGCGAGGGATCGTCGTTCCGCAAGGCCGGAGGAAACTGGAAGCCGAGCTTGAGACATTGGCCGAAGATGGCGGTTTTGCCGCGTTGAGCCCGCGCATCCGGACGTTGATCGAAGATCTTCGGGCGGAATGGCGTTCACTCGACCAGAGGATCACCGGCTTCGACGCCGAGTTCGTTCAGTTGGCTCGTGACGACGTGGCTGTGCGACGTTTGACCAAAATCCCAGGAATGGGAACGATAAACGCTACGGCGCTGGCGGCGGCGGTCGGCGAGGCGCAGGCATTCAAACGTGGGCGGGACATGGCGGCGTGGCTGGGGCTCGTTCCACGGCAAATGACAACGGGTGGAAAACCGCGCCTGCTCGGCATCAGCAAACGCGGCAATCGTTATTTGCGGAAGAACTTGATCCATGGCGCACGAGCGGCGCTGCCTTATCTTGTCGAACGCGATACACCGTTGGGCCGCTGGGCGCGGGGATTGCTCGATCGAGCGCATAAGAACGTGGTCGTAGTCGCGCTGGCCGCGAAGCTGGCTCGGATCGCATGGGCCGTTTTGGCGCACGGTTGCGATTACGACGCCCAATTCGAAGCGGCGGCTGCGGCCGCATGACGGAATCGCCCGAACAGCGCTCATAGTTGGGCGCGAAAGGGCAGTCGATGTCTGCGTGAGGTGAAAGGAAGATGGCCTGACAGTCGAACGGCGGCTTGAAAACCTGACCCAGTGAACGGCCTCCGAGGCCGGTGTGATTATGAGGATCAGGCCGCGCGGATCTCCATCTTGGCCGGGTTCGAAGCCCGAGACCGGATACGTTGAAGCAGACTGATTAGAGCCAGATGAAAATCACCCCTTGCGGACGGGGCGGGCCATACGTTAGCTGGTTGGAAAGCAAGCGCGGGCCAGCGCTTGCCTGGGCCCACGCCGGCAAAGGCAGGATCCGCAGTAATGTGGCTTCCATCCTCGATCCGGCACGGGCGGAACTGTCCGGCCTGATCACCCTCGCCGGGGCTCTTGCGGGCAGCCTCTGGCTTTTGCTCGGCGTTCTGCAGGATCTGATCGCCGGAGATCCGCTGGTTTATGCCGATCACGCGATCCTGCATTTCCTTGAGCCCTATCGAAGCGGCATACCGATGGAAGCGGCGATGGCATTCTCTCGGCTTGGCAGCGGCGCGGTCACGGTTGCTGTCGCAGCGGTCGTGCTCGTCTGGCTCGACCGGCAGAGCGCGTGGCGTGGTGCGGCCTATGGTATTGCCGCTGTGATTGGTGCCTCCCTGTTCACCGCGGGGCTCGATCTTGCCCTGCATCGCGCGCCACCGTCGCCGATTGCGCCCGGCTGGAGCCTTATTCCGTTTCCCGGCGGCGATCTTGCAACCTCATGCGCGGTTTATGGCATCCTGACCGTCATCGCCGGCCGACGGCTCGGCGCGCGCCCACGTATTGGGCTGATCACGGCGACGGTCCTTTTCGCTGCACTGCAGCTCGGCAGTCGGGTCTATCTCGGGCTGGACTGGTTTTCATCCGAACTGGCTGCGCTGGGCTTCGGGTTCGCGTGGGCTGCCGGTCTCGGCCTCGCCTATGTTGCGCGTCCGGTCGAACCCGTGGCACCCTGGCGCCTCGTCGCCATTACGGCGGCTACGCTCGCCACCGCCGGTACGGCGGCGGTCGCCCTAAATCGCAATGCCGATCTGGCGCGCCATGACGTGGGGCGCATGAGCACGACGATGACGTGCCCTGACTGGCTTCAACACGGCTGGCAAAACCTGCCAACACGCAGCCTCGGCATGCTCGGCAGTTTTTCCGGCTCACTGACGATCCAGTGGATTGGCCCGGCCGACGGGCTTCGGCACGCTCTCGCCCAGCTCGGCTGGCGCTCGTCCGCGCCCTGGACATTTCGCAATGCTCTTGAATTTCTAGCCCCGCACGCAAGCCCAGCCGAGATCCCGGCGCTGCCGCGCTGGGATGACGGCCGACGCGCAGACCTGATAATGGTTTTCGTCGGACACGGCCTTGCCGCCGATCAACGGCTGGTGCTGCGCCTCTGGAAGACGAGTGTATCTGTAACCATGCCGACAGGATCGGTACGGACGCTCAGGATAGGGGAGATCGAGATGCAGAGGCTGCGAAGGATGGTCTCAACCCTGACAATCCCTGTCTCGGAAGGTTCCGCTTATACCGTCCTGCCTCGAATCGCGGCGGCATTACCTGCCTCGCGGCTGGTGACGCGTGCCGCCGATGGCGCCACCGTCCTGCTCGCCGGTGATCGTGCCGTGGATACGGAGGGATGCCTGACGCAGCACCGAGGGGACGGTGCGCAATGAGGGTTCTTATCGTCGAGGACGAGGCGAAGACCGCAGCCTATCTCCGAAAGGGTCTCGAAGAGAACGGCTTCACGACGGATGTGGCTACTGATGGAGAGACGGGGCTCCAATTCGCCCGCCACGGCGGCTACGATGCCATTATCCTCGACATCATGCTGCCACGGCGCGACGGCTTCGAAATCCTCGCCGAAATCCGGCGGCGCGACAGCCATACCGCCGTGCTTCTACTCACCGCGCGGGACCAGGTGACAGATCGCGTCGCCGGGCTGGAGGCCGGGGCCGACGATTACCTCGTCAAGCCCTTCGCGTTTTCCGAGCTGCTTGCCCGTGTGCGCACCATCCTGCGGCGAGGGCACGCGCGGCAACCGGCGCTGATCCAGATCGCCGATCTCGAGATTGACCTCTCGGGACACCGGGCAACGCGAGCGGGTCAGGCGCTCGATCTGACGCCGAAGGAGTTCCGCCTGCTTTCGTTGTTGGCCCGCCGCGCGGGCGATGTCATCTCGCGAACGGTCATTGCCGAACAGGTCTGGGACATCAATTTCGATTCTGGCACGAACGTCGTCGACGTCCACATGTACCGCCTCCGCGCCAAGCTGGACGACCCGTTCTCCCGCCGCCTGATCCACACCGTTCGTGGTGTGGGTTACGTGCTCGAAGACCGTGGCGGCTGATCCTGAAGCGCCGAGCGCTGGCGGATCGATGTCCCTGCGGATGACCGCGTGGTACGCAGGGACGGCGTTCCTGCTCGTCCTGCTGGCCACTAGTCTCCTGACCTGGTCGTTCGGCGCGCGCATCGCCAGGCAGGAAGACCGCACGCTGCACGTGCTCGCACGGATCGCCCGCCCGCTGGGCGGCGCTGCCGATCCGTCCGCGTCGCTGGCCATTGCATCGGCGCTTGAGCGAGCGGGCAACACCCGCGAGATCCAGTTCCGCGTCATCGGCCCGCACGGTCGGATCACAATCCAGTCAAATGGCAATCATCTGCCTCTGCCACCATCGGTCGGCTTGCCGAACGTTGCCACGCTTGATAGCGGCGGGATGGCGTTTCGTGTTCTCACCCAGCCCCTGCCGAACGGCTTCATGCTGCAGATCGCCATCGCCAGCCCCGGCTCGCAGGCCCTCCTGCTCCGTTACCGCGAAACCCTTACCCTGGTTCTTGCGGTGTCGATCATCCTCTGCGCCGTGCTCGGATATCTCATCGCCCGTTCGGGCATGCGCCCGATCGAGCGCATTGCCGAAACGGCCGAAAATATCCGCCTTTCGACCCTCCATGAACGTCTCGACGTCGCAGGGCTTCCCGCCGAACTCGCCGCGCTCGCCAACACGTTCAACCTGATGCTGGACCGGCTTGAGCAATCCTTCCTCCAGCTCTCCCAATTCTCGGCTGACCTCGCGCACGAGCTGCGCACGCCGATCAGCAATCTGCGCGGCGAGCTGGAAGTTGCGTTATCGAGGCCCCGCTCTGACGATACTTATCGGGAAGTCCTCGGCTCCGCACTCGAGGAATGCACTCGCATCAGCCGGGTCATCCAGAGCCTCCTGTTCCTTGCCCGCGCCGAGATGGTCGGGGCTCCACCCGCCGTTGAAGCTCTTGATCTTGCCACCGAGATCGCAACGGTTCTCGAATTCTACCAGCCGATGGCGGCGGAGGCGGGGCTGTCGCTGACCGCCCGCGTCCGCCCGGGACTACCGATCAGGTTCGACCGCATTCTCCTCCAGCAGGCGCTCGGCAATCTGGTGGCCAATGCAATCGCCCATACCGGCACCGGCGGGCAGATCACCATCGAGGTTGCGGAGGTGCTGGAACAGCTCTCCATCCGCATAAAGGATACCGGGCAGGGGATCGCACCCGAGCATCTGCCGCATGTGTTCGACCGGTTCTATCGCGCCGATCCCGCGCGTTCGCATGTCGGCGGCAATCTCGGGCTCGGCCTCGCCGTGGTTCGCGCGATCATGGACCTGCACGGAGGCCGGGTTTCCATTGAAAGCACGCAGGGTCAGGGCACCACCGTATCGCTACTGGTGGCAGCGACCGCGCGTTAATCCCGAAACGGTGAGCCCAAACTGACGAAATCGTCATTCTGGCGTGGTGGAAACGTCATTCTCGCCGGCTAAAGCGCGAACTCATTTCCGCTTGAAGCCATGAAGAAAACGTCCCGACACCTCCGTTTCAGACCCAACCGCGTCGGTGCTCTTGCGCTTGCGACACTGCTTGCCGGCTGTGCGCGGTATCAGCCGGCGCCGTTGCATCCCGGTACTTCGGCCACGGCACTGCTCGGCCGCCGTCTCGACGAGCCGGCGCTTGGCCAATTCCTCGCGGCTATGGGCGTGCATCCGCGCGGACACTGGGGATTGCGGGCTCTGACGCTCGTTGCCGTCTATGAGCGGCCAGATCTGCGAATCAGCGTCGCCGCCTATGACGCCGCGAAGGCGGCAGTGACGACGGCCCAGCAGATCCCGAACCCCACGCTTTCCCTCGCGCCCAGCTTCAACGCGACTCAAGCCTTCCCGTCGCCAATCAAGATCGGGCCGGTCATCAGTTTTCTCGTCTCCAATCTCGGCGCTCGCGAAGCTGGCATCGCCGCCGCGCGGGATCGCCAGCAAGCCGCGCGAATACTCATCGCTGCCGCGGCATGGCGGGAACGCAGCAACGTCCGCAACGCGCTGCTCACACTCTGGCTCGATGAACGGATCGCCAGGATCAAGGCGCGCGTCGCCAGCTATGCCGCGACAGCGTCCCGCCTCGTAGCACAGCGCGTTACCTCTGGAATGCTTGCTGATACCGTGCTCGCCAGCACAACCGAGGCGGCGAACAAGGCAAGCTTTGGCACCGCTGAAGCGCGGGTCCAGATCGGAATGGACCGGGCCCACTTGGCCGCTGCGATCGGAATGCCGGCGGCGGCGCTTCGAGGTAAGCACCTTTCATTCACCGCCTTTGAGCATCCGTTGCCGCCGGCCAATCTCGCCGCTCTTACGCGCACGGCGCTGGTAACCAGTCCATCAGTCGTCGCGGCCTACAAGAATTATCGCGCGGCCGACGCTTCTCTCCGCAAAGCGATCGACCAGCAGTTTCCAGGCTTTCGTATTGGCCCCGGGTATCACTACGATCAGGGCGCCAGCAAGTTCATACTCGCCCTCTCGCTGCCGCTGCCAATTCTCAACCAGAATCAGGACCCGATCGCCGAGGCGCGTGCAAGGCGCCAGCTTGCGGCGGCCCTGTTCGATCGGGCGCAGGTGCGCGTTCTCCACGAGATCGACGCGGCCAAGGCCGCTCTGCAAGGCAGCGTAAGCGTTGCGCGCGCGGCACGGCTTCTTCTCGCAACCGCCCGCGAGCGCGAACGCCAGGCTATTGAAGCTTACCGCGCCGGTGCGACCGGCCAGCTGCGCATGGTCGAGGCCGAACAGCAGGCAACTTTGGTCCGCGAACAGGAGCTGACCACGGATGCTCAGCGATTACGCGCCCTCGCAGCCGTGGCCGACGCGCTCCATCACCCCATTTTCCGGGAGAGCCACTGATGAAGCGGCATCTGCAGGCCATCGCGGCAAGCCTGTCACTTGTTTGCGCCGCAGCTGTCGCGCATGCCGCGGCCCTGCGCAGCGTGACGATCAATGCGGCCACGATGAGCAGCGGCCTCATCAAGACGAGCGTCCTGCGCCTTGAGACTAAACATCCCAGCTCCGCGGCTTACGGCCTGGTGATCGATCCTTCCCCGATTATCACCTTGCGGCACCGGATCGTCTCGGCACACGCAAAGCTGACGCTGGACGATGCAAATCTCGCCCGCGCCCAGAAGCTTTATCGCTCTGGAGGTAACGTCTCCAAGGCCAGCCTGCAGCAGATCCAGGCTAAAACCGCCATTGCGCAAGCGCGTGTCGAGGAATTGCTGGCCCAGGCGAAAATGCGCTATGGCGCCGCCCTCGGAACGGCAATCGCCGATAATGGCCCCTCGTTCAGGACAATCAACGGCGGAGGTTCGCTTGTCTCGGTTGTGCAGGCAGGTGCCACACTTGTATCCCCGCCGGCCGCATCCGCCAGAGCGCCGGATGGATCTCGCGTCATGCTGCGCCCTGTCGGATCTGCCGGCCGGATCCCGAAAGGCTTGCTGGGGCAGACCTTTTTCTACACTGGCCCCGCACTGCCCATCGGCGTACCGCTCGCCATCACGCTCCGCGCGCCCGGCGTTGTTACCGGCTACGCCGTGCCCGCGGCCGCGCTGATCTGGCACAACAATGGCCCCTTCATCTTCGTCCGGATCGGCGCCAGCCGTTTCGCGATGTACCGTGTGACCAGATCGCACCCGCTGTACCGTTCGGGCACGATCTCGGGCTTCTTCGTGCCCGGCGCAGACCTGCCTGCCCACCCGGCGATCGTGACGTCGGGCGTTGGATTGCTGAACTCGGCGCTGGCCGGCGGTGGCGCATCCGCCGCGAACAACGACTGAGACAATCACATGCTGTCTCCGATCGTCCGTGCCGCCCTGCGCTACCGCCTCGTCGTCGTGCTTCTGGTCGCGGGCTTCGCGGCCCTACAACTCGCCCGCCTGCCCACCGCCCGCTACGATGTCTTCCCCACATTCACTGCCCCAACAGTCGTGATCCAGACAGCGGCGCCTGGCTTCAGTGCGCTGCAGACCGAGCAGGTGGTCACCGATCGCCTCGAACGCACCCTCACCGGCCTGCCCGGGCTCGCGAAGATGCGCTCGTCCTCGGAATCGGGCCTGTCTGTCATCCATCTCGTCTTTCACGGCGGCACCGATCCCTATCAAGACAGGCAGCGCGTCGCCGGGCGTCTGAGCGAGCTTGGCGGGGTGCTCCCGGCCGGGATCCTGCCCCGCCTTGCGCCGATGCAGTCCTCCACTGGCACCGCCCTCGAAATTGGGCTCTACGCCCGGCGCGGCATGTCCCTCGAACGTCTGACCGCTATCGCCGAAGCCGGACTACGGCCCGCCCTGCAAGCGGTGCCCGGCGTTGCGAATGTCGTGATCTTCGGCGCACGCCCGCCACAGCTGAATGTCGAGGTCCAGCCCCGATCGCTCATCGCCACCGGCTTCACCATGCAGGATGTGGCGCGTGCCGCAAGGCACGGCAGCGCCGTGCTCGGCGCCGGCTTCATCGACAACGGCAACCAGCGGTTGGTGCTCGCCCCTCACGGTCAGGCACGCACCGCTGCCGTCCTCGCGAAGACCTGGCTCGGCACAAGCGACGGCGCGCCAATCAGCCTCGGCGATGTGGCAAGCGTCCGGTTATCGGCGCCGCCCCGCTACGGCGCGGCGCTGATCCACGGTCACCCCGGCCTGCTGATGATCGTCTCCTCGCTCTATGGCGCGAACACGCTTGCGGTGGCCGACCAGGCAGCCCGAACGGTCGCGCGGCTGACGCCGGGCCTTGAGGCGCAAGGGATCGAGATTGATCCCAGAGCCTTCACGCCGGCTACGTTCATTCATGTCGCACTGGCCGATCTCGGCCATGTGCTGCTGATCGGCGCGGCGCTCATCCTGCTTGTCCTGCTCATCGCGCTGCGCGACTGGCGGGCCTCAGTCATCTCTTTTGTGGCTATCCCGGTCTCGCTGCTTGCCGCCACTGCGATCATCACGGCCCTCGGGATCACGCTGAACACGATGGCGCTCGCGGGGCTTGCGATCGCACTCGGCGAACTCGTCGATGATGCGGTCGTCGATGTCGAAAACATCACCCGCCGCCTGCGCGAGAACCGCATCGCCGGCAGCCCGGAACCACCGCTCCGCGTCATCTTCAGGGCATCGTTGGAAGTGCGCAGTGCTATCATTTTCGCCAGCGCCGCCGTCGCCATCGCCTTCACCCCGGTGATCGCACTCGGCGGTGTCGCAGGCCGGCTCTTCGCCCCCCTCGGGATTGCCTACATTGCTGCGATCGGCGCGTCACTCGTCGTCGCGCTGGTCCTTACTCCGGCCCTCGCCGCGCTGCTCCTGGTTCGGCCCACCGCGGCGGCGGACCACACGCCGCCGATCGCACTGCTGCGCCCGGCTTATCGCCGCGCTCTCGGCAGGCTGGAACATCACGGACGTGCCTTCATCGCCGCCGCGCTCGCCCTGATCCTGCTGGCCGGTATCAGTGTCCCGCTGCTGCAAATTCGATTCCTGCCGCGCTTTCGAGAAAACGACGTCATCGTCCATTATCTCGCCGCACCTGGCACGTCGATCGACGCGATGCTCGCCATTGGCAGGCTCGCGATCCACACGCTCGAGAACCTCCCCTCGGTCGGGGATGTCGTGATGCATATCGGCCGCGCTTCGATGAGCAACGGCCATGCCGGGGTGAACAAGGCCGAGATCGACATCACGCTCAGCGAGACCGGCAACCGCCACGTCGAACGATCGACGCGGCAGATCCTGGCGTCGGTCGACCATATCGACGGCCTGTCCTGGTGGTCGCGCACATTTCTTAGCGAGCGTGTCGATGAAAGCCTTTCCGGCGTCACCGCCCCGGTATCCGTTTCGGTATTTGGCCCCTCCCTCGATGCGATCGACATCGCAGCGGCGCGGATCGTGGCGGCGTCACACGGGGTGCCTGGCGTGCGCGCAGCAAGCATGGCGGCAGTCCAGCAGGTGCCCGCCCTCGCGATCGACCTGAACCGCGCGGCGATGCTGCGATACGGCATTACCCCCGGCGCGGCGCTCGAGGCGATGAAGATCGCTTATTCAGGCGCCACCGTCGGCCATGTCTATCGCGGTACTCTCGTTGAGCCGATCGTTGTCACGCTGCCCGCAGAACTCCGCCATCAACCGGCTGCAATCGGCGACCTCCCGGTCGCGGCGGCAGGCGGCATGATCGTGCCCCTCGACCGTATCGCGACAATTCGCCAGACACGGGTTCCGGCGCAGATCCTGCATAACGACGGCCGCCGCGTTCAGGTCGTCACCGTCCAGGTCGCGCATGGCCATGCTGTCCCGGTGATCCGCAGCCTGCGCCAGCGGCTTGCCAGGCTTCGGCTGGGCACGGGGGTTTACGTCCGCTACGGCGGCACGGCAGTCGCCGGCGGTACCGCGCGGCGCGAGCTTGCCATCCACGCCGCCATCGCGCTTGCCGGCATCCTGATCCTGATCGCGCTCGCCCTGCGCGAGGCGCGGGCCGTTGTGCTCATGATGGCGATTATGCCGGTTGCCTTCTCCGGTGGCATCACGGCGACCTGGGCCTTCCTTGGTGGCCATCTCGAACTTGGCGCCATGGTCGGTCTAGCAACGCTGTTCGGCCTCACGTTGCGCAACGGCCTGCTGCTCCTGATCCACATGCGCCGACTCATGGAGGGCAGCGGCAAACCATGGTCAGCAGATGTCGCGCGACAGGCCGCGGCCGACCGGCTTCCGGCGATCCTGATCACCGCCTGTGTGACCGCCCTCGGCCTGCTTCCGCTCGCACTCGCTACCGGCTCCCCCGGCGACGCCATTGAGGGGCCGATGGCCATCGTCATCCTCGGCGGCCTCGCAACCGCAACGATCCTGACGCTGTTCGTCCTTCCGATCCTTGCGCCGCGCGTTCTTCGTCTCGCCGCCCCGAAGCCCGACGGCCTCGGTTGACAAGACCTCACCGCGAAGGTGGGAGCCGAACAACCTCGCTCCCCTTATCGTGGACATGAGCCGCGACCTGCGCTGGCCTAGACCTCGATACCGTCGTAGCGGACCTCCGTCATCATGCCCGTCATCATGTGATAGAGGTTGTGGCAATGCAGCGCCCAGCGCCCGGGGTTGTCGGCGTCGAAGGCGATCCGCACACTGCCCATCATCGGCGTCACCAGCACGGTGTCCCGCACCGCACCATTCAACGGCCGACCGTTCACCGCGACGACCGGGAACGCATGGCCATGCAGGTGCATCGGGTGAGCCATCATCGAATGGTTTACCATCTCGATTTCCACGCGCTGGCCCTTCCGGAGCATCAGCGGCGTGATGTTCGGCCAGAACTCCCCATTCAGTGACCACGAATAGGGCTTCATGCCGCCCCCGAGGACAATTCGGTGCACGAGGTCGGGCTTGCGGGCGGCCAGCGGCGCGCGGGCGACCAGCCTGGTTTCCAGCGAATTGTCGACCGGCAGCATCTGGTCGAGCCCGGTGTCCTGGATCCGTACTACCCGCGAGCCCGGCGTTGCCAGCACGACACCGGTCCGCCGGCGCGACCCCTCCAGCCGCGCGAGAACGGGGAACGCTCCGGCCCCCGGCAGATCGACCACGATGTCCAGCCGCTGCGCAATAGCCAGCGGAAAGCGGCGTCCGACAACCGGCACCACCGGATGCCCGTCGACCGCAACCACCCGGCCGGTCAACGCGCCGAGATCGATCCAGAACTGGCTCGACGATGCCGCGTTAATGATCCTGAGCCGCACACGTCCCGACCGCTCAACCTGAATGGTTTCAGGGTCGTGCAGGGTACGGTCATTTGCCAGGAACGCGTCGTAGTTGATGTCGTTCAGGTCCATCGACATCCCACTCATCGACATGCCGCTCATCGACATGCCGCTCATCGACATGCCGCTCATCGACATCCCCATCCCCTTGCCGGCGGCCGTATGGGCCATTCCCTGCATCGGTCCCATGCGATTGCCGACAGTCATCGGGGCCGGCGCAGCATTCTCCGTCGAGCGGGCCATCGCGTGAATCGCCGAGGGCGTCTGCCCGGTCAGGCCGGCTAGCAGCGCGTCGGGCGCGGTGAAGCTGAAATCATGCAGCATCACCACCACCTCCTGCCGGCCCTCGGCCAGAACGGCAGCATCCTGGACGATCAGCGGGGCCGTCATGAGACTCTGCTCCTGCAAACCCTGGTGCGAATGCATCCAGTAGGTCCCGGGGATCGGCACGTAATCGTAAGCGCGCGTCGCCGCCGGCGCGAGTGGCGGGGTCTGCGGCCATGGAAAGCCGTCCTGTGTCCAGGGCGGCAACTGGCCGTGCCAGTGAATTATGGTGTGATCGGCGGTCCGGTTCAAAAGTTTGACCCGAAACTGCTCGCCCGGCGCCAAGGTAAGCCCGGGGCGGCCGGCCTGATCGGTCAGACGGAAGACCCGCGCCGCGCGGGGCTATGGCTGAAAATAGGTGATGAGGTTTGAGAAGGCGGCGTATCGTGGCGGGTGTCCAAGCCTGCCAGAACCTCCCTGAGGAGCGATACGCCTATGAACGAGAATAGCACGATCACCTCCTTTCATCAGCCTGGTTCGATCATGGACCCGTTGACGGACATTGCCCGTGAGGGCGCGCGGCAGATGCTGATGGCAGCCCTGAAGGCCGAGGCGGCAAGTTTCGTCGCCCAGTTCAGCGAGGAACTCTTGCCCGACGGCCGGCAGCGTGTTGTCCGGCACGGCGCCGGACCGGAACGGGCGGTGCAGACCGGGATCGGACCGGTCCCGGTGCAGCGGCCGAAGGTGCGTGACCGCGCGCCGGGCGTGTCGGCGGAGACGAGGATCCGCTTCACCTCGGCGATCCTGCCGCGCTGGGCACGCCGCTCGAAAAGCCTCGATGCCCTGTTGCCCGTGCTGTATCTGCGCGGCGTCTCCACCGGCGATTTCCAGGAGGCGCTGACGGCGTTGCTCGGGGCGGACGCGCCGAACCTGTCGCCGGCGGTGATTTCCCGCCTCACGGCAGGCTGGCAGGAGGAGTATGATCGTTGGCAGCGCCGCGATCTCTCGGCGCGCCGCTATGTCTATGTCTGGGCCGACGGCGTCTACCTGCAGGCCAGGATGGAGCCGCAGGCCGAGTGCATGCTGGTGATCATCGGGGCGACACCGGAAGGCCGGAAGGAGCTTCTGGGCTTTCAGGTCGGCTTCCGCGAGAGCGCGCAGAGCTGGCGCGAACTGCTGGTCGATCTCAAGGCCCGAGGGCTTGCCGTGCCGCCCGAACTGGCCGTCGGCGACGGCGCCCTTGGGTTCTGGAAGGCGCTGGACGAGGTGTTCCCCGGCACCCGCCATCAGCGCTGCTGGTTCCACAAGATCGCCAACGTGCTCAACCACTTTCCGAAATCCATGCAGCCAGCGGTGGCAGCCGACCTGCGCGAAATCTCGCACGCTGAAACCCGCGCCGCCGCCCTGGCGGCGATCGACACCTTCAAGGCGAAATATGCCGCCAAGTATCAGCGCGGTGTCGCCTGTCTGACCAAGGACACCGAGGTTCTGCTGGCCTTCTATGACTACCCGGCCGAACATTGGGAGCATCTGCGTACCTCGAACCCGATCGAGAGCGTCTTCGCCACCGTTCGTCACCGCACGGTGCGGACCAAAGGCGCGTTATCGCAGAAGACCGCCAAGCTAATGGTCTTCACTTTGATTCGGGCCGCTTCGAAGAAATGGCGCAAGCTCAACGGCACCAGCCAGTTGCCACGCGTCATCGAAGGCGTCAGATTCAACGACGGCGTCGCACAATCCGACGCCACCCAGAGCCGCGCCGCCTGATCACGCCGCGTCACCCAAATTCCGCCATAGCTCCGCCGCGCGCCCGTTCACCTCGAGGCTACGCGTTCCGGCAACGAGGCGCTGCCCAGCCCGAGCAGCCGTTGCGGCCCGGGCAACAGCCATGTCGGCAGCACTCAGGGTCAGACTTGCGGCCATAAGTCCCCGACGGGTTATCATTGGCATTTTTGCATCCTTTTCTCGTTGCGGCAGTGACAGGCCGAAACAGCTCGTGGCGGGCCGGAGCAAAGACGGTGGTTGGGAAGACGTCGTCGCGATGCGCCGGCAATCCCCGGATTTTCGGGTCGGACATGATGGCGGTGAGGCGCCCTTTGTGAACGCCGGATCCTAACGCCACGCGATCGGGCGGCCTTGACGCTCCAGCGATGCGGGTGAGCGCTCTCTACGTTCAGCACTCGATGGGACAACCTGCCGCCTTCCACTCGGGATACCCATCTTCCAGTCGTATCGCCTCAATCCCACAGGCGCGAAGCTTCGCCACCGCCTCGAACGAAAGAACGCAGTAAGGCCCCCGGCAATAGGCAACAACCGGCGACCGGGCGACAAGACTGTCCAGCATCGCGTCAAGCTGATCGAGCGGAATATTGAGCGCCCCCGGCAGATGCCCGTGAGCAAATTCCTCCGTTGGACGGACATCGAGGAGTGTCACGCTGCCGTCCCGGAGGCGTTCAAGCAGGGTCAAGCGCGATACGGGCTCGAGAGAATCCCGCGCCCGGAAATACGCCTGCATCACCTGGTCGATTTCCGCGATGTTCCGCTCGCCCACTCGCCCCAGGCTGGCCAGCAACGTGACCACCTCGGTCTCGGAGACCAGGCTGTAGAACACGTTCTTGCCCTCCCTCCGCGGCGCCGCAAGGCGGGCACGGCGCAAGACCTGCAGGTGGCGGGACGTGTTCGAGAGCGACAGGCCGATCCGTTCGGCAAGATCCTCCACGCTACGCTCGCCCTGGGCGATCAGTTCGAGAATTTCGATCCTGTGCGGATGTGCAAGTGCCGCGGCGATCTCGGCGAGATGGCTGAAAATCTGTTGCTTTGGACCACTGCTTGACTTCATCACCGACTCATTCAATCAATATCGCGAATGATAATGTGACAGCGCGCTGGCGACAAGATCGCCGCGTCAGCCGGGAGCCAAACCCATGATCCTCCGACAGTTCCTGCACACCGACCCCACGGCGGCCTCCTATCTGCTCGGCTGCGTCGGCAAGGGCGCCGGCGTGGTTGTCGACCCGCTGTTTCCGATCGAACCTTATCTGCACGCCGCATCGGCCTCGGCGACGCCGATCCGCCTTGTGATCGACACGCATCTGCATGCCGATCATCGCTCCGCCGGCCGCGCGCTGGCCGAAGCGGCCGGTGCCGAATACGCCATCCACGAATCAGCCGAGGTGGGCTATGCTTGCCGCCGTCTTGTAGACGGCGAACGGCTCGAACTCGGCAATGTCGTGCTCGAGGTGTTGCACACGCCCGGCCACACGCCGGAGCATCTCTGCCTCACGGTGACCGACCGCACCCGCGCGGATGAGCCATGGAGCGTGCTCGGCGGCCACACGCTCATGGTGGGCGATGTCGGCCGGACCGAGCTTGCGACCGACGCCGCGCGCGGCGCGCGCGACCTGTTCACCAGTCTCGTCAGGCTCAAGGCGTTACCCGACCATATCGAGGTGCTGCCCGGTGCTCTGGCCGGCTCGGTCTGCGGCCGCGGTCTCTCCGGCAAGCCGGTATCCACCATCGGTTTCGAACGGCGACACAACCCCGCCTTTCGCATCGGCGATGCCGACCGCTTCGTCGCCTTCATGCTCGAGAACATTCCGCCCGCGCCCGAGGGGGCGGCCGAACTGCGCGCCTGGAATGCGGGCTTCACCGCGTGACCATGGTGGCAAACGCCTCGGATCATATCCGCGGCATCACGGCCAATCGCGGCCAGTTTACCCTGCAGGCGCTGCAGGTCTTCTTCGTCGGTCTTGTCATCGGTATGGAGCGAGCGGTCCTGCCGACCCTCGCGCACGAGTTCGGCGTCGCTCCCGGTGCCTTTCTTTTTCTCGCGAGCTTCGTTCTCTCCTTCGGCCTGGTGAAGGGCGCGCTCAACCTTGTCGCCGGCGGGCTTGCCGACCGGTTCGGCCGCAAACCTGTCCTCATCGCCGGCTGGATCGCCGCCATTCCCATCCCGCTGCTGATCTGGGCGGCACCCAACTGGTGGTGGATCGTGATCGCGAACGTGTTTCTCGGTATCAGCCAGGGCTTCACCTGGACGATGACGGTGACCAGCCAGATTGACCTCGCCGGCAGCCACCAGCGCGGGCTTGCCGTCGGCATCAACGAAGCCACGGGGTATGTGGCCGTCGGCCTCGCCGGTGCTTGTGCTGCCTTGCTGGCCGAGGCGGTCGGCGCGCGTGATGCCCTGCTGATTTTCGGCATGGCCACGATTGGTCTGGCCTTCGCCACGATCACCCGTGTGCGCGACACGCTTGCCTGGGTGAAGGCCGAACATGCCGAGGCCGGTGCCGGTGCCTCGCAGGATCATACGCTCACGCTGCGCGCGATCTTCGTCCGCATCTCTTTCCGCGATCGGGTCGGGCGGGCGATCTGTCAGGGCGGCATCGTCAACAAGATCGCCGACACACTGGTCTGGGTGATGTTCCCGCTGTTCTTCAAGGCACATGGTGCAAGGCTGGTCGAAATCGGCTGGCTGACCGGCACCTACGCCATGGTCTGGGGCGTCTCGCAGCTCTGGACTGGCCATCTGGGTGACCGGGTCGGCCGCCGCGCCCCAGTGATCGCCGGGTTTTTTCTCCTCGCCGCCGGCATCGCGATCACGGCGGCCGGGCGCGATGCGTCGCTATGGCTGCCGGGGGCGATCGTCATGGGCGTTGGCATGGCGCTGCTCTACCCGAACCTCATCGCTGCGATGTCGGACCAGGCAGCGCCGTTGATCCGCGGCAAGGCCCTCGGCACTTACCGCTACTGGCGCGACACCGGCTACGCGCTCGGCGCCGTCGCGCTCGGCCTCATCGCGCAGTTCGCCCACGCAACCCTGCCGGCGTTGTGGATCACGGCGGCCCTCGTGGCCGGCTCGGGCCTTTGGCTCGCGCGGGATATGCCGCGCGCCGCAGAATAGCGCCGCCTCGCTCAGCGCTCACGCGCCGCCGGGGCGACGACACGCACCGTCGCGGTCATGCCGGCGGCGAGGAGCATGCTCGGCGGCACATGGTCGAGCGTCACATAAACCGGAATCCGCTGAGACAGCCGCACCCATGAATACACCGGATCGACGCGCGGCAGGCCGCTGCGTGCATCCTGCATGTTGGCATCTGCAACCCCGCGTCCGATCCCCTGCACATGGCCATCCAGCACCCGGCCGGGGTCGGACATCAGCTCGATCCGGGCCGGCGCGCCCGGCCTGATCTGGTCGAGCTCGGTCTCCTCGAAATACGCGGTCACCCAGAGTTCGCCAGTATCGACCATCGTGATCGCGCCGCTGCCGGCATGGGCATAATCGCCTGCATGGGCGGTGAGATTGGTGATCGTGCCGCTCACCGGCGCGCGGACCACCGTGCGCGCGAGATCGAGCGCAGCCTGCGCAACCCCCGCCTCGTCCGCCTGCACGCGTGCGGCGGCGGCCCGTGCGGCGGCGGCATTGCCCCGCGTCTCCGCCGAAACCGCGATCGAGGGCAGTCGCGCGCGCCGCGCCGCATCCGCCGCCTTCATCCCCGCGATCGCCCGATCGGCGGCGAGTGTTGCCCTCGCCACAGCGAGACGATTGGCGAAATCCGCAGGATCGATCCTGAACAGGACCTGCCCCTTGCGCACGCGTTCATTGTCATGAACCGCAACCGCGACGATCCGGCCCGAAATCTCCGGCGCCACCGTCACGGCGAAGGCGCGGACTCGCGCATCCCGCGTCCGGGGCGTGGCGTCGTAGCGATGTCAGGTGGCAAAGCCGAGCCAGAACCGGCGGTCGAGCTCCACCATCGCAAAATAAGGCGATGCCTTACGCAGGATCTCATTCGCCTGGCGTAGCTCCCGGACCTCTCGTTCCAGAGACTTGATCCGCTTCTGGTCAGCACTCGTCGGACCGGGCCGTAGCCCCTGATCGCGCTCCGCCCGGCGAACCCACCCCCTCAGCGCCATGGATCAAGTTCTTGCGCAAATAACGGCACGCCGGCCACGGAATGCATAGACCGCACCATCAAACGGGTTCCCGCCAAAGACCTGCTGGACCATCATCGCCAGCCCGTCCAGCCCCTTCCTCGTGTCCGTCCGGCCGCAGGCAAGATAGACCCGGACACCCGCACCCGGCGCGATCATGCGCCCCTCAGCACCGCCAGCACCCGGCTCAATGCCGCCTGGCTCACCCCGGCGCCGAAACGCAATACCACCCCGTCCGGCAGCGCGATCTCGATTGTCTCCATCGCCGTCGGCGCCGCCAAGCCCAACGCCGGCGCAGTCCCGCTTACCACCGCCCGCGCAAAGCCCGGCACCAACGGCGCCGCTTCAGCCAGATCCCCCTCGCCTGAGCCGCGATTGTCCCGCGCGCGGGCTCAACTGCCCGTGCGGCGGAGCAGGTAGATATCCATGATCCAGCCATGCTGCGCCCGCGCCTCGGCACGGCGGGCAAGGATGCGGGGGCCGGTCTCTGCAAGGAGGCCGGCCTCGGTGAGCTCTTCTGCCATACCGACATAGGCGCCCCACCAGATCGAGAGGCCTTCCGGAGCAAGGTCCTGGAACGCGCAATCGCCGTCGAGCATGACAAGGATTGTGTCGACGCCCTCTGGCCAGCCACCGTCACGCAGCCGCCGGCCGGTGGTGACAGTGAAGGGAGTACCGATCTCGCTCAGCGGGATAACATGGGCCGCGGCGAGCGCCTGGATCGAGGTTATGCCGGGGATCACCTCCGTCCGCAGCCCAAGCCGAGCGGCAATGCGCAAGGTGCTGTCGTAAAGCGAAGGATCACCCCAGACGAGCAGCGCCACCCTTCCATCGCCGCCCGGCAGCTCCTTGGTGATGGCCGCTCGCCAGGCCTTGGCAATGGCGTCGTGCCAATCATCCACCCGTCTGCGGTAGTCGGGAGTAGCGGGGTCGCGCACCGGCTGGTTGAACTCCACCATACGGGTCGCGGGATTGGTGATGAACTCGGCGCAGATCGTGCGGCGCAGTTCGGCGAGGTCGGCCTTGCTCTCCCCCTTGCAGGGAATGAGGACGACATCGGCCGCGTTGAGCGCGCGGATCGCCTGAAGTGTCAGATGCTCCGGGTTGCCGGTGCCGATCCCGATCAGCGAAAGAGCGATCATGCCTCCGCCGCCTCTGCAAGCGGCCCATAGAGGATCAGCGCCGGCGCCGTTCCCGGATCGCCCGACAGCCGTTCGGCCAGTTCCGCAACGGTGGTGCGGACCAGCTGCTGCTCGGCCCGGCCCACGGCCTCGGCCAGAAGGGCGGGGGTGCCAGGCGGCAATCCTGCGCCGGTGAGCATGGTGAGGAACGCCGGGAAGGTGCGCTTGCCCATGAAGACCACCGTGGTGGCCATCGGATCAGCGAGCGCCGCGAGGTTCAGATCCTCTGCCAGCCCGCCGGTCACGTCATGTCCGGTGACGAATTGCACCCGCCGCGCTGTTATCCGCCGCGTCAGCGGTATTCCGGCGGCAGCGGCGGCGGCGCAGGCCGAGGGCACGCCGGGGATGATCTCGAACCCGATCCCAGCGTCGCGGAGCGCGGTGGTCTCCTCCTCCAGTCGCCCGAAGAGCCCAGCGTCGCCGGATTTCAGCCGCACGACCCTGGCGCCGGTCTTCGCATAATCGACCAGAAGCCGGCTTACTTGATCCTGCTTCGGCGAGGCGCGACCCGCCCGCTTGCCAACTCCGACCAGGTCCGCATCGGCCCGCGCATGGGCAAGGGCGGGCCCGGAGGAGAGATCGTCGAAAAGGATTGCATCCGCAGCCGCGATACGCGCCGCGGCCTTCAGTGTCAGGAGCTCGGGATCGCCCGGTCCAGAGGAGACGAAAGAAACGAAACCATTCATGACGTCCCCCCGATCAGGTGGAAGAAAGAGCCGGAGACATTGCCGCGCCGCGACCCGGTCTCTGCCACCGTCTGGCCCGCCGCATCGGCAACCGCCGCCATCGGCGCATCGGGCTGCTCGACAACCCCTGCGTAGTGGAACTCATGCCCGGCAATAACGGCACCCCCGGGCAGGCCAAGGCAGGGGCCGGCAAGCCGCGCCCGCCTGTAACCCAGATGCATCTGCCGCTTGGCGAAGCTGGTGACGAGGCCCAGAAGCCCCGCCATCTCGTGCCGCGTGCCCTCGGCATCAACCAGTCCCGCGCCGAGCGCCATGTAGCCCCCGCATTCGCCATGAACCGGCCGGGTCTCCGCGAAGGCTCGCAGCGCCGCCCGGAACCGCGCGGCGGCAGCAAGGCGGCCGGCGTGCAGTTCGGGGTATCCGCCCGGCAGCCAGCAGGCGTCGGCACCAGGGTCAGGCGCCTCATCGGCGAGCGGAGAGAACGGCAGGATCTCCGCCCCCTCAGCGCGCCAGTCGTCAAGGAGATGCGGATAGGTGAAGGAAAAAGCTGCGTCCCGGGCGAGCGCGATGCGCTGGCCGGGCGGCGGGAGGCGTGTTGCGACGGGCGCGGGCAGGACGCGCGCGGCGGCGGCGATATGGATCGCCTCCAAGTCGCAATGTTCGGTGACCAGCGCCGCCGCGGCCTCTATCAGCGCCTCGAGAGCCGGATGCTCGCCGGCCTGGACGAGGCCGAGATGCCGCTCCGGCATGGTTATGGTCGCGACGCGGGGCAGGGCGCCGAGGACGGGCAGCCCCGCCTCGGCCATGCCCGCGCGGATCAGGGCCTCGTGCCGCGGGCTTGCCACGCGGTTCAGGATCACGCCTGCGATCGGCAGATCCGGCCGGAACCGCGCGAGGCCGAGCGCCACGGCGGCTGCGGTCTGTGCCTGCCCCTTCGGGTCGATCACCATCAGCACCGGCCAGCCCGCCAGCGTCGCGATATCCGCGCTCGCCCCGGTCCCCGCCAAGCCCGGCTTCGCGACCCCGTCGAAAAGCCCCATGGAGCCCTCGGCAAGGATCAGATCCGCCCCCTTGGCGCGCCCAACCTCCGCCGCGATCCGCCCCGGCGGCATCGCCCAGCTGTCGAGGTTGACCGAAGCGCGCCCCGCTGCTGCGCTATGGAAGGCCGGATCGATGTAATCCGGACCGGATTTGAACGGCTGAACCGCCAGCCCCGCGTTGGCAAAGGCCCGTGCCAGCCCCAGCATCAACGTCGTCTTGCCACTGCCCGACGCTGGGGCCGAGATCATAAGCCCCGGCACCGGCCCTGCCACGGTGGCGCGCGCGCCACTCACTCCCGCCCCTCCGGGAAGCGCGGCTCGGATCCGACGGGGCGGTAGCGGCGGTCGTAATCCCCGGCGTAGAGGCGGCTCTCCGCGAAGCCCTCGGCGGCGAGTGTGCGGCCGACGAGGATCAGCGCGGTGCGGTCGATCTCGGCGGCCATCTGCGCCTCGATGGTCGCAAGACTGCCTCGCAGCACCCGCTCGTCCGGCCAAGAAGCGCGCCAAACCACCGCAACAGGGCAATCTGCGCCGTAATGCGGGGTCAGTTCCTCCACGACCTTCGAAAGGACGTGGATCGACAGGTGGATGGCCAGCGTTGCGCCGGTTACGGCGAAGGCCGCGAGCGTCTCGCCTCCCGGCATCGGCGTCGCCCTACCAGAAGTGCGGGTGAGCACCACAGACTGCGCCACGCCCGGCAGTGTGAGCTCCGTCGCCAGCGTCGCGGCGGCGGCTGCGAAGGCAGGCACGCCCGGGGTCACGTCGAAGGGAATCGCAAGCGCGCGCAGGCGGCGAAGCTGCTCCCCCATCGCCGACCAGACGGAGAGATCGCCGGAATGGAGGCGTGCCACGTCCTGCCCCGCCGCATGGGCGGCGGTGATCTCGGCTATGATCTCGTCGAGCGAGAGTGGCGCGGTGTTCACGATCCACGCGCCTTCAGGGCAATGCGCCAACACCACGGGCGGCACCAGCGATCCAGCATAGAGACAGACCGGAGAGGCCGCGATCAGGTCGCGGCCGCGGAGCGTCAAGAGGTCTGGAGCGCCGGGGCCGACGCCTATGAAATGAACAGTCATACTTTGGCCTCGGTAGTGGCGATGGCGGCGGTTGCGGTCCCGTCTGCGGAAGTCGCGCGGGGGCCGAGAAGGCGGGCGCCGGGGCCGGCAGCGGCGAGCGCCGCAGCCTCTGCCAGGCTTCCTGTGCCGTAGCGGGCGGCGACGCGGGGGGATCGCGTGAGCGTTTCGGTGTTCGCGAGCGTGGCAAGCGGCACCAGCGTCACCGCCAGCCCCAGCTCGGCGGCCAGCACAAGAAGTGGCGGCGCCTCGGCCTTGTCGGCGGCGGTGGCAAGGCTGCTCAGCGCCCCGCCGCCCGCTGCAGCGATGGCCTCGGCCAGCGCTGCGGGCGTCGTCCCGTCCCGGAAGCCGAGCCCCGCCACCCTCATTTCACAACGCTCCATTGCACCACCGGCCGTGCCGCGCTCCACCCCCGCTTTCGGCCAAGGGGTTGCGCCTCGGCAAGCTCAATCCGCAGCAGGCTGCCACCCTTCGCGGCGGACCATTGGGCCAGCAGCGCTTCGGTTTCAAGCGTTACCCCGTTGGCGACAAGCCGTGCGCCTTCGGGCAGCCTCGGCCAGAGCGCCGCAAGCAGCGTCTCCGTCGCTCCGCCGCCGATGAAGACGGCATCGGGCGGCGCGAGCCCGTCCAGTCCTTCCGGCGCGCGCGCCTCGGTGACGCCAAGCCGCGCGCCCAGCCCGAAAGACTCGGCGTTGGCCCGGGCGCGAGCGGCGCGGGTTGGATCGGCCTCCAGCCCCGAGGCGCGGGTGCCCGGCGCGGCGAGCAGCCATTCGATGGAGATCGAGCCGGAGCCGAGGCCGATATCCCAGAGATGCTCGCCCGGCTTTGGCGCCAGCGCCGAGAGTGTAAGCGCGCGGACCGGGCGCTTGGTGATCTGGCCGTCATGGGCGAAAAGCGCGTCTGGCAGGCCCGACGCGCGGGGGAGGGCGGGACCGCCCGCCGCCTCCAGCGCCACCGCGACCGGCGGCCCGCCCGGGGCGGCCGACGGGACGGGGCGGGCGGCGAGAGCGTCGGCCGTCATCACCTCGATCCGCTCGCGCGGGCCGCCGAGCGCTTTCAGCCGCCAGAGCCGCGAGGCCCCGAAACCCTGCGAGGCGAGCCATTGGGCAAAAGCCGGTGCCGCCGCCCCGTCGCGCAGCAGGCACAGAAGCCGTGCCCCGGGGGCGAGATGCCGCCGCGCCTCCGCGAATAGGGCAGCGTGGAGGGCGAGAGTTGTGACCTCCTCCTGCCGCCAGCCGAGCCTGGCGGTCACGAGCGCGAGTGTCGAAGGCGCCGGAAAGGCCCGCCAGTCTCCGGGGGAGAGGTGGCGCGAAAGGCTCCCTCCGGCCCCATGCCAGAACGGGTCGCCCGAGGCGAGCACCGCCACCCGCCGCCCGGCATGCGCCAGAACGGGAGCCACGGAGAAGGGCACCGGCCATGCCTGACCGCGCTCGTCCACGCCCTCTGCCACCCCGGCAAGTGCGAGGTGACGCGGCCCACCAAAGACCACTTCGGCCGCCTCCAGAGCCGCCAGCGCGGCGGGAACCAGCCCCTCGCGCCCGTCCTCACCGATGCCGATGATCGAAAGCCAGGGTTCAGCCATGCACGCCCCCGCTTGCGATGCGCGCGCGTTCACGACAGGAGAGGGGGAAGACGGAAGGAGACAGGCGATGCGGGTCCTGCTGCTCGGTGGCACCAGCGAGGCGAGCGCGCTCGCCCGCGCCCTGGCGGAGGCCGGGGTGGATGCGGTCTTCTCCTATGCCGGCCGCACCGGGGCACCGGTAGCCCAGCCGCTGCCACAGCGCATCGGTGGCTTCGGCGGCGTTGCGGGGCTGGTGAACTGGCTGACGGCGGAGCGCATCACCCACATGATCGATGCCACCCATCCCTTCGCGGCACAGATGAGCGCCCATGCCGTCGCTGCTGCGGCCGAGACCGGCGTGGCGCTTCTGGCCTTCGAACGCCCGCCCTGGCGCGCGGGCGCGGAAGACCGCTGGACCCATGTGCCGGACACCGCTGCCGCCATCGCCGCGTTGCCGTGGGCCCCGAGGCGGATCTTCGTCGCCATTGGCAGGCAGGGCCTTTCCGCCTTCGCCGCGGCCCCGCAACACCATTATCTCCTGCGCCTCGTGGATCCGCCCGAGGTGCCCTTGCCCCTGCCGGATGCCGAGGCCGTCGTCGCCCGTGGCCCCTTCTCCGCGGCGGGCGACCGGGCGCTGCTGGAGTCTCATCGCATCGAACTGATCCTCGCAAAGAACGCCGGCGGCAGCGGCGCGCGCGCCAAACTCGACGCCGCCCGGGCGCTCGGTCTTCCGGTAATCCTGATCGACCGCCCGGAAGTTCCCGACCGGCCAGTCGCCGTGAGCATCGCCGAGGTGATGGCCTGGATCTTTCATTCCACCTGCCCTGAACCCTGAGCGCGCGCGCTTTCGGACGGCGAACCGGTGCCCGCTTCGCCAGGGAACATGCGCGGCGTATAGACGAACCGCCCCACCCGCCGCGTGGCGGAATTGCCCATCAGGACTACCGTCCGCATGTCGGCCATCTCCGGCGTTGCCTCTACCAGGGTTACCGTGTTGATCCGCTCCTCGAGGGTGCTCACGGCCCGGGCGAAGGTGATCAGCTGATGGGCCCCGCATTCCTCGCGCAGGATCTCAAGCGCGCGGGCGAAGCCTTCGGGCCTGCCTCTGGAACGGGGGTTGTAGAAGGCCATGGCGAAATCCGCCTGTGCTGCGAGCCGCAGACGCCGCTCGATCACCACCCACGGCTTGAGGTTGTCCGACAGGTTGATCGCGCAGAAATCATGCCCCAGCGGCGCCCCGGCACGGGCAGCAGCGGCCAGCATCGCGGTGATCCCGGGAAGCACGCGGATGTCAAGCTCCTGCCACTCCGGCGCGCCTTCCAGCGCCTGGAACACGGCCGAGGCCATGGCGAAGACCCCCGGATCGCCGGAGGAGACCACGACGACGCGCGCGCCCGCAGCTGCCATCTCCAGCGCATGGCGGGCCCGGTCGAGCTCTACCCGGTTGTCGGACGGATGCAGCGTCAGCCCCGCGCGCGGCGCGACGCGAGCGATATAAGGGATGTAGCCCACCACATGGGTCGCCTCTGCCAGCGCGGCCTCTACCTCTGGCGTCACCAGCGCGGCGTCCCCGGGACCGAGCCCGGCGATGGCGAGCCAACCACTCATGCGTCGATCTCCGGTCGCCGGCCCTGGCCGTGGACGAGGACGATAGCGAAATAGGGGTAGTCGCCCTCCGGAAGATCGGCGAGGCGGGCGACGCGCTCGTCGGCCATCGTGCCGCGCTCCACAAGCCAGGCATCCGCCAGCCGCCCGGCCTCTGCCAGCGCACGGCGAACCTTCGGCAGATTGCGGCCGGTCTTCATCACCACAAGCGCCTCCGCCTCCCGCATCTGCGCCACAAGCCGTGCCTCGGGCAAGGTTCCGGGCAAGACGCAGAGGATATCGTCGCCCCAGGTGATCGGCACGCCGGTTGCCGTCCAGCAGCCCGACATGCCGGTGATGCCGGGGATGACCTCCACCGGCACCCGGCCCTTCAGGCGAGTATAGAGATGCATGAAGGAGCCGTAGAAGAATGGGTCGCCCTCACAGAGGACCACGACCTCCTCGGTCTCGGCCAGCTGGGCAAGGTGGTCGGCCCAGAGGTCGTAGAACCGTGCCAGCGTCTCGGTGTATTCCAGGCTGTCGAAGGCGATCTCAGTCGTGACCGGGTATTCCATCGCATGTTCGATTGAGCCAGGGGCGAGCATCCCCTCGACGATGCGGCGCGCCTGCCCGGCGTGGCCGGCCTTGCGGAAGAAGGCTATGTGACGGGCACCGCGGATCGCACGGTCGGCCTTAACGCTCATCAGTTCCGGGTCGCCGGGGCCAAGCCCGGCGCAGAGAATGCGGCCCATGCTCATTCTTTCCGGCTGGCAAGCGCGTTGATCGCGGCGACGGTGACGGCGGACCCGCCGAGCCGCCCCATGACGGCCATCGACGACACCGGCGGCGCCTCCATCAGTGCGGCCTTCGACTCGGCGGCACCGACAAATCCCACCGGGCAACCGATTATCGCGGCCGGGCGCGGGCAGCCGGGATCTTCCAGCATGTTCAGCAGGTGGAAAAGCGCCGTCGGCGCATTGCCGATAGCCACCACCGCGCCCGCGAGCCGTGGCCGCCAAAGCTCCAGCGCGGCGGCGGAGCGCGTGGTGGAAAGGTGCTGCGCCAGTGCCGGCACCTTAGGGTCGTGGAGCGTGCAGAGGATCTCGTTCTCCGCCGGCAGCCGCGACCGGGTGATCCCCTCGCTGACCATACGCGCATCGCAGAGGATCGGCGCACCGGCCATGAGGGCGGTCCGGGCGGCCTCGGCCAGGCCCGGGGTGAAGGCGACGCTCGCCTCCAGCCCGACGAAACCGAGCGCATGGATCATGCGCACAACGACCGGTTCCTCCTCCGGCGTGAAGCGGGCGAGGTCGGCCTCGGTGCGGATGGTGGCGAAGGACTGCCGGTATATCGCGGCGCCGTCGGTCTCGTAGGCGTGGGGCATCAGGGGGCACCGAATGGGTAAGGGGTGGCGAGAAGTGCCGCGGGCGAGAGAGCGGGGCGAAGGGGCGGGGCACCGGCGGAGGCGTCGCGGGCAAGATCGAAGCCCTTGGGCGTGGCGGTCAGAACCAGGCCGCAGGGCCCGGGATGGGCGCAGCCCTTGGCGCAGCCAGAGACATGGAGGCTCTGCCCGGCCGCCAGCTTGGGCGCAAGAGCCCGGGCGAGCGCTCGGGTCTCGGCGAGCGCCTGCGGACAGCCGAGCCGCCCGGTGCAGGCATGGACGCGCAGCAACGGATCCTCAGGATAGGCCAGAATCCCGGAAAGCGCAGGCAGCGCCCGCAGGCCGGGCATAAATACGCCCCGCCAGGGCGTCAGCCGAATCTCGGCGCTCAGGTCCGCGAGGGCCGAGAGCGTCTGTGCAGGCATCAGCCCGAATGCTACGATGGCGAGTTGCCCGTCGCCGACCGGCCCTGGTTTTGGCAGCGCAGCAGGTAGGGCAGGGGCAACGTTGCAACCCCCTGGCAGGTCGTGCTTGCCAATAAGATGCTTGCGCATCCGGCCGCGGCCGTTCCGGACACCTCCAGTCTCCAGGAACCAGCCGATCAGCTTCGTCAGAATAGCCGGTAGCGTCTCGGCCGTCACAGGCCAGCCCGTGGCCGAGCCATCGGGGCGCAGCACTAGCCGACCGTCCGCCGCCCGTTCCAGCCGGAGATCGGCGGCGGTCCCCGCCAGCACCGGCGCAGAGCCGATATCGAGCGTTGCGCCGAATTTCGAGGGCAGGGGCGCGGCGCGGAGCGCCTCGGTCAGGATGTTCGCCAGGCTCGTAATCTCTGCCGCCTCTCGATAGAAAGGCGCGATGGCGATGGCGCGCGCGCGCTCGGTTTCCGGGTCGGGGTCGACCAGCCCGTGGGCCGCCAGCTCCGCCAGCAGTGCCGCGTGGTCCGCCTCGGCCACGCCACGGATCTGTAGGTTGGCGCGCGAGGTCAGCTCCACTTCCCCCGATCCGAATCGTACCGCCGCCGCTGCTACCGCCCGCGCCTGTGCCGAGCTGAGGCGGCCCAGCGGCGGGCGCAACCGCACCACAAGCCCATCGGCCGAGGCCATCGGCGTCAGCGCACCAGGGCACCAGCCGCGGATTTCGGGCTCGCTCATGCCCGACCCTCCAGCGCCGCGGCGATGGAGTTGCGCTGGGTGATCCAGAGTCCCGCATCACGGAGTGCGGCGAATGTCTCGTTCATCCGGGCCAGCGCCGCCGGGTTTTCCCGGGCTAGGAACTCAGCCACCTCGATCCGCCCCAGCGTCGCCTCGTGATAGAGGTCGAAGAGATGCGGCGGGACGGCGCGGGCAAGATGGGCGAAGGCAGCGAGGTGGTCGAGCGTCGCTGCGATCTCCGCCCCGCCGCGGAAGCCGTGGCGCATCATCCCCTCGGCCCAGGCTGGGTTGGCGGCGCGGGCCCGCATGACGCGCGCGATCTCTTCCGAAAGCGCCCTCGCGCGCGGCGCCTCCGGGTTGGTCGCGTCGAGGTGGTAGAGCGCCGGGGCCGGCCGGCCGAGCCGCGCGGCGGCGGCGGCGATTCCGGCTTCATGGGCAGCAAAATCCTCGGCCAGCAGCAGGTCCGTCTCCGGCAGATCCTGGGAGTGGACGAAGGCATCGGCGGTACCCACGCGGGCCTCCAGCGCCGAACGGGCCTCGCGGCTTGCCCCATCCGCGCCGATCGCCCAGGCGGAAGCTGCCAGCCATGCCTCACCCGCCGCCGCACGCGCGGCATCGCTAAAATCGATGGGATCTGCGGCGATGCCGAGGCCATAGGCCCCGGGCTTCGGCCCGAAGACGCGAGGGCTGAGTGCGGCATATGGGTTTTCAGCCGGATCCTCCTCGCGATCCGCCAGCGCCGCGGCGCCCGCCTCGAAGAGCTGGGCGAGGCCGGGGAATATGTCGCGGAAGAGGCCCGAGACGCGGAGCGTTACGTCGATCCGCGGGCGACCGAGCAGCGCTGGCGGGATCACCTCGAATCCCGAGACGCGAGTGGAGCCTTCGTCCCAGACCGGCGCAAGGCCGGCAAGATGCAGCGCCATGGCGAAATCCTCGCCCGCCGTCCGCATCGTGGCAGACCCCCAGAGGTCTACGATCAGCCCCCGCGGCCAGTCGCCCTGGTCCTGCAAATGGCGGCGGATCAGCTCCTCGGCGAGCTTCACGCCCTGCGCATGGGCGGCCCGCGTCGGCACTGCGCGCGGATCGACGGCGAAGAGGTTGCGCCCGGTGGGCAGCACATCCGACCGCCCACGTGCAGGAGAGCCGGAGGGCCCTGACGCTACCCGGCGGCCGTCGAGCGCGGCAAGAAGCCCGGTGCGCTCCTCGATCCCGCAGGCGCCGCGCCCGAAGACGTGGAGCCCCTCGCCGAACCGGCTTTCCTTCAGATCACAGACGAAACGGTCGATCCGGGTGATCGCCTCCGCTGCACTGGCGCCGGGCGGTAGCGCTAGGTCATCCTCAACCCCCTGCGCGCGCGCTTCCTCTCGAATCGCGGCGACCAGCCGGCTCCGCCTCGCCGGGTCGAGCCCTTCGGCGGTGGAATATTCGTCGAGCAGGCTCTCCAGCCGTGCGAGCCCCTCAGGCAGTGTGGATCCGACGAGTGGCGGCGGAAGGTGGCCCAAGGTCACCGCGCCGAGCCGCCGCTTGGCCTGCGCCGCCTCGCCGGGGTCATTGACGATGAACGGGTAAATTACAGGCATCGCGCCGGTAAGCGCCTCTGGCCAGCAATCGGCCGAGAGCGCGACCGACTTGCCCGGCAGCCATTCCAGCGTCCCGTGAGCGCCGATATGCACGAGCGCCGCCAGCCGCCGGGCGCGCAGCCACAGATAGAAAGCGACATAGGCGTGCCGCGGTGTGGAGGCGAGGTCGTGGTAGCTCGCCTCCCGCCCGGCGCGGTGCCCACGCTCGGGTTGCAGTGCGACGAGCATGCGGCCAAGCGCGAAGGCTGCGAAGTGGAAGACGCCGTCGCGCACCGCCGGATCCTCTTCCGGAGCGCCCCAGGCCTCGTTGAGTTGCTCGCGCAACGCCTCGGGCAGGGTGGTAAGCGCGACGCGGTAATCGGCGAGCGGCCAGGCCAGCGTCTCGGCCCCCAGCCGCGCTGCCAGCCCGGCCTCGGGGCCAGTCACGTAGCCCGCCGCAGCGAGATCGGAGAGGATCGCCTCGGCCGAGGCCAAGGCATCGAGCCCGACGGCATGGGCCATCTGATGCGCCCGGCCGGGGTAGGTGGAGAGGATCAACGCCAGCTCCCGCTCCGCTGCCGGGGTGGCGGCCAGCCGCTGCCAGCCCCCTACCCGGGCGGCGGCGCGGGCCACCTGCTCGGGCTCGGCCCGATGTACGAAGCGCGAATATTGCAGCGCGTCATCGCGCGGTGTCGCCGCCTTGAAGCTGACGGCCCCTGCGAAGAGCCGTCCGTCCACCTCCGGCAACACCACATGCATGGCGAGGTCGGCCGGCGACAGCCCGCGATCCGAACCTGCCCAGTCACGCCGCTGCGCGGTCGAGAGTGCGACCTGGAATACCGGCGCCCCCGGCCCGTCGAGCGGCGAGCGCCCCTCCGCCCCCTGCGCCGAGAAGGCCGTCGCATTGACGATGACAGCGGGCGGATGCGCGGCCAGCAGCTCGGAAACGAGCGGCGCGGCGCTCGGGGCCTTCAGCGAGGGCGCGAAAAGGCCGTAAGCGGCAAAGCCTTCCGCCTCCAGAGCCCCGATCAGCGCATCGATCGCACCGAGATCCGCCGCCGTCAGATAGGCGCGGTAGAACGTGACCGCCGCCGCTGGCCGCGGATCCTCCGGCAGTGCGGCCACGACACCCCGCCCGGGCAGGTATAGCCCGACCTCCGGCATCGTCTTCGCGCCTGCGACCGGCCCGGCATAGAGTCCGGCGGCAAGCGAGAGCTGCGCCAGTGCCGCCTGCGCGGCAACCGCCCCTCCGGCATCGCACAGGGCCGAAAGCCGGCGCAGGGTGGAGACGGGCAGCGTCGAATAGGCATCGAGTGCCGGATCCTCGCGCCCGTCGGCGGGCAGCACGGCGAGCGCCAACCCCTGCCGTTGGGAAAGGTCGCGCAGGGTCGAGAGGCCATAACTCCAGTAGGCCTCGCCGCCGATGAGCCGGACCAGCATCGCCTTGGCGCCGGCCAGGGTACGCTCGGCATAGGTGTCAACCGACAACGGATGGCGCAGCGCCACTAGGTTGGCGAGTCGTAGCGTGGGAAGGGTGCTACCCGCCTCCCGCGCGCGGTGCCAGCCCGCCGCGAAGGCGCCAAGGTCACTGTCGGAAAACGAGAGCACCACAAGATCGGCCGGATCCTGGCCGAGATCTTGCGGGGTCTCGGTCTCCTCTAGTCCATGACTCTCGCGGAAGATGACATGCACGGCGCGCGCACGCCCTCAAGCGCCGAGCGCGGTTCGGATGCGCGCGGCATCGACATCGCCGCGCTCCGCGATCACCACCAGTTGGGAGCCACGGGGCAGGCTGCCCCAGGGCCGGTCGAACTGGCTGCGCACCCGCGCACCTACCGCTTGAACCAGAAGCCGCATGGGCTTGTCGGCCAGCGCGACATAGCCTTTCACGCGCAGGATATTCTGCTCGGCTGCCAGCTTTTCGATCGCGACCTCCAGCGCCTCCTGGCTTGCCTGTTCCGGCAGATCGACGACGATCGTATCGAAGTCGTTATGCTCGTGATCGTCCGCCCCATCGTGATGCGAGGGGCGGGCGGCGAGGTCGTCCTCCGCAGCCGCATTGAGACCGAGGATGACGGCCGGGTCGACCTTGCCATCGCGCACCGTGACCATCGGGATGCGGCGCGGCGCCTCGGCTTCGATCGCGGCGCGGGCGACGGCGATGCCGGCTTCGCCGGCGAGATCGGCCTTGGTCAGCAGGATCAGGTCGGCGCAGGCGATCTGGTCCTCGAAGACCTCGCCCAGCGGCGTGTCGTGATCGAGGCTGTCGTCGGCCTCGCGCTGGGCCAGCACCGCATTCGGGTCCGGCGCGAAGCGGCCGGCGGCCACGGCCTCGGCGTCGGCCAGCGCGATAACGCCGTCCACGGTGATGCGCGAGCGGATGGCGGGCCAGTCGAAGGCCTTCAAAAGCGGCTTCGGCAGGGCGAGACCGGAAGTCTCAATCAGTATATGGTCGGGCCGCTTCGGTAGGGCGAGGATCGCCTCCATCGTCGGCAGGAACTCGTCGGCGACGGTGCAGCAGATGCAGCCATTTGCGAGTTCCACGATGTTCTCCACTGGGCAGCTCTCATTGGCGCAGCTTTTCAGAATCTCGCCGTCCACCCCCTGGCTGCCGAATTCGTTGACCAGCACGGCGAGGCGACGGCCACCCGGATTGGCCATAAGGTGGCGAATCAGCGTGGTCTTGCCGGCGCCGAGAAAGCCGGTGACGACGGTGACGGGTATCTTGGCGAGGTCGTTCATGGCGCGGGTTCCTGCGGGGGGATTCTTGCGATGGATTGCTTGCGGAAGATCACGGGCCGCTCGCGCCAGGGTACGAGGCCGTTCGGCGCGCGGGCATAGGCTGCGGCGCCCCCGAGGATGTCGGGCGCATCCTCGGGGGCCAGCCGGCCGTAGATATAACTCCACCGCCCTGGGGCGGAGAGCGCGACGGCGGCGCCGGTATTGCAGGCAGACAGGCACTCGACCGGGCGGATCGTGACGCCCTCGGGGCAGTCCCCGGCCTGAAGCGCGGCTAGCAGGCGCGCGCCGAGGCAGGGCATCCCCTCCACCGGCTCTTGCCCGGCGCGGCAGGTGATGCAGACATGGAGCGTCGTGCCCATCGGGTCCTCTCGGTTGGCGGCGGCCCTGGGGGCATGCGAGACGAGGACGGGCCAGAATGCCACACCACCGTCGGTCGCAGCGCACCCCGGCCGCCCGGTCAGTTTTGCTGCTGGCAGGTCTCCCGGCTAACGGATATAAGCCTCTCGGCCCTGCGGACGCCCGCCTTCCCGGTCCGCGGACCAGTGGCATCGGGCGACCTCTCCGGTCACGGTCGCGGGGGCGGCTGCGCTCGGGGTTCCCCCTGTCGCATTCCCTCTTAGGCCCGACGCAAGCCGGGCACCAGCATGGCGTCAGGTGTGGCAGGATGCAGCCTGTTGTCAAGAACAAGGAGCGACGCAATGGGCCGCAAACCCGTCAGCGAGGAAGAGCACGCCGCCAAGAAGGCCAAGATCAAGGCCGCGCGCGACCGGATGATGGCGGAGAAGATCGGCGAGAAGGGCCTGATCATCGTCCACACCGGCCCCGGCAAGGGCAAGTCCTCCTCCGGGTTCGGGATGATCCTGCGCTGCATCGCCCATGGCATGCCCTGCGCGGTCGTCCAGTTTATAAAGGGGGCCTGGGACACGGGTGAGCGACGGCTCCTGACCGAGCATTTCGGGGATCTCTGCCAGTTCCACGCCATGGGCGAGGGCTTCACTTGGGAAACCCAGAACCGCGCCCGCGACATCGCTGCCGCCGAGGCCGGCTGGGAAAAGGCCAAGGAGTTGATCCGTGACCCCTCGATCCGTATGGTCCTTCTTGACGAGATCAACATCGCGCTGCGCTACGAATACCTCGACATCGAGGCCGTGATCGCCTTCCTGCGCGAGGAGAAGCCCGAGATGACCCATGTCGTCCTCACCGGCCGTAACGCCGCCGAGGGGCTGATCGAGGCTGCCGACCTTGTGACCGAGATGACGCTGGTCAAGCACCCGTTCCGCGCCGGAATCAAGGCGCAGGCGGGGGTGGAGTACTGAACGTCAGAGGGCACTGCGCCGGGAAATTTGGGCCACGAGCAAGACGAACTTGATAAACGGGGTGGGGAGCGCGCGATGCCGGCGCTGATGATCCAGGGTTGCGGCTCGAATGTGGGCAAGTCGATGCTGGTCGCGGGGCTGTGCCGCGCGGCGCGGCGGCGCAGGCTGACGGTGGCGCCGTTCAAGCCGCAGAATATGTCGAACAACGCAGCCGTGACCGCCGACGGGGGGGAGATCGGCCGCGCCCAGGCGCTTCAGGCGCTTGCCTCGGGGTTGGAGCCGGTGACCGATATGAACCCGGTCCTGCTCAAACCCGAAACCGACCTCGGCGCTCAGGTGATCGTTCAGGGCCGCCGCATCGGCACCATGCGGGCGCGGGACTATTCCCGGCGCAAGCCCGAGCTGATGGCGCCGGTGCTCGAATCCTTCAACCGCCTCAAGGCGGCCCACGATCTCGTACTCGTCGAAGGCGCGGGCAGCCCGGCAGAGGTGAACCTGCGCGCGGGCGACATTGCCAACATGGGCTTCGCGCGCGCCGCCGACGTGCCGGTGGTGCTGGCTGGAGACATCGACCGCGGCGGGGTGATCGCCCAGGTCGTCGGCACCCAGACCGTGCTCGACGCGGAGGATGCGGCGCTTGTCGTGGGCTTTCTGATCAACAAGTTCCGCGGCGATCCCCAGCTCTTCGAGGCTGGGTACCGCCTGATCGAGGGCAGGACCGGCTGGCGCGGCTACGGCGTGCTGCCGTGGTTCCCCGGCGCCTCGCGCCTGCCGGCGGAGGACGCGCTCGACCTCGGGCGCGTCGCCAAAGGCGGACCGTTCCGGGTGGTCTGCCTCGCGCTTTCGCGCATCGCCAATTTCGACGATCTCGACCCGCTCTCTGCCGAGCCAGCCGTCAGCGTCACCATGCTGCGCGCGGGCGAGGCCCTGCCGGGCGACACCGACCTCGTGATCCTGCCAGGCAGCAAATCGACACGCGGCGACCTCACTTTTCTGCGCGCGCAAGGCTGGGACATCGACCTCGCCGCGCATCGCCGTCGGGGTGGCGCGGTGCTTGGCATCTGCGGCGGCTTCCAAATGCTCGGGACGCGGATCGCCGACCCGGAAGGCATCGAGGGGCCAGCGGGCGAGAGCCCAGGCCTAGGTCTTTTGGACGTCGAGACCATCATGGGCGGGGACAAGACGCTGACCCGCATCTCTGCCCGCCACACCGCCACCGGGGCGGAGTTCGATGGCTACGAGATCCACATTGGGCGCACTCGGGGACCCGACTGTGCCCGGCCCTTCGCCGAGGTCGCAGGCCAGCCAGAGGGTGCCGTGTCCGGCGACGGGCGGGTGATGGGGAGTTACCTTCACGGCATGTTCTCGGTCGACGGCTTCCGCCGCGATTTCCTCGACCGGCTCGGTGCGCAGGGTTCCGGCCTCGACTACCGGGCGGGTGTGGAGAAGACGCTCGACCAGCTCGCCGCGCATCTCGAGGCGCATCTCGATCTCGACGGCCTCTTCGCGCTCGCGCGGTGACGGCTGGCGCGGCTCAGCGGATCTCCCAGTCAGTCGCGCAGTTCTGTTGCCAGCCATTGCGGTGCAAAAGCGGTGTGTCGTCGCTGAAAGCGGGCCAGCCGAGGCAGAGGTAGGCGGCGAACTCCCAGCCCTCTGGTACCTCGAACAGCTCCTCTATCCGCTTCGGCTCGACGATCGAGACCATGCCGAGCCCGAGGTTCTCGGCCCGCGCAGCGAGCCAAAGCGTATGTATCGCCATCGCGGTTGACTGCCGCAGCGTTTCCGGCATGGTCTGGCGGCCGAGGCCGTGCCCTGCGTCCGGATCGGTCACGGTGAAGACGGCGAATTGTACCGGCGCGGCCTCAAGGCCCGCGAGCTTGAGCTTGGCGTAGGTCCGCGCCTGATCGCCCGAATAGAGCGAAGCTGCCGCTCCGTTGCAGCGGGCAAATTCCACACGCACGGCCGAGCGCAGCCCAGCATCCTCCACCCGGAAGATCCGCCAGGGCCGGGCGTTGCCGACCGAGGGCGCGCTGTCGACCGCCACGCGCAGCCGCCGCAGCACCTCATCAGGCACCGGATCGCGGCGGAAGTGGCGAACGTCGCGGCGCCAGTGGAGGAGACGCGAAAGCACCGCCGCCTCTTCGGTGCCGAATGTCTTCGGGCCCTTGAGCGCCGCTTCCATGCGCTTCCATTCTTCCTCGCTCCCCGGCAGGCCGAGGCGCAACCAGTCCGGCCGGGCCGGAAAAATCCGCGACCAGATCCGATGGCGGGCGAGCCGCGCCTGCGCCGCCGTCCCTTCGGGCGTGCGGTAAAGGCGGAAAAGCCCGGTGCCGCCGATCAACTCCCACCCCGCGCGTGCGACCAGCGCGTCGAGCCGCAGGGCGTTCTCGGCGAGGCGCTGGCGCGTGGCCTCCGCCCAGGCGGTGTCAAGAAGCGCGCGCCGGCCGATCTCCAGTGCCGGGCCTGAGACGGCCCAGGGACCGGCGCGCTCGGCTAAGGCCGCGATATCGGCGGCCGGGCCGATGGCGAAGCCGAGGCGCACGCCCGCCAGCCCCCAGAACTTGCCGAACGACCGGAGCACTATCAGCCCGGGCCGGCCACAGCCCGCGGCGAGGGAAAGCGCCGGATCGGGGTCGCCGAAGCTTTCGTCCACCACCAACCGCCCAACCTGCGGCAGTAGCGCGAGAAGCGCCTCGGGCTCGATCCGCCGGCCGTCGGGGTTGTTGGGGTTGACCAGCACGGCGAGGTCCGCACCCGCCAGCTCCTCCAGCCGCGAGACCTCTTTCACCGCCCATCCGGCAGCGCGCAGCGCAGCGGCATGTTCGTTATAGGTCGGCGCCAGCACCCTTGCGCGGCCCGGGGGGGCTAGATGCGGAATCAACTGTATCGCCGCCTGCGCGCCGGCCAGCGCCACCATAGGCGCCTCGGTGCCCCAGACCCCGCGCGCCGCCTCGATCAGCGCGGCAAGTGCGCGCTTGGTGGGAAGCGCCGTCCAGGCCTCTGGCGGCAGTGGTGGCACCGGCCAAGGCTGGCGGTTGATGCCGGTCGACAGGTCGATCCAGTCCGCGGCCGTGCCGCCGAACCCCGCCATTGCCTCGTCCAGATTGCCGCCGTGGTCGCGCATCATCCCCTCACAGAGCCGCCGCAAGCAGCAGGAGCGCAGCCAGAGCCGCCAGCGCTCGGCGGTAAAGCGCAAGAGCCGCCGAAATGCTAGCCGAATTCGGATCGCCGCCGCCAGCGTTCACCCAAGGCTCGTCCGAAAGCCGGTCCCCGTAGACCCGGGGGCCTGAGAGGCGAATGCCGAGTCCCCCCGCCATCGCCGCCTCCGGCCAGCCCGCGTTGGGCGAGCGGTGGTGGCCCGCGTCCCGCCACATCGTCGCGCACGATGCGCGGGGGAGGGCCGAGACCGCGGCGAAGATCAGCCCGCAAAGCCGTGCCGGGATCAGGTTCGTCACATCATCGATCCGCGCCGCGGCCCAGCCGAAGGCCTCGTGCCGGGGTGTGCGGTGCCCGATCATCGAATCTAGCGTATTAATCGCCTTGTACCCAGCGATCCCGGGCAGGCCAAAGATCGCTCCCCAGAAGAGCGGCGCCACGATCCCGTCGGAGGCGTTTTCGGCCAAGCTCTCGATCGCCGCTCGGGCGACGCCTGCCGAGTCGAGCCGCTCCGTGTCCCGCCCCACGATCATCGCGACCGCGCGCCGCGCGCCGGGCAGGTCGCCCCGGCCGAGCGGCTCGGCCACGCGCGCCACGTGATCGTCGAGCGAGCGTGCCGCGACCAGTGGCCATGCGAGAACGCCCGTCAGCACCAGCCCTGCCCAGCCGCCGGGCTGCAGCGCCGCGATTATAGCGGCGAAGGCGACGGTCACCGCAATGACCAGAAGCGCCGCCGCGACCCCCAACAGCCGGTCCCGCCCCGGCCGCGCGCCTGCCGTGTTCCAGTCCCGATCCAAGCGCCCAATCAAATCACCGATCCAGGTCACGGGATGGCCGATACGACGATAGAGCGGATCGGGCCAGCCGAGCCCCCAATCTACTCCAAGCGCCACCGCCATTGCCGCCGCCATGCTCATCTTCCGCCCCGAATCCGGAAGCGCAGGATATGGCGGAAGCCTGAGGCGCGAAGGGCGGCGGGCGTCGTTTCGGGCACCGTTCCCGGCGCGAAGATCAGCCCGCCCGCCGCCCCGGTATGGGCGATGACGAACCCGAGCGCGCCTTTCGCGGCGGCCAGTGTTTCGGTCGGATCGTCCGCCGGGCCGCGCAGGCGGATCGTGCGCCGAGCCGACTCGGAGGCAAGCGCGGCCACTCCGGCGAGGTCGCCGCAAGCGGCGGGCCAGGCGTCGGAGTGGTCGGCGATGTCCGGGAAAGCCGCGTCCCGAGGATCGGTCCGCCGCATCGGCCCGAAGAAGCGGCCGACGATCTCCATTCGCGACGGCGCTGGCGGTCGGGCAAGCACGCGGCCTGCGCGCGAGGCCCAGAGAAGCCCCTCGGGATCATCCAACATCAATGGATCGACCGCCCCCTCGGAGCCGAGGCAGGCCAGCACGATGGTCTTCGGGTCCGTGACCCCTGCCGCCCGTGCCAGGGCCACCCGCGCCGGCATGTCGAGCCGCAGGCTGAACCGCCCCTCGGGCCGGACCCCGAGGCTTCTCAGCAGTCCGGCCGCGCCTGCCTTGCTCAGCACCCGCGCGCCCGGCTGGTGCAGTGCGAAGGGCCCGGGAAGGCGCAGGGCACGGTGACCAGCGCCACTGGCCCGCCGGGGCCAATGCGTCCCTGCAGGAACTCTCCGAAATGGCCGAGGACGGCGATCTCAATGCCGTTCATGCCAGCGCCCGGTTGGTGAAGCCGATCGACCAGACACCGCCCAGCTGTGCCCGCAGATGCGTGGCCGACAGCGGCGCGATCTCGAAGCCGAGTCCCGCCGGGGCTTCCCCCAGTGCGAGCCCGAGCGCTGCGCGGATCGTCCCGGCATGGGCAACGACAACGACCATGCCGCCCTGCGTCAGCCCCTCCAGCGCGGGTGTCACCCGGGCCCAGAGGTCAAGGAAACTCTCGCCCCCCGGCGCGCGGTGCGCAGCGATCTCCACCCGCCCGAGCGGGCCCAGATCGGGGAGTTCCTCGGGCAACAGCCCCTCCCAGGCGCCGAAATCCTGCTCCCAGAGCCGGGGGTCCAGCGCCGCCTCCCGACCTGGAAGGAGCGCTGCCACGGTCTCCCGGCAGCGCCGGGCGGGGCTCGTCACCAGCCGCGCCTCCGCCGCGCCGAGCGCAGCCAGCGCAGCCCGCGCGCGCGTCAACGCCTCGGTGCCGGGCAGCCGCGCAGCAGGGTCGCTGCGCCCGGCAAGCCGCCCGCCCGCGTCCGAGGGCGCATGACGGATCAGAATCAGGCTGGTCGTCTCCGTCCCCGACACAGTCGGCTTTCTCCCTTTTCCTTCGGCCAAAATGATGTTTTCTGCTGCCTCGAAAGGAGAGGCAGCATGATCCTACTCATTACCGGTGGCGCGCGCTCGGGCAAGAGCAGCTATGCGGAAGGGCGGGTGGCTGCGCTGCCGGGGCGGCCCTGCTATATCGCGACGTCAGAGATCCGCGACGCCGAGATGGCTGAGCGCATTGCCCACCACCGCGCCCGCCGCGGCCCTGAATGGCGCGAGCGCGAGGCGACTTTCGACCTCGTCGCGGCCCTTACCGAGACCGACGGTGACGGCCCCCGCCTCGTCGATTGCGTCACGCTGTGGCTGACGAACCTCGTGCTGACCGATCGCGACTGGCAGGCGGAGCTGAACGCCCTTCTGGCGGCGCTGCCGGCGCAGCAAAGCCCGGTGATCTTCGTCACCAACGAGGTCGGCCTCGGCATCGTCCCCGAAAACGCGCTCGCGCGCGCCTTCCGCGATGCGGCGGGGCTGGTGAACCAGGCCCTCGCGGCTGCGGCAGACGAGGTGCAATTCGTCGTCTCCGGGCTGCCCCTGAAGGTGAAATGATGCAAGCTCCGCTTTTCCCCGCCGCCTCCTTTGGCGATCTCCGCGCCCGGCTGGCGGATCTGCCCGCCGCCGACCCGACCAGCATCGCCGCGGCCCGGGTGCGCCAAGACAACCTGACGAAACCCCCTGGCGCGCTTGGCCGGCTGGAGGAGCTAGCGATTTTTATGGCCGGCTGGCAGGGCCGCGCGCGCCCAGTGCTGGACCGTGCGCAGGTGGTGGTCTTCGCCGGCAACCATGGCATCTGCCGGCAGGGCGTAAACCCCTTCCCGCAGGAGGTTACCGCCCAGATGGTGGCGAACTTCACGCGCGGCGGCGCTGCGATCAACCAACTTTGCCGGGTGAGTGGCGCGGATCTCTCGATCGTGGCGCTCGACCTTGACCGCCCGACCGGCGATTTCACCGAAGGTCCTGCGATGACCGAAGCCGAGGTGCTTGACGCCATGGTCCGCGGGGCTGCGGCGGTCGACACCGGCGCGAATGTCCTTTTGCTAGGTGAGATGGGGATCGGCAACTCGACCGTGGCGGCCGCACAGGCCCGCGCCTCCTTCGGCGGCACGGCCTGGGACTGGGTCGGTCCCGGCACCGGCGCGGATGCCGACAAGATCGCGATCAAGGCTCATGTCATCGAGGCGGGGATGGAGCGCCACGCTGCCGCCCTCAGCGACCCGCTTGCCACACTCGCGGCCTTCGGCGGGCGCGAGCAGGCGGCGATCTGCGGGGCGGTTCTCGCCGCGCGGGCAGCGCGGATCCCAGTGATGCTCGACGGCTTCATCTGCACTGCCGCCGCGGCCGTGCTTGCGCCGCTTGGCATCGGCGCGCTCGACCACTGCATGGTCGGCCACGCCAGCGCCGAGCCGGGGCACCGAAAGCTACTTTCGGCCATCGGCAAGAAGGCCGTCCTTGATCTCGGGATGCGCCTCGGCGAGGGGTCGGGCGCGGCGGTGGCGCTGGGCGTGCTGCGGGCGGCGCTCGCCGTGCATGACGGCATGGCGACCTTCGCCGAAGCCGGCATTTCGGCCGGATGAGCGGATCCTGGATCCAGTCCCGGACGGACGAGGCGCGGCTGGCGCTGATGCTGCTGACGCGCATGCCGATGGGCCGGCTCGACGCGGCGCCGACGCTCGCTGCAGCCGCCTGGGCCTACCCGCTCGCCGGCGCTGCGGTTGGGGCGGTCGCGGGGCTGGTCTATCTGCTGGCCGCGGGACTCGGCCTCGCGTCCCTTCCATCGGCGTTGCTAGCAGTGGCGGCGGGCGTGGTCGCGACCGGTGGTATGCATGAGGACGGGCTCGCCGATCTTGCCGACGGCTTCGGCGGCGGCGGCGACCGCACCCGGAAGCTGGAGATCATGCGGGACAGCCGTGTCGGCAGCTACGGGGTGATCGCGCTCTGCCTTGCGCTTCTCCTCCGCGTGGTGCTGTTGGCCGAAGTCCTGCCGGGCCATGCGCCGCTGTTCGTTCTCCTCGGGCTCGGCGCGCTCAGTCGGGCGCCGCTGCCGGTCCTGATGCGGCTTCTCCCCGCCGCGCGTGCCGAAGGGCTCGGCCACTCCGCGGCGCTGCGCATAGGTGCAGGGCAGGCGGCCGCCGCGGCCCTAACCGGCTTCGTCCTCGCCGCGCTCTTCCTGCCGTTGCTTCTCTGCCCCGTCCTCGCGGCGGCGGCGGCAGCCGCTCTGACCGGCCTTCTTGCTCGCCGCCAGATCGGCGGTTTCACCGGAGACGTCCTCGGAGCCGCGCAGATCGCCGCCGAACTCGCGGCCCTGCTGGCGCTCGCCGCCGCCTGAGGGTCGGATTTTGCGTTGACGGCTTGGCGTGCCGGCTTCTATGCAGGTCTCGATGGTTCCCCTCGGGGATGAAAAGGGATCGCGGTGAGGATTCAGGTCCGATGCCGCGGCTGCCCCCGCAACTGTTAGTGGCGGGCCCTCTCCAGAAGCCACTGGCCCAGCGGGCTGGGAAGGCGGTGGGGGCAAGTGCTACGGGCCAGGAAACCCGCTACCACGCAGCGCTGTTCAATGCTTTGGGATAGTAATGAGTGCGAGAGGGGTGTTTGAGTCCGGCGAGAGCTGCGCGGTAGCGGTCTTGGCTGAGTGCGCTGGCGCTGACTTTGCTGGTCATCAGGATGTTGAAAGCGAAGCTGCGCAATCGGGCGATGACGCCAGGGTTGGTTCGGATCCAGGGCTGTTCAATACTGATTTCTGAGTTGTGGTGATGATCCGCAACATCGAGGAGAGAATTGATTTTTCGGGGAGCGCGGGGATTCCCGACCGGCGGGATTTGGGATTCTTGGGAAGGCAACCGATTCGGAGGTTGTCATGGCCGCGTTCAGCTCGTTGCTGAATATACTGGCAGAGGTCTCCGATCCGCGGCGCGCGGAAGGCAAGCACTGCAAGCTGCCGCATTGTTCGTGGATGACGTAGTCGGCGCCGGCCGCCGCGGCGAGCGCGCGGCCGGCGGAGCGGTGATCGGCATGCAGATGCGTGTCGATCACGAGACGGATCGGCGTCGCCGAGGTCGATGCGGCCAGCAAATAGGGCTCGATCGGGAATAGCGGGTCGACGACCACGCCGGCCCCTTGCCGACACAGTCGAGCAGATAGGAGGTCCTAGTGTCAGCCCGATCATCGCCGGGACGGTAAATGTGTACGCGGCGGTGGAAAAGCTAGGCCTGCGCGGATCACATCTCGCTGAAAATCAACACCGATTCTTTATTGCAAGAGTGAAACTCGAAGGATTCAATAATCCCGTCGATAGAATGCTGCGGATCGCAAGTGTCATCAACGTGTAATACGATAGCTTCTTGCAACCCAAACTTGCGGCACCTTAAATCTTCACCTGTTTGGGCATTTCCTAAACGCAGACCAGTGAGCAGGTTGCGGCTCCCGCCATAGGACGGTGAATTCTAAACGACGGATGAATAAAGCACTCGGCATTGTTGCACTGATCTGCAAAGCCGGAGATAAGTCCGAGGCAAAAATTGAGGCGACTATCAGCGCGGAGCGGATGATTTTCTACGCCCGCGAGGCCGAGGCAGAGGCCGGCACCGGGCCAGGCGCTTCCAGAGAGCGCGAAGAGGCGGAAGACCTCATGAGCCGGGCCATCGCGGGCAGTCAGGAGATCCGTTCCGAGGCCAGTGACGCTCTTGCGGCAGGCCGAAACGGCAACGCCGAGGAAGCGGCCTTCATCCGCGAAGGCATCGCGAGAGAGATCGGAACCATGCATGACCAGATCCGTGATGAACGGGAAGCCGTGCAGGAGACGCCACCTCACCACCAGGTTGAAGACGACGGGTACGAATTCGAACCGGGCTTCTGATCACAACACCCAGCCGGGAAACTGGCTGGGTTTTTTTGGAGAGTTTCAAAATGACTACGCTCGAAGCCGCCGCCCCGGTTCACCGAGGCAACGCTTGTCAAGGAGATGGAGAGGTTGGGGATCGGCAGGCCGTCAACCTACGCCTCGATCCTCGAAAACATCACGTCCAGGTCATACGTCATCGAGGGCAAAAAAGGGTTCCTCTCGCCCGCACCAATCGGTGAGAAGATCCGAGATGCCTTGGTTTCGCGCTTCGACTTTGCCGAGCTTGCATACACCAAGGGACTTGAGGATCAGCTAGACGAGATCGCGGAGGGCCGGGCCGTCTATGAGGACGTTGTGCGGGGGGCGTGGAACGCGCTGGATGGCGGTCTAAGCAAGCTCGACACACTGACCATCACCCCGGCGCATCCGTGCCCAGAGTGCGGCAAAGCCCTCACGAGGCGGAAAGGCCAGCACGGCTTTTTCTGGTCCTGCACCGGCTGGCCGGACTGCAAAGTGACTTTGCCAGACGAGAAGGGACAACCCGGCAAGAAGAAGGCACCAGCACCGCCGACCGGCATCATGTGCCCGTCATGCGGCAAGGAACTGGCGAGGCGGCAGGGGACATCAAAGCCAAAGATGAAGGGCATGAAGCCGAGGCCCTACGACTTCTATAGCTGCACAGGTTTCCCGAAATGTGAGGCCAAGTTTCAGACTGGCGCAGACGGGAAGCCGGTATTCGAAAACCAGACCAAGCAAGCGGCGGAGTAGGGAAAATGAACCGTTTTACTTTCATGGGATGGGCAACAGAGAAGCCAGAATTAAAAACCTATGGCAAAACGACCATTGCTCGTATCCGTCTAATACGGAATGACTTTATAGGAATGGATGAAGACGGCAAAAAGAAAGAGATGGAAACCTCAATAACCTTTACAGCCTTCGGGAATCTCGCGAAGGTTTTGTGTAAGACAGTAATGACAGGTGACCAAATCCTTGTGGAGGCCCGCGTTCGGAACAACGACTATGAAGCAGACGGCAGGAAGCTATATGGATTCAATTTCGAAATTTTAAATTTTGAATATGGGGCGCCGGGGAGAGCCAAGCGGGAGCGATACGCCGATGAAGGGCCAGGGAAGGCCAATCGGGAGCGAAACGCCCATGAGGGGCCAGGGAAAGCCAAGCGGGAGCGTTACGCCGAACAGTTCGCGGTGCGGGCCTTGAAAAAAAGGTCTGATTACCTCCAAAACTATCTAAACACCGTCGAAATCTACGCCCCCGGCACCGTTGAGAGGTGGGTGGCCGAAGGTGAGTATGAAGCCGTGAAGGCGATTGTTGGACGCGGTCAAAACCCTGAACATTTTTCCCGCGAGATTCTATTGGCGGGCGAGAAAGCAGCGATCGACGCGGCTCGGCGGGAGGCAGACGCCAATGGTGGAGGCCTCTCGCCCTGAAATCGATGGTATCGATAGATTATCTCCCGTTATGGATATAGTCTATTCATGGATAAATGGAGATGGTCATGCCGAATGCATCATGCGCCGCACGACAGCCTGATCCCGAGAGATCGGATCATCTCGATCAGAGCCGATTTTCGCCACAGAACCGGAGACGCCTGAGTGCGCCCGGCATGCGGGCGTTCCTGGCCATCGCGGATCTATGGGGCCTCGACGAGGAGCAGCGGCTCCTGATCCTGGGATGTCCTACCCGATCGACATTCTACAGATGGGCCAAAATCGCACGCGAGCATGGCGAGATGACCCTCGATGTCGACACCTTGACCCGTATATCGGCCGTGCTCGGCATTCATCAGGCCCTTGGTATCCTGCACCTAAGCGAGAAAGAAGGTGTCGCCTGGCTCAAGACGCCGCACGGAGCCACCGTATTCGGCGGCAGGCCGCCACTGGCTCTCGTGACAAGCGGCACCCAGGACGGGCTCATGACAGTTCGGCGCTTCCTGGATGCAGTGCGGGGCGGCATCTACATGGAACCCTTCGGGGGACTGGACCGTAACTTCGTTCCCTGCCTATCCGGTTAGGACACACAACCACCATATCTAGGGTGCCGCCGTTCTCCGGAGTAGAGCGCTCCATAGGTTGGTGCCGCGGTCCCGCCGGCAATTCCCAACAACGATCGGAAGGCATTCATCGGATAGAAGCGCCTGTTGAACCGAAACGTGAACTCGTTGAGATACGCTTGTAGGTGCTTCTCGCTGACGCCATGATGAATGCCGTTCAGCCATGTCTTCAGGTTCGAAAACACGAGATGGATGAGCGGCAGGAATTCGTCCGCTATCTCGGGGTCACCGCAAGCCGCAATGGGATGATGGTCGTAGCCGGCCTTTTGCAACTCGCCGTAGCCGCTCCAGTCGTCTGTGACGATGAGTGCCCCTGGAGTGACCGCAGCTTCCACAAATCCACCCAGCGACCTGCTGCTGCGATCAGTGACCACAGACAGCCGCACGCGGCCCGCGTAGCGGCCGACCCGTCGATGGTTCTGGACGGCGCCCGGCTTGCGGTGCCGCACCTCCACGGCACAGGCGACCAGCGTCTTGTGATGGACGCCACGCCCTTCGCCGCGTGTTCTGACACCCACGAACGTCTCATCGACCTCGACATGGGTTCCCGGCAGACCACCGATGCGATCCTGGTCAGGCCGCACCATTCCGGCCCGCAGTTTATGGAGGATGCCGAAGGCCGTCTCATAGCGCGATAGGCCGAGCTGCCGCTGAAACTGGACGGCTGAGATGCCAGGTGTCTGACTGGCAACGAGATAGGCCGCCCAGAACCAAACCGAAAGGGGGGTGTGACTGCGCTCCATGACTGTGCCGACGGTGAGGCCGATCTGCCGCCGACATGAGCGGCAAGTCAGAATGCCAGGGCGCGTAGCGATCCGAAACGGATCGCCGACAACGCCGCAACGCGGACAGGTGAACCCGCCGGGCCAGCGCGTTCGCTCCAGGTAAGTCGCACAGGCAGCATCGTCCGGGAACAGGCGTTGGAACTCAGGGAGTGACCTAGGGAACGGCATATCATGACGTTCCTGCACAGCCACGTCCGTCATTCAAAACTCCGGACGGGCATCGGTGGGGCTGGTTGCCTACCGGCAACGACCAGATTCCAATACGACCAAGAACACGGATCGATGATGCCTGGGGGCGCGGTGTCGAGAGCGACAATGAAATCCCTATCGGAGACGTATTGGCGAATTTTAGCCATATCTTCAGCTGTCGCTCGCGTCATCGCGTAAGCCAGGAACCTTACCGGATCAGCAAGAGATCGTTCCGGTGGCTCAAACCAGACAATCCGACTGGCGATCTTGGCCAGATCGTCTGTGACAGGGAAGGCCCTCACGTTCCCACGCCGCCGGGGCTATGTCCGCCACCGTTTGGATGATGCGTGTGTTTTGTCGGCAATATTGAAGGCAATCGCTGTAAATCGACCCTGCGGACAGCGTCCAGGATCAAGTTCCTGCTTTTTGTAGGTAATTCCTGAAGATTCCCGTCGCCAAAGTAGGACAAAGCCTTCAAGCTGATCAGCGGATTGAATTGGCTTCCATAGATCACCTGCCCGGCGCTCAAAGCCATCGGTAGCGTGATACGGCCATCCACAAGGAGCGCAGCTATATCGAGATAGTCCTTCATCTCACTTCGTTTTTGGACTACTGAGACCTTCGTCCCCGCAATATCCAGTAACGAGGCAACCTGGATATGATTGTCCGGACAAGTCACCGTAGGGAGAATGCGCTTAAAGCCAGGAAGGCCGAAAAATGACACCTTTATGGCGCCGCCCCGATCGACGCTGACATCAAGCGTGTTCTCCGCCTTTCGTAGAACTTGTGCGCCATGCAGGAACGGCATCACATTCAACAGATGATCCGGGTCAACCCCCTCGCTGCTGAAAAAGTCGAAGTCGATTGACTCTCGGTGGCCAAGATGGAGTGCCAAGGCCGTTCCGCCATAGAGCGCAAAATGGCCCGGTACCTGATCGAGATCACGCCATAGGGCAATCTGCGGGGCCGGCAATACATCGACTCGTGGAACAAAGACATTTGACATTCGCACGCCTCTTTCCCAATGCACCAGCGCTCGCTCTAGGCATAAATCTACATCTATGGCGTGTATGCGTCAAGCGGATAGGCATGCTTCGTTCCATACCGGGACCTGGTGAAGGAGTTGAAACTATGAGAAATGAACGGTTCAACAGCATATGGGATGCCATTGAGGATACGCCTGCCGAGGCGGAGAACATGAAGCTCCGTTCTACACTGATGATGGCGCTCAAGGATCACATCGCCCGTGCTGGTTTGAGTCAGGGCCAGGCCGCCAAGCTGTTCGGCGTCACGCAGCCGCGCATCTCCGATCTGCTGCGCGGTAAGATCAATCTCTTTGGCTTGGATACCCTGGTCAATATGGCGGTCGCGGCCGGTCTGCACGTCGAGTTGCGCGTAATGGAAGCGGCATGACCAATGGAGACGCCGTCGTGTTGAGCCGCTATCCACAGCTCAGGTTCATAGCTTCACAGCTCACGGAAACGACGATCCTAACCGAGGCTGAAGCCCTCGCGCTTTATGAGCGCAACTGGCGGTTCCTCGACCTTGAAACAATGGATGACGAAGAGCGCCGCTTCCTTGATTCGCTCGTTCGTGGGGTCGGAAAGGGTGTCTTGAACATCTGAAATCCGGACCGGCTGTATTTCGATGGCCGGACAGTGCTCATGACCAGACCAGGCTCAACGCCGATGTCACCGGCAGATAGAGGGTGCGCGGTCGCCGGACCAAAGGTGTAAAGCCGAAGGCCATATAGAAGGCTGCCGCACTGTCATCGATAGCGTCGGCAAAGATTGCATGCGCACCGATGGGCGCCGTCGCCACGGTCTTGATGGCGTCGAACAGCAGGGCGTCTCCAAGCCCCTGTCCAGCATAATCGCGATGTCGCGCAAGCCAGCCGATCAGCACGGCCGGGACAGTCGGATAGCGCGGCAGCTTCTTCGCCAGCGGCTCGGGAACCTCGTTCAAGGGGACGTTGCTCGACGACAGGGTGTAGAAGCCCGCCACCCTGTCTGTCGCAATCTCCCTAGCGACGAAGCAGGTGGCGTATTTGCGCTTCAAGTCCTGCGAGACGGTCTCGCGGAAATAGCTGTCGATCCGATCGTTGCCGCAGGTGAAATCCACCCTCTTGTGCGCTTTCGCCAGCGGCTCGATGGCGAAGCGGACACTCACCGACGTTCGATCAGCTCGGCATGACGCTTCGCGGCGCGGACCAGCCGCTCATTCGGGTTGGGTGGATTGATCAGCGCCTCGGCGAAGCGGATTTGATCCTCACGAGCGAGGCGCATGATCTCGGCATCTTCGACGACGCGCCTGGCGTCTTCTCCCGCAGTCGCAATGAGATAGCCGGTCAGGGTCAGGCCGCGTAGGCGAGCGGCGCGCTGCATCTGGTCGTAGACTTGGATTGGAATACGAGCCTCCAACCGTGCGGTCTCAGTTTCGACTTGTGGCTTGGGCATAGCGGCCTCCTTCTCTCCATAATATACGGCAATTTGCCGTATCGATCAAGGATCGAACCACCAGCAAGCCCCCCCTGGCCAGGCTGACCGTGTGGTCTGGTGAACGGCTAAGCGTTTGCCCAACAAACGACCGTTGAACGGTCAACGCCGGAATGTCCGGAAACCCTGGACCTTTGACGAGAAGTCGGACAAGGTGATTGACGGACGGAAAAACGGACATCTGCCATGGCGAATATCGGCTACGCACGCGTCAGCACGATCGACCAGGACCCAGCGCTCCAGCTCGACGCGCTCGCGGCGGCCGGGCAGGGGCTACGCATGAAAATTTCGGGCATAGTTGACGGCATGGAATCGGGTGTGATTCGGGGAGTCTCCTTGAGATTGGGAGACGTGCATGTCGGTGAGGCGGCTTGTGGAGGAATTTTCGGCGTTGGAAGACCCCCGCTGCGGCGGCAAGGTTGAGCACCGGCTAATTGATATTCTGGTGATTGCGGTGTGCGCGGTGATTGCCGGGGCGGAAAGCTGGGAGGATATGGCACTGTATGGCCGTAGCAAGCAGGAATGGCTGGGCACGTTTTTGGCGCTGCCGAACGGCATTCCATCGCACGACACCTTCCGGCGTGTGTTCATGCTGATCGATACCGGGCGTTTCGAGGCATGTTTCGAAGCGTGGGCGCGCTCATTCGGGACGACTTTGGACCGGGAAGTGGTGGCGATTGACGGGAAAACGATCCGCGGCTCGTTTGATCGCAGCCGGGACCAGGCGGCGCTTCACGTTGTGAGTGCATGGGCGAGTGATCGGGGGCTGGTGCTCGGCCAGCGTCAGGTCGGCGACAAATCGAACGAGATCACCGCGATCCCGGAATTGCTGGATGTGCTGGACATCAAGGGCGCCATTGTCACGCTGGACGCGATGGGGTGCCAGCGAGCCATCGCGTCCAAAATTCTCGAGCGGGGTGCTGATTATCTCGTCACCCTCAAAGCAAACCAGGGGAAGAAACACAGCGCCGTGCAGGAGTATTGCGCAACCACCTGCTTCAGCCGCTCACCCGTTGATCGGCCGGTGCATGACGAATTCGATGATGGTCATGGTCGTCTTGTTCGGCGCCGGGTGTTCGTCTGTCCGGACGCCGTAGCGCTGGAACCGCTGCGCGACTGGCCGGGGTTGAAGAGCGTTCTGGCCGTGGAAACCATCCGCGGCGTCAACGGATCCGGCAAGATCGAAGCCGAAATCCGCTACTTCCTGTCCAGCAGCGACGATCAACCCGAAATCCTGGCGAAAGCGATCCGTCAACATTGGCAGATCGAGAACAGCCTACACTGGGTGCTCGACGTCACCTTCAACGAAGATCACTGCCGGATCCGGGATCGCAACGCCGTCCAGAACTTCTCCCTGCTTCGCAAGATCGCAATCAACCTCGTTCGCCGCCATCAGGCATCAAAGGCCAGTCTCAAGGGGCGCCGCAAAATGGCCGCCTGGGATAACCGTTACATGGAGCAAGTGCTCACCGGCTTCTTTCATGCGTAACCCCTGGGCGGCCGGGTGTGTGAAAATCTTCGACGATCGCGCTTCAGGAGCGCGGGCCGATCGGGCCGGGCTGCGCGCCGCACTCGACTATGTACGCGACGGCGACGTGCTGATCGTCTGGAAACTCGACCGCCTGGGCCGCTCGCTACCGGATTTGATCGAGACCGTGACGTCGCTGGCAACACGCAGTGTCGGATTCCGGTCACTCACCGAGGCGATCGATACGACCACGCCGGGCGGTCGCCTGGTCTTCCATCTGTTCGGCGCCTTGGGGCAGTTCGAGCGCGACCTGATCCAGGAGCGCACTCGCGCCGGCCTGGCCGCGGCGGCAGCCCGCGGTCGCAAAGGTGGCCGCAAGCCGGTCATCACCAACGAAAAGCTCAACCGCGCGCGGGCCATCATCGCCAGCGGATTGACCGTACGCGAGGCCGCAGCCCGGCTCAGAGTCGGCAAGACCGCACTCTATGATGCCCTACGCCGCTGATTGAGAGGCCACACAGCAGCCTCCGCCAGCAACGTTCACTGAAAGTTCGCCCTTAGCGTTGTTCAGATGACAGCCGACGCTCTGCCCTCAGTAAAACGTTGAAGTCTAATCAGAATAGCCAACAGGAGGAAGTAATGAAGAGTAACACAAATGGGCTGATATTCGTCGAAATCTGTTCCAAAACTCGCATGGCGTGCGCAGCGGGCGTGATCAGCCTTTTCGGTCTTGCTCCGCTTGCGCACGCGCAGAGCCTGAGCGACGCGCTGCGGCAGACGACCTTCCAGGGCATGGTCGGCGCAATCCACTTCGACTATGGCAATAACGGCCATACGAGCAAGAGCACGCACTCCTTCGCGATCGGCGGCCATCTGATCGCCCATACCGGCTCGTTCGACGGGTTCAGCGTCGGCCTCGGTGGATACACCGCGCAGTCGCTCGGCCTGTACAGCAAGAACAACGCTGGCGACCAGGTTCATTATGACGGCGAACTCACCGGCTCGCACTACGGGATCCAGTCGTTCCGGCAGGCCTATCTGCAGTATCAGACACCGAAAGTAGAAATCCGCTTCGGCCGTCAGCTGATCCAGACGCCGTATGCCAACCAGGATTACTACACCTTCAACCCGCGCGCCTTCATGGGCGTTGCCGGTGTGGTGAACGTGCTTGGCAATGGAAGCAACAAGGTTGATGCCGGTGCGCTGAGCCTCGATGGTAATCCAGCAGCGTTCAGCGTCTTCATGACGCGAATGTTCACCTATGAAAGCCGCTATTCCAGCTCCTTCGTTACCAACAACCGCTACTCCGGCACCAAGCCAACCAACGGCTTGATCGCGATCGGCGCACGGTATCATGGTAATCTCGGCTCGACACAGCTGACAGCACAGGCGTGGTATTACGACTTCTATCAGTATGCGCAACTCGTCTATGGGCAGGTCGATCTCGTCCAGCCGCTCGCCAACGGCCAAGCTATTTTCGGCTCGGTGCAGGCGCTGACCGAAGGCAACTCGGCCGGCAATGCCGCGAACATCCAGGCGTTCACCAACAATACTTCCAGCTCGGTCAATGCGCATATCTATGGCGCCAAACTAGGCTATTCGTTCGGCGACGGCAGCATTGCGCTGATCGGCGACTATGCCCCGACGGAATACAATTCGTTCCATCACGGTGGCGTGTTGCACCCGTATAACGACAATACCGGGACCACGTTTACCGATACGATGCAGAACGGCTTGGCCAATCTCGGGCCGGGCTATGCCTACGGCATCACGACGAACTACGACTTCCTCAACAAGAAGCTGAAGGTCGGCGTCACCTATGTCCGTTACCTCGTCCGTTACGGCTTTGGCGGCGATGCGCGGAACTACTCCAGCTATGCCTATACCGGGAGCTTCCCGAGCAACAACTACATACCCAACCAGCAGCTCTGGGCGCTGGACGCAAATGCTTCCTACGACCTCTCCTCGGTGCTGAAGCAGGGGTTACGCATGAAAGAAGCCGGTGAGCACTTGCTCCATGTAACGGTTATCCCAGGCGGCCATTTTGCGGCGCCCCTTGAGACTGGCCTTTGATGCCTGATGGCGGCGAACGAGGTTGATTGCGATCTTGCGAAGCAGGGAGAAGTTCTGGACGGCGTTGCGATCCCGGATCCGGCAGTGATCTTCGTTGAAGGTGACGTCGAGCACCCAGTGTAGGCTGTTCTCGATCTGCCAATGTTGACGGATCGCTTTCGCCAGGATTTCGGGTTGATCGTCGCTGCTGGACAGGAAGTAGCGGATTTCGGCTTCGATCTTGCCGGATCCGTTGACGCCGCGGATGGTTTCCACGGCCAGAACGCTCTTCAACCCCGGCCAGTCGCGCAGCGGTTCCAGCGCTACGGCGTCCGGACAGACGAACACCCGGCGCCGAACAAGACGACCATGACCATCATCGAATTCGTCATGCACCGGCCGATCAACGGGTGAGCGGCTGAAGCAGGTGGTTGCGCAATACTCCTGCACGGCGCTGTGTTTCTTCCCCTGGTTTGCTTTGAGGGTGACGAGATAATCAGCACCCCGCTCGAGAATTTTGGACGCGATGGCTCGCTGGCACCCCATCGCGTCCAGCGTGACAATGGCGCCCTTGATGTCCAGCACATCCAGCAATTCCGGGATCGCGGTGATCTCGTTCGATTTGTCGCCGACCTGACGCTGGCCGAGCACCAGCCCCCGATCACTCGCCCATGCACTCACAACGTGAAGCGCCGCCTGGTCCCGGCTGCGATCAAACGAGCCGCGGATCGTTTTCCCGTCAATCGCCACCACTTCCCGGTCCAAAGTCGTCCCGAATGAGCGCGCCCACGCTTCGAAACATGCCTCGAAACGCCCGGTATCGATCAGCATGAACACACGCCGGAAGGTGTCGTGCGATGGAATGCCGTTCGGCAGCGCCAAAAACGTGCCCAGCCATTCCTGCTTGCTACGGCCATACAGTGCCATATCCTCCCAGCTTTCCGCCCCGGCAATCACCGCGCACACCGCAATCACCAGAATATCAATTAGCCGGTGCTCAACCTTGCCGCCGCAGCGGGGGTCTTCCAACGCCGAAAATTCCTCCACAAGCCGCCTCACCGACATGCACGTCTCCCAATCTCAAGGAGACTCCCCGAATCACACCCGATTCCATGCCGTCAACTATGCCCGAAATTTTCATGCGTAGCCCCTGGGTGCTGAAGGGTCTCTCCGTTGCCGAGGATACGGATATCACCGATGCAGAGAATCGCGCCGGTTACCACCACTACAACAACCCGTATTTCAGCAGCCGTTTCTACCTCGAATACAATTTCTGAGAGGCTGTCTCGAAACTCATTCGAGATGATTGGGTTATGGGCTGGGCGGTTGGGCCGGATCTTGATTCGTCGAGGTTATAAACACACTGGACGAGACCTCGATGTGGACCCCGACCACCCGGCGGCGAGATAGCCGCGCAGGGCTATGCTATGGGAGCGATCTGACCGATGCCGAATGGATCATTCTATTGCCGTTCCTGCCGCCTCATGCCGATTGTGGCCGAAAACGAGCGCATTCCATGCGGGAGATCATGGACGCCATCTGCACATGCTTCGCGGCGCCAATGCATGGCGGCTGATGCCGGACAGCTTCCCGCCGTGGCGAGCGATGTATCGCTGGTTCGCCCGTTTTCGTGACGAGGGAACGTGGGAAATCATAAACTACCACCTCGTCATGCAGGACCGGGAACGGGTGGACCGCGCGGCGAACCCGTCCGCGGCTGTCATCGACAGCCACAGCGTCATGACACCTGAGAGCACCTTCACGGCCAACTGGGAATGGGCCCGCCTCAGGTCACCGCAAGCCAGCGCCCTTCGCGGCTAGAGACCTGAATTGTCTCGACTAGCGTCTGTATCCGCAGGCCCATGCGGAAGTTGTAGGGCTCTGGCCGCATTTCGGCTATCGCTTCAAGGAAGCCTGCCACCTCGATCGCCTTAAGGTCATTGAAGCCAAGCTGATGGCCCGGGGCGACACAGAAAAGGCCATAGGGCGCGTGCTCGGGCCCCGCCTCGATCCGGCGGAAGCCTTGGCGGCCATGGGGATCGTCGGTCGCGTAGAAGTGCAACTCGTTGAACCGCTCCTGGTTGAACGCCAGCGCGCCCCTGGTGCCAAAGACTTCGAAGGCATGCTGCATCTTGCGCCCCGTTGCGATCCAGTTTCCCTCGATCGACCCGGTTGCACCGTTGGAAAAGCGCAGGAAGGCACGGCCGATGTCATCTACCTCAACCTTGCGGATACCCCCCTTGCCGTCCGGACGCTCTCGGATCATCGTCACGCAGTCGCCCATCACCGTTTTGATCGGTCCCGCTGCGGGACCCATGAGGAACTCCGCCGTGGCCAAGGCATGGCTGCCGATATCGGCCAGCGCCCCGCCACCCGCCGGATCATGGCGGAAGGTGAACGAGCCAGTGGGATCGGCCATGTAATCCTCGGCATGCAGGCCGCGATAGCCAAGGATCTCTCCCAGTTCGCCCGACGCGATCATCTCGCGCGCGAGCGCGACCATCGGGTTGCAGAGGTAGTTGAAACCGACCTGCGTGCGCGCGCCCGCATCCTCTGCCGCCTCTGCCATCTCAAGCGCGTCTGAGGCCAGCGGCGCAAGCGGCTTCTCGCAATAGACATGCTTGCCTGCGGCGACGGCAGCCAGCGCCATCTCCTTGTGCAAGGCATTTGGCGCGGTGATGCTGACCAAGTCGATCTCTGGATTGGCCACGGCGGCCTTCCAGTCGGTCGCGGCATGGGCGAAGCCAAGTGCATCGGCTGCCCGTTGCGCAGCGGCATCGCTGATATCGACCAGCGTGTGGAATTCGAGCGCATAGGGCAGGTCGAAGACCCGGGCCGCCATGGTGTAGCCGAAGGCGTGCGCCTTGCCCATAAAGCCACTGCCGATCAGGCAGATGCGCAGCCGCGGTTTGTCGGTCATGTCATTTCTCCGGGAAGTCGTAAAAAGCCTGATTGCAGATCAGCGAGCTACCGGCCTTACCCATGCCGGCAAATCGCCCTCCGCGCTGTCCACGACCGCCTCGACAAAGGCGACGCCTTTCAGCCCGTCGTAGGCCAGCGGCAGGTTTTGCCCCAGTGGCCCCGGATCGCGCCCCGCATGCCGGGCGCGGATCGCCTCGCCGAAGCCTGCGTAAAGGTTGGCGAAGGCTTCAAGATAACCCTCCGGATGACCAGGCGGAGTGCGGGTGCGGACCTTCGCATCCTCGGACAGGTCGTCAGCCCCGCGCTTGATGAGCTGCACACGACCGTTCAGCGGGGTGTAGACCAGCTCATTCGGCTGTTCCTGAAACCACTGGAACGATCCCGTCTCGCCGAAGACGCGCAGGCGCACACCGTTGGAATTGCCGATGGCCACCTGCGAGCACCACAGAAGTCCCCGGGCCCCACCTTCGTACCGCATCATCACATGAGCGTTGTCATCCAACGCCCGTCCCTGGACGAATGTGGCCAGATCGGCCGAGAGCGCCTGCAGCTTCAGCCCCGTCACGAAGCCGGCAAGGTGATACGCGTGGGTGCCGATGTCGCCGATAGAACCACCCCGTCCGTTCTTTTTCGGATCGGTGCGCCATGCGGCCTGCGCATTTCCCTGCTGTTCGATTGCGGTCGCCATCCATTCCAGCGGATATTCCACCTGCAGGCTGCGGACAGCGCCGATATCGCCCCGCGCGACACGCACGCGGGCATCATGCACCATCGGGTAACCGGAATAGGTGTAGGTCACGCCGACGAAACGCCCGCTCTCACGCGCGAGCGCCTCCAGCGCTACACCATCCTCCAGCGTCGCGGTCAGGGGCTTTTCGCAGATCACATCGAAACCCGCCTCGATCAGCGCCTTGGCGATCGGGTAATGTGTGAAGTTCGGCGTGCAGATCGCGACCGCGTCTACCCGGTCAGCGCGGTCCTTTTCGCCCGCGATCAGCTCTTGATAGGTGCCGTAGCTGCGATCCTCTGTAATGCCTTGCGACAGCGCAAAGGCACGCCCGCGGGCTGGGTCCACATCGAAAGCCCCCGCGACCAACTGCCAGACCCCATCGAGCCGCGAGGCGAAGCGATGGATGTTGCCGATATAGGCGCCTTCGCCGCCGCCGACCATGCCGAGGCGCAATTGACGATCAAAGCTCATGTCTTATTGCTCCAGCCCGAGCATTGCCCGGTTCGCTTCCAGGTTCGCACCCGGTTTGACAAAGTTGTCAAAGGCGCGGTCCGAGACGCGGATGATGTGATCACGGATGAACTGTGCCCCTTCGCGGGCGCCATCCTCGGGGTTCTTGATGAAACATTCCCATTCCAGCGTCGCCCATCCGTCGAAGCCGTAGCTGGAAAGCTTTGTGAAGATCGCGCCGAAATCCACCTGCCCATCACCCGGGCTGCGAAAGCGGCCCGCCCGCTTCGACCAAGGCTGGTAGCCACCATAGGCACCGGATTTGCCATCGGGCCGAAACTCGGCGTCCTTCACATGAAAAGCGCGGATGCGATCGTGATAGTGGTCGATAAAGGCGAGATAGTCGAGCGCTTGCAGCACGAAATGGCTGGGATCGTACATGATGTTGGCGCGGGGGTGGTTGTTCACTTTCTCAAGGAAATACTCCCACGAATGCCCGTCATGAAGATCCTCACAGGGGTGGATCTCGTAGGCAACGTCTACGCCATGAGCGTCGAAATCGTTCAGGATCGGGGCCCATCGGGCGGCCAGTTCGGTGAAGCCCTCGTCCACTAGACCCTCGGGCCATTGCGGATACGGATAAACATAGGGCCACAGCAGAGCGCCGGGAAAGGTCGTATGCGTTGTGATGCCGAAGCGCTGCGAGGCGCGGGCAGCAAAGCACAGCTGTTCCTCGGCCCAGGCGCGGCGCGCGGCGCGGTCTCCGCGAACATGCTCCGGCGCGAAGCTATCCATAATCTGGTCGTGCGCAGGATGCACTGCAACCAGCTGCCCGGTGATATGCGAGGCAAGCTCGGTCAGAACCAGCCCGCGATCGGCCAGCATGCCCCGGATCTCGTCGCAATAGGTCTGGCTTTCTGCGGCCAGCTTCATGTCAATAAGCCGCGTGTCCCAGGTCGGGATCTGCACGCCCAGAAAGCCCTTCTCCGCCGCCCATGAGGCAAGCGACGGCAGAGAGTTATAGGGCGCGTCGGCGGCGGCAAATTGCGCAAGGTAGACCGACGGTCCTTTGATCGTCTTCATGGGCTCAGGCCTTCAATTTCGTAGATGGAACAGGCGCGTCGTCATAGCCGCCCCAAACTGACTGATCGAACTGGATAACTGCCCCGGTCATCATTCCGCTGTCGTCGGAGGCCATCCACAGAACCGCGCGGGCCACTTCGTCCGGATCGAGGATGCGTCCGAAGGGTTTGCCCGCCGCAGCGCGATCGATGAAGTCTGGGTCGCCTGTCTCCGAAAGAACCAGCGCCCGTTCGTGGTCCGAATTCATCCAGCCAATATCCAGCTGATTGACGTGGACTTTGTTGCGCAGAAGCGCGAAAGCCGCGTGGCGCGTCAGAGTTGTTAGTCCACCCTTCGACACGGCATACGGGGCGAGGAACGGCTGACCGGCATGGGCAGACATGGTTCCGATGTTGACGATCCGGCCTTCAATTCCCAGCCGATCCATGACCCGCGCCGCATCCTGAATGAGGAAGAACGGCGCACGGGTATTGATAGCCGTCATTCTGTCAAACAGCTCAGGCGAAGTATTTAGCATGTTTCCACGGTCGGTAAGGCCGGCAGCATTCACCAGGATATCCACCCGACCGAAGCGCGCATCCGCCGCAGGGATGATCCGTCGTACATCTTCGATGTTGCCAAGGTCGGCCACGATCATCTCAACCGGCACGCTGGTTTTGTCGGTGATCTCCTTGGCCACGGCGACACCCTTCTCGCGCCCGCGCCCGACGATGGCGATGCCCGCCGCCCCGGCCTCGGCAAAGAGCCGCGCGATGGCGGCGCCAAGGCCCTGCGTGCCGCCCGTGACAACTGCGATCTTTCCGTCGATCCGGTTCATTACACCACCTCGTATCCTGCCAGCGCCATCACGCGCATCAGTTCGGCATGCCCCTTCTTCGCCATTTCTAGCGGGTGCGAGACCTTCGGGTCCTGTTCTGCCTCGACGACGAACCAGCCCTCGTAACCATAAGCCGCCAGCCGTTGCGTGATGGCGACGAAATCCAGCGAGCCATCGCCCGGCACGGTGAAGGCCCCCTTTACTACGGCGTCGAGGAAGCTTTCCCGGCTTCGGTCCAGTGCGTCGATCACGTCCATGCGCACGTCCTTGGTGTGGACATGGCTGATTCGCGCATGATGTTTGTCGATCACTCGCAGCACGTCGCCGCCGGCGAAGGCCATGTGGCCCGCGTCGAAGAGAAGCGGTATGCCCTCGCCCGAATGGGTCATGAACTGATCCAGCTCAGCCTCGGTCTCGATCGCGGCGGCCATGTGATGATGGTAGGCCAGCGGCATGCCCCGATCGGCGCACCATTCGCCGAACTCGGTCATCTTGCGGGCGTAGACGCGGATCTCGTCGTCCGAAAGCTTCGGCTTCGTCGCCAGCGGCTGCGACCGGTCCCCCTGGATCGAGCGGGCGGTCTCACCATAGACGATGCAGGGCGCACCGGCATCTACGAAGAAATCCATCTGTGCGCGGATGCGGTCCTTCTCGGTCTCGATATCGCCATCAAGCAAGAGACCCGAGAACCAGCCCCCGCAGACCGAGATGCCGTAGCGATCGAGGATTGGGCCAAGCTCAGTCATGTTCATCGGAAAGCGGCGGCCGGTTTCCATCCCGGTGAAGCCTGCGACGCTGGCCTGGTGCAGGCATTCGTCGAGGCTGACGTCGTCCGACAGCTCCTCGAGGTCGTCATTCCACCACGCGATGGGGGCGATGCCAAGTTTCGCTTTCATGGTTCAGACTCCTACGCGTTGCTTGGCGCGGATCGCGTCCTGGGCCTTCCGGGCTTCGGTGACGGCTTTGAAATTGGACACCTCCGGCACACCCACGTCCCAGTCGGCGTCGCCCGGCACCCAAGCGTATGCGTCCGACACGATGCTGATGACTGTCGGTCCGTCATTGCCCTGCGCCCATTTCAACGCCTCTTCGAGGTCTGCGAGGCTTTCGACATGGCGCGCGGCGGCACCCATCGCCTCGGCATGCTTGGCAAAATCAACATGCGGCGGGTTTTCCGGATTGGCGATCCTGCAATCCTTCAGCAGGTTGTTGAAGCCCGGCACGCCCTTGAACTGCTGCAGGCGGTTGATGACGGCGAAGCCGCCATTGTCGCAGACCACGACGATCATTCTGTCGCCGGTCAACACTGCGGAATAGATGTCCGAGTTCATCATCAGGTAAGTGCCGTCTCCCAGCATGACCATCGGCGTGCCGCCAAGCCCACCCGGCCCCTTCTGGGCCATGGCATGGCCCCAGCCGGCGGGGATCTCGTAACCCATGCAAGAAAAGCCGAATTCGCAATCGAAGGTGTTGGGGTCTTTCACTCGCCAGTTCTTGGTGATCTCGCCCGGTGTGCCGCCCGCGGCACCGATCAGCGTGTCATTGGGCCGCGCGACCTTGTTCATCACGCCGATGACCTGCGCATAGGAGGGCACCGGGGAATTGGTTGGCGCCTGATGCTCGTCAAGGATCCGGTTCCACTCGGAAAAGAGATCTTTTGCGACCTTCAACCGTTCATCCGGCGCGACCCAGTCGCCGAGGGCGGTGTCCATCTCGGTCATCGTCTCGCGCGCATCGCCCACGACCGACAAGGCGCGGTGCTTCACTGCGTCGAACCGTGCGGCGTTGACGGAGATGAACTGCGCCTCTCGCGCGAACGCGGTCCAAGAGCCGGTGGTGAAATCCTGAAGCCGCGTGCCGACGGCAAGGATCACGTCAGCCTCGGCCGCCAGCGCATTGGCCGAGGTGGAGCCGACGATGCCGATCGGACCCGCATGGACTGGATGATCATGCGTCAACCCGCCCTTGCCGGCGATCGTCTCAACCACCGGAATGCCGTGTTTCGCGGCGAATTCCGCCACGATATCCTCCGCCAGCGAATAACGTACGCCCCCCCCGGCGATGATCATCGGCTTCTTCGCTGACTTTAGTAGCTCCACCGCCTTGGCCACCGCATCGCGGTCCGGGCGCGGCCGGGGGATGTGCCAGACCTTGGGTTCAAAAAACACCGCCGGGTAGTCGAAGGCCTTTTCCTGCGTGTCCTGCGCCAGCCCGATGAAGGCCGGGCCGCAATCCGCCGGGTCCAGCATCGTCGCCACGGCCTGCGGCAGCGAGGTAATGATCTGCTCGGGCAGCGAGATGCGGTCCCAGTAGCGCACCACCGGCTTGAACGTGTCGTTCACCGTGATCGTCGGATTGCCGAAATGCTCCACTTGCTGCAGCACCGGGTCAGGCAGGCGATTGGCGAAGGTGTCGCCTGCCAGCAGCAGCACCGGCAGGCGGTTTGCCATCGCGGTGCCGGCGGCGGTGACCATGTTGGAGGCCCCCGGTCCGATGGAGGTCGCCGCGATCATGATCTGGCGGCGGCGCTTCGCCTTGGCATAGCCGATGGCGGCGAGCGCCATGCTCTGCTCGTTCTGACCACGGTAGGTTGGCAGCTGATCTTGCACCTGCTCCAGCGCCTCGGACAGGCAGGTCACGTTGCCGTGCCCGAAGATGCCGAAGAGACCGGCAAACAGCGGCACGCGTTCGCCATCGATCTCTGTGTACTGATGGGTGAGCCAGCGCACGAGCGCCTGGGCCATGGTCAGACGGACCGTTCTCTCGGACATTTCGCCTCCTCCCGCAGATGGAATCTTGTTATCGAGGAAATGTATATTGACATATTAAAGATAATGCAACAAATATTGTTATCGAGTTCAGGGAGGTTTTCATGCTCAAGATTGCGGTGCTCGGCTGCGGTCGAATTGGCCGGATGCATGCCGAAAATATCAATTCGCATCAACGCGCTACGCTGGTCGGGGTTTATGACGTCGTCAAGGAGGCCTCGCGCTCCGTCGCGCAGAAACTTGGCGTACGCGAGTTCGAGTCGGCCGCAGAAATCTTCGCGTCAGCCGAGGTCGACGCAGTGTTGATTGCAACCTCGACAGCAACCCATGCCGATTTCATCGAACAGGCCGTGGCGGCGGGCAAGCCAATCCTGTGCGAGAAGCCGATCGACCTGTCGCTAGCCCGCGTGCGCTGCTGCGCGGCGAGGATCGCGGGTAGCGACGTGCCGATCATGCTGGGCTTCGTGCGCCGCTTCGACACCGGCCATCGCGCCGTGCGTCAAGCCATCGAGGCCGGTCAAATCGGCGAGTTGCATCAGGTTGTTATCACCTCGCGCGATCCCGACATCGCGCCGGATGCCTATATAGAGGTCTCGGGCGGGATCTTCCGCGACATGACGATCCACGATTTCGACATGGCACGCTTCATCCTTGGCGAAGAGATCGAAACCGTCACAGCCGCCGGCGCGCGCCTCGTTTCGCCCGCACTGATGGAGCGTTGCGACGACTGGGATACCGTCAGTGTGCTGATGACCACAGCAAGCGGCAAACAATGCGTCATCGGCAATTCGCGCCGCGCAGTCTACGGTTATGACCAGCGGGTTGAGGCCTTTGGAAACGAAGGTATGGCGATCTCGGAAAACCGCACGGAAAGTAATCTCCGTCTTTCACGCGCCACCTTTACCGATCAGGCTCCACCGCTACAGAATTTCTTTATCGAACGCTACGCGCAAGCGTTTGCATCGGAAATTGACGCCTTCGTAAATGCTGTCGAGAAGGGTGTCGCGCCGGAGGTCGGCTTCGATGATGGCGAAAAAGCCCTCATGCTGGCAGAAGCCGCGCTGCTTTCGGTGCGCGAAGGCCGTACCGTTCGGATGGAGGAACTGGGATGACCCTCTACGCGTCATTCGGCAATTTCATCGACGGTGCATGGCAGGCGGGACGAGCGAAACTTGATGTCGTTTCGCCAGCGACGGAAAAGCTGCTGGGCACCATCCTTGCCGCCGATACCAGCGACACGCAGGCTGCGCTGGAGGCCGCCGCCCGTGCGAAGGCGCCACTGCGGGCCATGGGCGGCTTCGGCCGCGCCGATGCGATGCACCGTATCGCCGATGCGATGCTGGCCCGCACCGAAGAGGCGCAGCGCATGATCGCGACCGAGACCGGCAAGCCGCTGGCCCAGGCGGGCCGAGAATGGGGCCTTGCCTGCGACCAGTTCCGCTGGTTCGCCGAAGAGGCCCGCCGCATCTACGGCCGTATCGTGGACAGCCGCGTTCCCGGCGGCCGGTTCGAAGTGACGTACGAGCCAGTGGGCGTGGTCGGCGCCTTCACGGCCTGGAACTTTCCAGCCGCCCTGCCCGCTCGCAAGCTGGCCCCGGCGCTCGCCGCTGGCTGCCCGGTCGTGCTGCGCCCCTCGTCTCAGACGCCCGGCGTAGCGATGATCATGGTGGATTGCATCCGCGCGGGCGGCCTGCCCAATGGCGCGGTTAACCTTGTCGTGGGCAGTACGGCCGCGACCTATGCACCAATCATGGCGGACAAAAGGGTCCGCAAGGTCTCGCTGACCGGGTCGACGCGGGTGGGTCAGCAAATGATCCGCGATGCAGCCGACACCGTTAAGAAGGTGTCGATGGAACTCGGCGGCAACGCGCCGCTTATCGTCTACGACGACGCCGAGTTGCAGCATGTGCTGGATATGACGGTGCCAACGAAATTCGCCAATTGCGGGCAGGTTTGCGTAACGCCCGACCGGATCTTCGTCCACGACAGCCTGCATGATGCCTTCGTCACGGGCTTCGTGGACCGTGCCAAGGCCATCGTGCTGGGCGACGGGCTAGATCCAGCGACTACAATGGGCCCGCTCATCAACGCCCGCCGTCTGGAAGACATCGACGGCGTAGTGCAGGCGGCGGTGAAGGCCGGGGCGAAGCTCGCACATGGCGGCCGCCGCTCGCCTACCCACAACACCGGCCATTTCTACGAACCGACCGTGCTGACCGAGGTCACCGACGACATGGCCGTCTTCGCCGAAGAGAACTTCGGCCCTGTCGCTGCCATCACCCGCTTCACCAACGAGGACGAGGTGCTGGAGCGCGCCAATGCATGCGACATGGGGCTGTCGGCCTATGCCTTCACTCGCTCGGCCGACCGGGCGCGGCGCACGGTGGCGGCGCTTAAATCGGGGATGGTCGGGATCAACTCCTTCGCCCTTGCGGCCTCCGAGGCACCGTTCGGCGGCACCAACCATTCCGGTATGGGCCGCGAGGGCGGGACCGAGGGGATCACCGACTACCTCGACACGAAGCTGGCACAAGTCGTTTTCTGAGGGGGGATCATGCGCAACAAGCTCAAGGATATCTGGGTTGAGGGCCGGCCCGTGCTGCACGGCTGGCTTTCGATAGGCAATCCCTTCACCGCCGAGATCATGGCGGCGCAGGGCTATGACGCGATCTCGATCGACATTCAGCACGGGGCGCTGGACTATTCCGCGGTCCTGCCGATGTTCCAGGCGATGCGGGCCTCGGGCGTGGTGGCGATGGCGCGGGTGCCCTGGCTCGACCCGGCGGCGATCATGAAGACGCTCGACGCGGGTGCGATGGGGATCATCTGCCCGATGATCAACTCGCGCGCCGAGGCAGAGGAATTCGTCTCCTACCTGCGCTATCCGCCGAAGGGTCAGCGCAGCTTCGGCCCGACCCGCGCGGGCGTCGTCATGCCGGGCTACGGGCTTGCAATGAACGACGAGATCCTCGCCTTTGCGATGATAGAGACACAGGTCGGCATGGACAATCTGGAAGAGATTGCTGCGACGCAAGGGCTGGATGGCATCTACGTCGGCCCCGCCGATCTGACGCTGGGCACGAAGGCGGGCCGCCTGCCCCCGGGCTTCGACCGGCAGGAGGACGAGATGATCGCACTCATCCAGCGCATCGCCACCGTCTGCCGCGCGGCGGGCATCAAGGCTGCGCTGCATTGCGGGACGCCCGAATACGCTGCCAAGGCGATCAGCTGGGGCTATCATATGACCACGGTCTCGGGCGACACGCGGCTGCTGGCGGGTGCTGCGGCCGCCTCGGTCGCACGCTGGCGCGAATTAACCGGCGCTGAGCCCAAGGCAGCTGGGTCCACGGGCAACAAGGGGGGAACCTACTGATGCCGCATATTCTGGCCGCCGGGAAACTGCATCCCTCCGGGGTGGCTTTGCTCGAACAGACGACCCATAACGGCTACACCTTCGATTATATCGAGGAGGTGTCCGAGGCCTCCTATATCCCGCTGATCTACAAGACCGACGCGCTCATTCTGCGCACCCAGCCTCTGACGGCCGAGACGGTGGCGAAGGCTCCCAAGCTCAAGGTCGTTTCGCGCCATGGCGTGGGTTACGACGCGGTCAATCTGGAGGCGCTGAACGCGCGGGGAATCGCGCTGACGGTGGTCGGCGACGTAAACTCCGTCTCGGTCGCCGAACATGCGATGATGCAGATCCTTGCCCTGGCCAAGCGCGCTTTGGTGGCGGACCACGCCGTGCGCGAGGGGCCCTGGGGCTGGCGCAACCGGCTGGAGGCGCGCGAGATCAGCGGGCTGAACTTGCTGATCCTCGGCTATGGCCGCATCGGCCGCAGCCTTGCACGCATGGCGAAGGGCTTCCAGATGGAGGTGCGCGCCTACGACCCGTTCCTACTTAAGGCAGGCTGGCCGGAAGGTGATGTTTCCCCTGTCGAAACGCTAGCTGAGGGGCTGGCCTGGGCCGATTGCATCTCGGTCCACATCCCGAAGGGCGACAAGCCCCTGATCGGCGCAGATGAAATCGCGGCGATGAAGCCCAACGTAATCCTTGCCAACACCGCGCGCGGCGGCATCGTGGCCGAGGAGCCGCTGCGCGCGGCGCTGGCTTCGGGCCATGTCTTCGGCGCGGGCATGGATGTCTTCGACGCGGAGCCGCCGGTGGATGGCGGCCCCTTTGCCGCGCTGGACAATGCCCTCCTCTCGCCCCACATCGCCGGCCTAACCGCGGAATGTGCCGAGCGGATGGCCGTTTCGTCCGTGCAGAATGTGCTGGATTTCTTCGGCGGGAAAATCTCGCCCGATCTCGTGGTCAACAGAGTCGTGGCTTCCGCGCACTGACCACAACCGTTTAAATGTTCGGGGTGGGGTAGTATCATCAACGGCTCTGGTGCGAATAGCCTGACGAGCCAAAGGTTGTGGCGGCGAGGCTGCGATGTTGTCGCTTTAATGGGCGGCGAGGACGGCCTCCCAGACGGCAGGCGCAGGTCGACCCCGAAGACGTAGCCGACCGAGGCGGAATTGCCCCTTGCGGATCCGTCGCTTCAATTCGATCCCGGCTACCGTGATCGCGGCGGTCTCGAACCGCTTGAAGCCGAGCGTTGGACCGACCCGCGACTTCACGCCCCGATGGTCCTGCTCAACAAGGTTATTCAGATACTTCGACGATCGCAGCTTCGTGTCAGCAGCCAGTTCACCGTCAGCCTTCATCTCGCGCACCGCGCGGTGCGATGCGGCATAGCCGTCCAGCGTGACGGTCCGCGGACCCGAGCCCTGACCCTTCTGACCCTTGATCGCCTTGCGGAAGAACGCCTTGGCCGCGGCAACGTCACGCTTGGTGCTGAGGCGGAAGTCACACCTGGCCATTGCGCCGCCCTCAAAGTCACCAAATGGCTAGTACGATATCGCGGCCAGCCGTTTGCACCAGAGCCTCATCAAGAACGGGCGCCGCAACATACATTGCAGCGCCTTATCTTATTCAATACACTTGTGTTTCAGGGGTAATGGGCAGCCTGAGCTTCGGGGGCCGCCGAACTATGAAGGGACAAAGCCGTGACAACCAGCGAAAAGGCACCGGAGAACTACGAGGATCTCATTCGGCTCATTCATGATCGGTATGACCAGATGAGCAAGACCTATCAGCGGATCTCAGTCTACCTCACCCAAAACCCAAATGACGTTGCAATTCGCCCTATAAGCACGATCGCCGCAAGCTGCAACATCCATGCGTCAAGCTTTGTCCGCTTTGCACAATGGCTTGGCTATACGGGCTTTAAGGACCTGCAAACCCTCTTCCAGAAACGCCTGTCGACGGCCGCCCCTGGCTTTGACGCCCGGAAGAGGGCTTTGGAAGACGAACTCCAGCTGCTCGAGGACCACTCTGAACTCGGCTTTCTGAGGGACTTGGTAGTTCGCGATATCGCTTCTCTGCAAGGTCTGTTGGACAAGATCAGTGCCGCGGACATGGTAAACGCGACAGAGCTGATTGAGCGTGCCGATACGGTCTACCTGATCGGGCAGCTCAGGTCGGAACCGGTAGTCAACCTTCTGCGCTACATCCTGACCATGCTGGGCAAGCGCTGCGTCCTACTGGATGAAAGCGGCGGTCTTGCGACGCATGTGGCGCGCACCATGCGACCGACCGACGTGCTTATGGCCGTTACCTTCCGCTTCTATGCGAATGAAGTCGTGAACATCGCGGAAGAAGCCGAACAATCCGGTGTGCCGATCATCGCGATCTCCGATACGACGCTCTCGCCACTCATGAAGTCAGCAAGAATCCTCTTCGCGGTGCCCGAGCATGAATATACATTCTCGCGCTCGCTAGCAGCACCGATGTGCCTCGCACAGGCACTGATGGTCGCCGTGGCGGCCCGGCTGCAGCACAACAGCGTCGATCCAAGGATCCCAACGGTCACCGGCCAATAGCGAAAGAGTTCTTCAAAACGGGAATTCCTGTGGCGCGGCGTTCAGGATGAAAAAAGTGATCGCGACTTTGGTGTCCGTCGTCAGGATATTTGGCGCAGATTGTCAAGGATGCACAGGCGCTATTCACGGTTCCGGAGGATGAATACTCGTTCACGCGCACGCTCGCGGCGCCGATGTGCCTCGTGCAATGCCTTGCGGTGGCGAGTGCGGCGATCCTTCAGGGCAGCCGAGACGAATTGCCACGTATCCCCACCGTCACCGAGAAGGATCGCAGCCGCGGTGCCGCCGGCCTTCGTCGCCGGCGCACTGAAGGAACATGACGCTTCCGGCGGCGGTATTATTGCAATAAAGCTTGCAATAAACCACTATTGGCAATAAAAGTTCTAAAGCGGCGCGGATCGCATGCCAGAGCCGCAGTATGGGAGGACTCTGAATGAAAGCCAAGCTGGCCATTGCCCCGATCGCCTGGACGAATGATGACCTGCCAGAACTCGGCGGTGACACGCCGCTCGAAACCTGCCTCGCCGAAAGCCGCGCCGCTGGCTTCATCGGCGTCGAGAATGGCGGCAAGTTTCCAAAAGATGCTGCGTCGCTGCGGGCAAAGCTGGACGCTTTCGATCTTTCCCTCGTCGGCGGCTGGTATTCCGGAACGGTGCTGGACGCGCCGGACGATCTCGTGGCCGAGCGCGAACAGGCCGCCGCGCAACTCGCCCTGTTTCGCGAACTCGGTGCTTCCTGCCTCGTCTACGGCGAAACTGCCGGCACGCTGCAGAACCGCCGCAACGCCCCGCTCGCCGGCCGCCGTGTGTTAGCGGAGGATGCGTTTCCCGCCTATGGGCGGCGCCTGACGAGCTTTGCCGAATACTGTGCGGAACAAGGCGTTCCGCTCGCCTTTCACCATCACATGGCCACCGCGGTCGAGACCGAGCGCGACATCAACCTGCTGATGGCCCATACCGGCGAGGCCGTCGGCCTGCTTTTCGATGCCGGGCATCTCCGCTTTGCCGGCGGCGACATGTTCCGCGTGCTGACGAAACATGGCAGGCGAATCCGCCATGTTCACGTTAAGGATGTGCGAGAGCCAGTGATCGCGGGGCTCGACCGTACGCGGCAGTCCTTTCTGGATGCGGTCCTCGCTGGCGCCTTCACCGTGCCGGGCGACGGCTCCATCGATTTCGGACCGGTCATCCAGCGTCTTGCCGATTTCGGTTACGAAGGCTGGTTCGTCGTCGAGGCCGAGCAAGACCCGGCCAAGGCACCGCCGGCGCGCTATGCGAAAATCGGCCACGACGCTCTCGCCGATGCGCTGCGTCGCGCCGGCTATTCTATTCAGGAGACCCGATGATGGCTCAATTGTCGGGAAAAATCGCGATTGTTTCCGGCGGCACCCAAGGGCTTGGCTTGGCGATCGCCCGGCTATTCGCCGAGCGCGATGCCGCCGGGTTGGTCACCTGTGGCCGCTCGCGTGAAAAGGGTGAGGCGCGGGCAAGGGAAATATCTGAAGCCACTGGCGCTCGGGTAATCTTCGTGCAAGCCGATCTCGGGCAGGTCGAGGATTGCCGAGCGGTCGTCGCCGCGGCCGACACCGCTTTCGGTCGGGTCGATGTCCTTGTCAACGCCGCTGCGATCACCGACCGCGGCACCATCATCGATACCTCCCCGGATCTGTTTGACCGCATGTTCGCCGTCAACGTCCGCGGACCGTTCTTTCTCATGCAGGATGCAATCCGGATCATGCGGCGAGAGAATACCGAAGGCACGATCGTCAATATCTGCTCGATGTCGGCGAAGGCTGGGCAGCCCTTCATTTCCGCCTACTGCGCCTCGAAAGGCGCGCTGGCGACCCTGACGCAGAACACCGCCTATGCACTCCTGCGCAACCGAATCCGCGTCAACGGCCTGAATATCGGCTGGATGGCGAGCGATGGCGAACACCGGGTTCAGACCGAATTCCACGGCGCCAGCGAGAACTGGCTGGCCGACGCCGCAGCGCAGCAACCCTTCGGCCGGCTGATCGACCCGACCGAGGTCGCGCGCGCGGTTGCCTTCCTCTCCAGCGCCGAATCCGGATTGATGACGGGGGCGATGGTCAACTTCGACCAGTCGGTCTGGGGTGCCTACGACTCGTCTCCGGGACCCGCGGCACCGCTCTGACGGTGGCGACTTTCGTCAGGGCGCGGGTGCCGGGCACCGAGTTAGTATTCGACCTCCAAAGTCTAGACCGCATGGTTGTCGCTAAAGTGCGAACTGAATAGTGTCACGTGAGGCGCGTAGCGGCGGTGTTCCGGCGCCAGCACGATCCGCCGCAGCGCAGTCTCGATCTTCGACTGAAAATGCAGCAAGGCCTGATTGCGTTCCACGCCCATCCACAGCGAAGTGACCCGGCCAACCTTCGCGAAGCAGCCCGCGCAGACAAGGATGAACGGAAGCCCCGGCGCGTGGATTGCGGCGAGCGCGTGGTCGATGTCCCAGGCCTGAAGCGGTAGGCTTCGCCGATGACGCGCAGTGTCACATGATATTTTGCGCCGCCACCTTCGCGACTTGATCGACGCCTACAACTTTGCCCAATGGCTCAAGACCCTAAAGGGTCTCATACCAAACGAATTCATCTGCAAACGATGGACGTCAGAGCCAAACGGGTTCATCATCACCCCAATCGACCAAATTCCGGGACTAAACACCTAGTCCAACGACAACTGACTAGATTCCTCATAATTGCGGGCGGGCAGATTCTCCCGGGTGTAAATTCGCAGTTCGGCATGCGACAGTGCCGGGGTGGAGGTGATCAGACCGCAGCGGTAAAGAAGGGTCTGCAAGCTACCTAGGGCCTGGCCACGCGGATTCTGATCAATCGCGTAATCCATTGTGCCGTCCTTGAGATAGATGATGTGATCGTCGGATAACTCGTGTCCGATCCAGAATGGACGCGGCATAGCCCCTTTCAGCGCATTCATGATGCCGATCGAGCCGGCGCCGGTATTGTAGACGCCGACAAGCGGCCCGAACGACAATGCCGCTCGCAGAGAACGCGCACAACGATCAGGGTCGTCGCGCGTATCCATTTCGATGATCTCGCAATGCAGGTGGGGGAAATCGCGCGATAGCGTCGTCTGGAAGCCTCCCATGCGCTCGACATGACCAGCCCAGTCGTGATGGGCACCGAGAACGGCGACCCGGCCACTCTGCCGGCAGCTGCGCCCGAGAAGATGGGCGGCAGTGGCGCCTGCCTGACGATTATCAATGCCAAGATAATCAGCTCCGGCGAGACCCGGCAGATCGGTCACGATCGTTACCACCTTCTGGCCGGCGGCCTGGATGGATTGGACCGCGGCACGGATCTCCGGTCGGTCCGGGACGGCGAGGATCATTCCTTTTCGTGCGTACGACGTCTCGGAAATGAGGCGCACGAAGCTTGCGGTATCCTCCACGGCAAGGATGTGCCGGTGCATGGCGATGCCACGATCCAGCATGGCGATACCGTCGCGGAAAGCCGCCCGAAGGCGGACGAAAAATGGTGAGTCGTTCTGCGGCAGGATCAGGTCAAGATGCGTGATCGGCCTGTAGGCTTCTGGCAGATCCCGGCGCACACCCATCTCGCGCGCGACCTGGATCACCCGTTCGCGCGCGGCATCTGAAACTGACTCACGCTCGTTGAAGACCCGGTCCACTGTGGCAATGCTTACACCCGCCACCCGCGCAATGTCGGCAAGGCGGGCGCGCGGCCGTGTCTTGCGGGAAGCTTGGGCTCCAGTCATGCGCGAGAGTGCGCCGCTGACGAAAAATCGTCAACAGCGCACGCGGCGTGCCCGTTCCAGAGCGCGTAAGAAGAGATGCCGGACCGCGCGGCAGGACTTGCCGAAGCGCTGCCGCAGGGAGGACATACGATGAAGATCGCACTTGATCCGTTCATGCACCGTCATCTTGGCCTGGAGGAACTACCCTTCAGAGTGAAGGAAATCGGCTTCGACTGGATCGAACTTTCCCCGCGGGGAGATTTTCTGGAATGGTTCAAGGCGCCGCGGGTGTTTCCGGAACGGGTGCGGGGCTTCAGGCGGGCGCTGAAAGAGGCCGGTGTGGGGATCGCCTCGCTGCTGCCGATGTATCGCTGGGCGTCGAATGACGACGACGAGCGCAAGGCAGCGGTGCGGCACTGGAAGCGCGCCATCGAGATCTGCCTCGAACTGGAAGTCGACACGATGAACTCGGAATTCGGCCGTGGCCCACACCCCGACAAGGGGTCCTGCTATTGTTGCCATACCGGCTCGATGATCGAGGCCTGTGAAGACTCCTGGTGGCGTTCGATGGAGGAACTTGTGCCAGTGTTCGAGCGGGAGGGTATCAACCTTCATGTCGAGCCGCATCCGGAGGACTGGGTGGAAACCCTTCAGCCGGCAGTGGACATCATCCGCACGGTCAATTCGCCGCGGGTGCGATTTCTTTACTGTGCGCCGCACACCTTCTACTTTGGCGACAATACAGCGGCAATGCTGCGCGAATGCGCGGATGTGCTGGCACATGTGCATGTCGGCGATACATTCAATCACCGGGCCAGTTCGGGCCTGCGCTACATCGTCAACCCTCCCGGTTCGGCTGCGCGGGTGCACCAGCACCTCGATATCGGTCAGGGAGAGGTGCCATGGGACGAGTTCTTCGGCACGCTCGCGGAAATTGATTTCGACGGCATCATGACCGCCTGCGTCTTCGCCTGGGAGGAGCGGGCCGATGCCTCTGGTCGCTTCATGCGCGCCGAAATGCAGCGCTACATCGACAAATTCTGGAAACGGGAGCTCTGAAATGACCCTACGGATTGGTGTTATCGGGACCGGCGCGATCGGGCGCGACCACATGCGGCGGATCAACCAAACCTTGTCTGGCGCCAAAGTGACGGCCGTGTCGGATGTCAATATCGAAAGCGTCCGCACCGCGCGGGCGGATCTTGCGCCCGAGGCTGAGGTCGTTGGCTCCGGCGAGGAACTGGCTGCATCTGCTGGCGTCGATGCCGTGGTGGTAACGTCGTGGGGCGCGACCCATGAACAATACGTCCTGGCCGCCATTGCGGCGGGCAAGCCGGTCTTCTGTGAGAAGCCACTGTCGACCACGGCGGCGGGCGCCGGGCGTATCGTCGAGGCCGAAACCGCCTTCGGCCGCCGCCTCGTGCAGGTGGGCTTCATGCGCCGCTACGATGCGGGCTACCGCATGCTAAAGGCGGTCGTCGAGAACGAGATCGGCCGGCCCCTGATGGTGCATGCAGCGCACCGCAATCCGTCCGTGCCGGAGCAGTATATCACGCCAATGGCGATCCAGGACACGCTGATCCACGAAATTGATGTCCTGCGCTGGCTTCTCGACGATGACTACGTCTCCGCGCAGGTCATCTCTCCACGTCGGACACGGCATGCACATGCGAGGGTCGAGGATCCACAGATCGTCCTCCTGGAAACCAAAAGTGGCATCCGGATCGATGTCGAGATCTTCGTCAACTGCCGCTACGGCTATGACATCCAGTGTCAGGTTGTGGGTGAGGAAGGTCTCGCCAGCCTGCCAGACCCAATGGCGGTCGTGATGCGCAAGGATGCAAAGTTGCAGAGCGCGATCATGACCGACTGGAAGGATCGATTCATCGACAGTTACGATCTCGAGTTGCAGGATTTCATCAAGGCGGCGGCGCGGGGAACCGCATCCGGCCCGACGGCCTGGGATGGATATGTCGCCGCGGTCTCCTCGGATGCCTGTGTAGAGGCGCAGAGCCAGCCGGGTTCGATCGTGCCGATTTCGCTGCCCGCGCGCCCTGCTCTTTACAACTGAGGTTTCTCATGCGCTTCGCACTCAATCACATTGCAACACCGAAACTTTCTCTTGCCGATTTCCTCGGTCTTGCGCGCCGCCTCGGGATGCCGGCGATCGAGATCCGCAACGACCTTCCGGATGTCGTCGGCACGATGCCGGCGGGCGCCGTCAGGGCTGCGGCCGTAGCATCCGGGGTCGATATTCTTTCGATTAATGCGCTTTACCCCTTCAATGTCTGGTCGGGGGACGTGCCTGCGCGCGCGCTTGCACTTGCGGATTATGCGCAGGCCTGTGGTGCGCGGGCGCTCGTCATGTGCCCGTTGAACGATGGCACGCCGGTGCCGCATGGCGATCTGGTCGCTGCCCTGCGCGAGTTGGTGCCGATCCTGCGCCAACATGGCATTACTGGTCTGGTCGAGCCGCTGGGCTTTCCTGTCTCATCGTTGCGGACGAAACGGGAAGCGATCGAGGCAATCAGGGAAGCCGGCGCCGGCGATGTCTGCAAGTTGGTGCATGACACATTCCATCATCACCTTGCCGGCGAGAGGGAATTCTTCCCGGAGTTCACTGGCCTTGTCCATATCTCGGGCGTCAGGGAAACTGATTTGGCTGTGAACGACATGCTGGATGCTCACCGCGCGCTCGTCGATGAGATGGATCGTCTGAACAATATCGGTCAGCTCCGCGCCCTCGCGACCGGTGGCTATGCGGGCGCGGTGAGCATCGAGCCCTTCGCGCCTTCGGTGCATGATGATCCTGATCCGGAAGCGGCGCTCCGAGCCAGCTTTGCTCATGTCGCTCAGGGGGTAGCTTGAGGTGCTTTGCCGCGTCGTGCGTGGCTCACGGAATTTTTTTATTGATTGGTGAGTATTTGCTTGACGCGGGCGCGGCCGAGTGATTTTTTGCATGCCTGATAAGTTTGCAAAAATATTTGCGGGTCTGGCATGGTGCGGCCTGCGTGAGAGGGAGGATATGAAGATGCGGACGATCGGGACGGGTATGCTGGCAGGTCTGCTGGGCGGTGTGGCGCTTGGCTGTGTTTCGCTGGCGGGGATGACAGGGACGGCGGTGGCGAAGGCGCCGGAATACACGTTTGCGATGATCACGCACGCGCAGCCCGGGGACACATTCTGGGACATCATTCGCAAGGGTGCGGAAGCGGCGGCGAAGAAGGACCATGTGAAGCTGGTTTATCTGAACAACCCGAACGCCTCGGGCGAGGCGCAGCTGATCACGAATGTGACGCAACAGCATGTCGACGGGATTGCGGCGACGCTCGCCTTCCCGGATGCCGAGGATCCGGCGCTGGCGCAGGCGGAGAAGGCCGGAATACCTGTGGTTGGCTTCAATGCGGGCACGAGTGAGTGGAAGAAGGCCGGCATGTTGATGTATGTTGGCGAGGACGAGACGATCGCGGGTGAGGCGGTGGGCGATCGCCTCAACACTCTGGGTGCAAAGCATGTGCTTGTAGTCGACCAGCAGCAGGGTGCGATCCAGCTTGAGGATCGCGGCGACGGGATCAAGAAGACCTTCAAGGGCAAGGTGTCGGTGCTGTACGTGGACGGCTACGATATGGCCGGCGCGCAGTCGCGGATTGTCGCGAAGCTGCAGCAGAATCGTGACATCGACTATGTGGTGACGCTGGGTGCGCCGTTTGCGCCGACGGCGATCCAGGCTGTGAAGATGGCTAACAGCAAGGCGAAGGTTGCAACCTTCGACCTCAATCCCCAGGCCGTGCACCTGATCCAGGAAGGCAAGCTGCAATTCGCGGTGGATCAGCAGCCTTACGTGCAGGGCTACGAGGCCGTCGATTTCCTCTGGCTCTACAAGACGAATGGCGACGTGGTCGGGGGCGGCAAGCCGGTGTTGACCGGCCCAACCTTCGTGACCTCGAAGAACGTAGCGGCGGTCGCGAAGTTCGCGGAGCGCGGCACCCGCTGATCCTGGCCCGATCCTGAGGCTTCCCGCCGGCTGGCGCCGATGATGGCGCCGGCCGTGCGAAGCGCCGAGCGGGAGGAGAGATGACGATCATGACCAATGGCACGATGACCGGGAACGATGCGCCGCGCACTGCGCACCCGCAGCTGGTTCAGCAGGCGTTCTGGCGGAAGACCCTAAAGCGACCGGAGGCCGGCGCGCTGGGCGGGGCCATACTGGTCTTTCTTCTGTTCTTCGTGGTGGCGCCGCCGTTCCGACAAGTGGATGCGTTCACGACGGTGCTCTACCAGTCGGCGACGATCGGGATCCCGGCGGTTGCGGTATCGCTGCTGATGATCGGCGGCGAGTTCGACCTGACGGCGGGTGTCGCGGTGACGACGTCGTCGCTGGCGGCGTCGATGTTCGCGACGAAGGTGGCTGGCAATATGTGGGCAGGGATCGTGTTCGCGCTGCTGGTTTCACTGGCGATCGGCGCGCTGAACGGCTACCTTCTGATCCGCACGCGGCTGCACAGCTTCCTGGTCACGTTGTCGACCTTCCTGATGCTGCAGGGGCTGAACATCGCGCTCACCAAGCTGGTGACCGGCAATGTCGCGACCGGGGACATCAGCCATGTGCCCGGCTTTGCCTCCGCGCATGCGATTTTTGCCTCGACGTTCCGGATCGGCGGTGTCGATGTCAGCATCGCGATCCTCTACTGGTTCCTGTTCATCCTGGTGGCGACCTGGGTTCTGCTGCGCACGCGGTTCGGCAACTGGATCTTCGCGGTGGGCGGCAGCGACGAGAGCGCGCGGGCCGTGGGCGTGCCGGTGCGGCGGATGAAGATCGTGCTGTTCATGCTGGTGGGCTTCAGCGCCTGGTTTCTCGGCATGCACATGCTGTTCGAATACAACGAGGTGCAGTCCGGCGCCGGTGTCGGCAACGAACTGCTCTACATCGCCGCGGCGGTGGTGGGCGGCTGCCTGATGACCGGAGGCTATGGCTCGGCGATCGGCTCGGGCTTCGGGGCGTTCATCTTCGGGATGACGACGGAAGGGGTGATCTATGCCGACTGGGATCCCGACTGGTTCATGTTCTTCGTCGGCGCGACGCTGCTGACGGCGACGGTGGTCAACACCTGGCTGCGTCTGCGGGCGAGCGGAGGGAAGTGAGATGAGCGAGAGATCCGCGCCGATCATCCAGCTCACCGATATCGGCAAGAGCTATGGCAATATCAGCGCGCTGCGCGGCGTCAGCATGACGGTGCGCAGCGGTGAGGTCACCTGCGTGCTGGGCGACAACGGTGCGGGCAAGTCGACGCTGATCAGCATCATCGCCGGGCTGCGCGAGCACAGCACGGGCACCTACGCGGTGGATGGCGAGGCGGTGACGTTCGGCTCCCCGCGCGAGGCGCTGGATCGCGGCATCTCGGCGGTCTACCAGACGCTGGCGCTGGTGCCGCTGCTGCCGATCTGGCGGAACTTCTTTCTCGGGTCCGAACTGACCATCGGGCGTGGTCCGTTCCGCCGGCTCGACATCGCCTCGATGTGGGAGATCACCGACCGCGAACTGCGCCGGATGGGCATCCATGTCGCCGATCTCGACCAGCCTGTGGGCACGCTCTCGGGCGGGCAGCGGCAGGTGGTGGCGATCGCGCGGGCGATCCATTTCGGCGCACGGGTGCTGATCCTCGACGAGCCGACCGCGGCCCTCGGCGTCGCCCAGTCCGGCCTCGTGCTGCGCTACATTGCCCAGGCCGCCCGCGAACACGGTACCGGCGTCATCTTCATCACCCACAATCCGCACCACGCCTACATGGTCGGCGACCATTTCATCATCCTCGCCCGCGGCGAGGTCGAACTCGACGCTGCCCGCGACGGCCTCACCCTCGAAAACCTTATGTTCCACATGGCTGGCGGTGCCGGGCTCAACGCACTCCAGCACGAACTCAACAGACCCCAGCCACAAGGCGCCTGATCGTGCCGGCAGCAACTCAGCAGACCCTGAACGATGGCGAAACGACCCGGCTTGCGGCGAGTAGGCGTATGAAGGCGCTCGACGTGATCACGATCGGCCGCTCCTCGGTCGATCTGTATGGCGCCCAGGTCGGCGGGCGGCTCGAGGATATGCGTTCTTTCGACAAATATATCGGCGGTTCGCCGACAAACATCGCCTGCGGCGCGGCGCGTCTGGGGCTGCGATCAGCGGTGATCACCAGGGTCGGCGACGAGCATATGGGCCGCTTCATCCGCGAACAGCTGTCCCGCGAGGGCGTGGATGTGCGCGGCGTCGTCACCGATCCCGCGCGGCTGACCGCCCTCGTGCTGCTGGGCATCCGCGATGAAGACCAGTTTCCGCTGATCTTCTACCGTGAGAACTGCGCGGACATGGCCCTCTGCGAGGACGATATCAACGAGGGACTCATCGCCGAGGCGCGCTCGGTGTTGGCAACCGGGACACATCTCAGTCATCCCCGTACCGAGGCTGCGGTGTTGAAGGCGCTGCGGCTCGCGCGGGCGCATGGCGCGCGAACCGCCCTCGATATCGACTACCGCCCCAATCTCTGGGGGGTGGCCGGGCATGGCGCGGGCGAGAGCCGCTATGTCGAAAGCGAGGCGGTAACCGCGAAATTGCAGATGACGCTGGAGTTGTTCGACCTGATTGTCGGCACCGAGGAGGAGTTCCATATCGCCGGCGGCTCGCCTGACACGCTGACGGCGTTACGGGCGGTGCGCGCGCTGACCGGGGCGACCCTGATCTGCAAGCGCGGTGCGAGAGGGGCGGTGGCCTTCGCAGGTCCGATCCCGGCCAGGATTGAGGATGGCGAGACCGGGCCTGGCTTTCCTATCGAGGTGTTCAATGTTCTCGGCGCCGGCGACGGCTTTTTCGCCGGCCTGCTGAAGGGGTGGCTCGATGACGAAACCTGGCCGAAGGCTCTGGAATACGCCAATGCCTGCGGCGCCTTCGCGGTTTCGCGCCATGGCTGTACGCCATCTTATCCTTCGCTTGAGGAACTGACATTTTTTCTCCGGCGCGGTGTCCGTGAACCCGCTCTCCGACATGACGCCGAACTTGAACGGCTTCATTGGTCGACCACCCGGCCGCACGGCGTCGCGGATTACCGGATCTTTGCTTTCGACCATCGCGCCCAGTTCGAGGAGATGGACGGTTATACGGCGCAGAAAGGCGGTGCCTTCAAGCGGCTTTGCCTGGAAGCGGCGCTCTCGGTGCAGGCCGGCCGGCACGGCTACGGCATCCTGTGCGATGAACGGATCGGCCGACGCGCGCTGCACGCGGCCTCCGGCTCGGGGCTGTGGATCGGTCGGCCCTGCGAGTGGCCCGGCTCGCGCCCACTCGCCTTCGAGCCCGCGCTCGGCAGTGATTGCGGCGGCCTGTCCGAGTGGCCGAAGGAAAACATCGTCAAGGTTCTCTGCTTCTGCCACCCGGACGACGATGCGGCCATGTGGGCAACCCAGGAAGCGGCGGTGCGGCGGTTGTTCGAGGCCGCGCGCCGCAATGACCTGGAATTCCTCCTAGAAATCATTCCCTCCAAGGTCGGCCCGGTGAATGATGGCACCACCGCGGCGCTGATCCGCCGCTTCTACGCCGCCGGGATCTATCCCGACTGGTGGAAGCTCGAACCGATGGCGAGCCTGGCCGCCTGGGAGGCCGCCTGCACCGCGATCGAGACGCATGATCGCCACACGCGCGGCATCGTGGTACTCGGCCTTGATGCGCCGGAAGCCGATCTCGCGGCGAGCTTCGCGGTCGCGGCGGGCTTTTCCCTGGTGAAGGGGTTCGCTGTAGGGCGCACCATCTTTGCCGGAGTGGCGCGCGCCTGGCTCACGGGCGAGATGGATGACGGCACGGCGGTGACCGAGATGGCGCGCCGCTTCGCGCGGCTTTGCGCGATCTGGGACGATGCGCGGACCCAGGCACGGGAGAAGGCGGCATGAGCAACACGATCAGGCTGACGGCGGCGCAGGCCATGGTGCGCTGGCTCGCCGTGCAGATGACCGAGGAGGGTGAACGCTTCATCGAGGGCGTCTGGGCAATTTTCGGCCATGGCAACGTGGCGGGACTGGGCGAGGCGCTGCACGGCATCGGTGATCGCCTGCCGACCTGGCGCGGCCAGAACGAGCAGACCATGGCTCATGCCGCCATCGCCTATGCCAAGACGAAGGCACGCCGCCGGGCGATGGCTGTTACATCGTCGATCGGGCCGGGTGCGACCAACATGGTCACCGCGGCAGCGCTCGCCCATGTCAACCGCCTGCCCGTCCTCTTCATTCCCGGCGACGTCTTCGCCAACCGCCGCCCCGATCCGGTCTTGCAGCAGATCGAGGATTTCGATGACGGCACTGTCAGCGCCAATGACTGCTTCCGTCCGGTCAGCCGCTATTTCGACCGGATCGCACGGCCAGAACACCTGCTCACCGCCCTGCCGCGCGCGTTGCGCGTGATGACCGATCCGGCGAATTGCGGCCCGGTCTGCCTCGCTTTCTGCCAGGACGTGCAGGCCGAGGCCTACGACTATCCCGAAACCTTCTTCGCCCCCCGGACCTGGCGCATTCGTCGCCCCGAACCCGATCCGCGCGAAGTCGCGGATGTCGCTGCCCTGCTGCGCGCGGCGCGCCGGCCGGTGATCGTCGCCGGCGGCGGGGTGATCCACTCGGGCGCGGAGGAACGCCTCGCCACTTTTGCCGCCCAGCACAACATCCCCCTCGTCGAGACCCAGGCTGGCAAGGGCGCCGTGTCCTGGCAGGACGAACGGAATTTCGGCTCCCCCGGCGTGACCGGCTCGGACTGCGCCAACCGGCTCTGCGCCGAGGCCGACCTGGTTCTCGGCGTCGGCACCCGCTTCCAGGATTTCACCACGGGAAGCTGGACGGTGTTTGCCAATCCGGCGCGGCGCCTCGTCTCGATCAACCTGGCCGGCTACGACGCGAACAAGCACGGCGCGACAGGGATCGTCGGCGATGCGCGGGCGACGCTGGACGCGCTGTCGCTGGCGCTGACGGAACACCGCGCGCCCGATTTCGACGCGGAAGCCCGCCGCGCCTGGCATGCGAAAGTCGCCGCCGTCACCGCGCCGCCCGCAGAGGTCCATCGCAACGCGCTGCCAACCGACGCGCAGGTGATCGGCGCCGTGCAGCGCGCGACAACCGAGCGGAGCATCGTGATGTGCGCGGCCGGCACCATGCCCGGCGCGCTGCAGGTGCTCTGGCAGGCGTCGCCGGGCGGCTATCACATGGAATACGGCTATTCCTGCATGGGTTACGAAGTCGCCGGCGCGATGGGCGTCAAACTGGCCGCGCCCGACCGCGAGGTGATCTGCTTCGTCGGCGACGGTTCCTACATGATGGCGAATTCGGAACTCGCCACCGCGGTGATGCGGCGGGTGCCCTTCACCGTCGTGCTGACCGACAATCGCGGCTATGGCTGCATCAACCGGTTGCAGGCCGAATGCGGCGGTGCCGCCTTCAACAATCTCTACGAGGACTGCAATGTCGAGGTTCAGCCCGAGATCGATTTTGTCGCCCATGCCGCCGCGATGGGGGCTCACGCCGAGAAGGTTACGGATATCGCGGCGCTCGAGGCCGGCATCGCGGCGGCGCGTGGCCGCGCCGTCCCGACTGTCCTGGTGATCGATACCGATCCCGCTCCCGGCACAGGCGCCGGCGGCCACTGGTGGGATGTTGCCGTACCGCAGGCGGGCGGCCCCGAGCGACTTGAACAGGCGCGGGCGCGCTACAGCCGCAACGCGGCCGCCCAGCGTGTCGCCGACTGACCCGAACCGTCCCGAGAACAGGATTTCCCGGATGCCCGACCTGCTGCGCAAACCCTTCGGCACTCACGGCAAGGTGCACGATATCACCCCCGCCGCGGCCGGCTGGCGGCATGTCGGCTTCGGGCTCTACCGCCTGCGCGCCGGCGAGTTCGCCGCGGAGGCGACCGGCGGCAACGAGGTGATCCTCGTGATGGTCGAGGGGAAGGCGTCGATCCGCGCTGCCGGGCGGGATTGGGGCGTGCTTGGCGAGCGGATGAGTGTCTTCGAGAAATCCCCGCCGCACAGTCTCTATGTGCCGAACGGCGCGGAATGGGCGCTCGTAGCCGAAACGGACTGCATCGTCGCGGTCTGTTCGGCGCCGGGCAGGGGCGGGCACGCGGCGCGGCGGATCGGGCCGGAGGGCATCGTCCTGACCGCCCGCGGCGAGGGCACCAATACGCGCCACATCAACAATATCGCGATGGAAGCCGAGGACTACTGCGATGCGTTGCTGGTTACCGAGGTCTTCACGCCGGCCGGCCACTGGTCGAGCTATCCTAGCCACCGGCACGACGAGGACGATGATCCGCGCATCACCTATCTCGAGGAAACCTACTACCATCGCCTGAACCCGGCGTCGGGCTTCGGCGTCCAGCGGGTCTACACCGATGATCGCGCGCTCGACCAGACGATGGCGGTCTCGGACGGCGATGTCGTCCTGGTCCCGCGTGGCCATCATCCCTGTGCGGCACCGTATGGCATCGAGATGTATTACCTCAACGTGATGGCCGGGCCGCTCAGGAAATGGCGTTTCCTGCCGGACCCTGAATTGGGTATCGCTAAGTAGGGTGCGGTTTTCAACCAGACCGGCCGCTTTGTGCGTGCCGAGATGCAGCGCCATATCGACAAGTATTCGAGGCAGAAATGAGCCTGCCGATTCAAATACGTAAGCATGTTGATTTCCGCTGAGATTGAGCTCAGGCCCCAGTTAAACAGCGGGTTTTCCTAAGCAATTGAAAAGGCGCGTGAAAATGGGCGTGCGCTGGAGCTGTGGCACTACAGGGCGGAATGCGCAGCCGGATCAGGCTACGGCTTGCTGGGGGGTCTGCAGACGGGGTGACATGGCGATGCGGGCGGCCTTGAAGGCTGCGGAGGCCGCGGCGCCAGCTTCGGTGCGGACCTGCCAGCGCTTGCCGTTCTGACTGATTTCGCCGTGCTGCAGTCGGTCGAGATCACGCAGGAGATCGGCCCATTCGACGCGCTTGCCGGCCCGGCGGAGTTTTTCGTCGAGCGCCTGGTGCAGGATCAGCGCGAGAAAAGAACAGAACACATGGCCGCGGATGGCGGCGTCGGAGGAATGGTAGATTGGCCGGGTGCGCATCGTCGCCTTCGCCACACGGAACAGCCGTTCGACATTCTGCAGGTCCCGGTAGCGGAGCACCGCCTGCAGCGGCGAGATCCTGGCATTGGAGCGCAGCACGAAGACGCCGTCGAAGCGGGCTTCCTCGGCGAGCTTGCCGGCGTCGATCTCGAACAGCTTGCTCTTGCGGCCGGGCTTTGCGTCACTGACCGGGCGCAGGAAGCGGCGATAGGCGGAGTTGCCGATCAGCGCCTTGTCGCCTCGCGTCAGCTGACGATCGAGGGCGGCGACCACCTGGCGCCTGGTCTCGGCCTCTTCGATGGCCACCACCTCGTTGCGGCAGACGATATAGCGCTTGCCCGCGACCTTGACCTCCTTGATGAAGAGCTGGGTCTCGTTGCCACCGGCGCGCTCGAGGCAGAGTGGGATGTACGGGCGCTCATCGGCCAGCACCACCTCGCGGACGATGCGATCGGTGCGTTCCCTTGCGCCGAGGACGTATTCCAGTCCGCGCTCCTCCAGCGCGGCGATCGTCGCCGCGCTGATCATGCCGCGATCGGCGACAACGCAGACCCGGGTGATGCCGAAGCGCGATCGCAGGCGGTCAATCACCGGCACCAGCACCGAGACATCGGCGGTGTTGCCCGGCCACATCTCGGTGCAGATCGGCCTTCCGTCCTGATCGATCACCACGCCCAGGATCATCTGCGCGAGCTGTGGGCGGTAATCCTTGGAGTGGCCCCGCGCGCCCAGCGTCTCGCCGCCGGCACCTTCGAAATACAGCGAGGTGGTGTCCATGAACACGACCGAGAGGTCGGTGAACAGATCATGCCGTCGGGCGAAGAGCCGCTCTTCCACCAGATCCTTCACCGTCCGCGGTGCAAAGGGCGTGGCATCCCCCTGTTCCTCGTCCAGCAACTCCTCGCCGAGCCAGGCCATGGCGCGGTAGAGGTGATGCAGGCCGAGCTCCTCGGTGCCGGGAATGTCGTAATCGTCGAGCCATTTGTCGCAGGCGCGATCCGAGCCCGAGACCATGATCCGGTGGAGCACGGTGGCGAACACCGCGCGCTCGACCGGGAACTCGAACTGCCGCCCGGCCAGCAGCTCCTCGAGCACCGCAGCGATCCCGCTCTCCTGCCACAGCCGGCCGAAGAGCAATGGCGCGCCGAACCGGCGCATGCTCAGCATGGTCGCCTCATTCTCTATGGCGGAGAGCAGCATCATCTGCTCGCAATGGCGGGCGCCGGAGGCCAGGAGCCTCGCGAGCTGGCCGCTTGCTTCGAGTTCGTCCATCCGGCCGATGGTCAGCCGCACAACCTGGCGGACCTTGCCATCGACCCGCTTGTTCTCGACGATCTGCAGGTAGCGACGGCCACCTGATGGTTTGATGCGGAAGAACATGACCCCGACTCCGGACACCACGTTACGGAGCCGATGCAAGTAAGATCAACACACAATCGCGCGATACGTGGCACTACGTTTTTGAAAACTCATCAAACGGCTCCGAAAAAACCGTTATCTTCCAATCCTCTATCGTGCCGTTATCGTATCGTTCCGGGTTCCACTGTTGAAGTCGGGTCAGACTCACAGTACCCATCCGGTCAGAGCCGCGGACGAGTCTATTTGGCTCTATCTCGGTGGATCAGGATGATCTCGCGCAGATTTTCGATACCAAAGTCGGTGAAGGCTATGACGCCGCCGTCGCTGAGGTTGTAAACCCAGATCAGGCCGTCTTCGGGTTCCATCTCATTGGCGATGTCCGCGAGCCACTCCTCATCCTCGCCGAGGTCTCTGGCGACACGGTCAATCGTGAAGACGTGGTGGATTTTATTGGTCTGCACGATCAGGCGGCCAGGGCCCTGGATTGCGGTGTCCAGTTCCATGGCATCAATTTCTCGATGCTGGCGACTGGATGACTGGCGATGCGCGCGAGGATGTCGGCGAGCCATGCCTGTGGGTCGACGTTGTTCATCTTCGCCGTCGTGATCAGGCTGTACAACATGGCAGCCCTTTGACCACCGCGATCGGAGCCGGCGAATAGCCAGGATTTTCTGCCCAGAGCAAGGGTGCGCAGGGCACGTTCGGCCGCGTTATTGCTGAGACAAATCCGCCCGTCGATCAGGAACCGGGCAAATGATGACCAACGGTTCAGCATATAGTCGATCGCCTTCGCCACATCATTGTGGCGCGAGAGTTTGGCGCGCTCGGCACGCATCCAGATCTCGAGTTCAGCGACGAGCGGGGCGCCGAGTTGCTGGCGCACCGCCAGGCGTTCGGCGGGTGACTGACCGTTGATCGCCCGCTCGATCTCGAACAGCGCATCGATGCGCTGCACCGCGGCCAAGGCCATCGGCGCCACGAAGGCGGGGGTTTTACCCTGGGCCTTGCGCTTCGCGTTCTGCGCGATATCGGCCAGCTCGAAGAATTTTCGTCGGGCGTGCGACCAGCACGCCGCCTCGATGATCGGTCCAGGAGACCGGTTCAACTCGTAGAGCTTGTTGTAGCCGCCATAGGCATCGGCCTGGAATATGCCGCGGTATCCGGCGAGATGGGTTTGCGGATGAACGCCGGCGCGATCACGTGAATAGTAGAACACCGCGCAGGGGGAACCCGATCCGCCGAACGGCCGATCATCACGCACATAAGCCCACACGCGCGCCGTATCGGTCTGCCCTCGTGCCATCACCGGCACCGTGGTGTCGTCGCCATGCAGGCGCGCACCCGCGAACACCATCGTCTCGATGTGCTTGAACACCGGCTCCAGCGCCACGCAGGTAGCACCAATCAGATCGGCCAGGGTCGAGACGCTGAGGTGGATGCCTTCCAGTGCGAACCGTTCGGATTGACGGTTCAGCGGCTGATGCTGGCCGAATTTATCGTAGGCGATCATCGCGAGCAGGCCGGGGCCGGCAAAAGCGCGTGGAATGGTGTGGAAGGGTGCTGGTTCCTGACTGATCTTCTCACAATCGCGGCAGGTGAATTTCTCCCGCACATGCTGGATCACCTTGTATTGGCGGGGGATGGATTCCAGCGTCTCGGTCACCGTCTCGCCGAGCTTGGCGAGCCGCGATCCACCGCAGCAGGCGCACTGGGTCGGGCCTGGCAGGACGACCCGCTCGCGCGGCAGGTGCTCCGGGAAGGGCTGACGCGACGGGCGCTTGCGGGTGAAGCCGGCGACAGTCGTGGTTTTGGCCTTCGCGGCCACCTGCTCGGCGCGGAGTTCGTCCTCGGTCGCGGTGGTCTCGAGATCCTCGAGTTCCAGTTCCATCTGATCAAGCAGCCGCGCCGTGCGTTCCGCCTTGGGACCGTAGAGTGCACGCTTGAGCTTCTCGATCTGCAGCTTCAGATGCGCGATATAGGCTTCGGTATCGGACCGCCGAGCACGGTCGCCTAGAATGATCGCCTTCAGCGCAGCGATATCATTCGGCAGGGTCGAAGGATCAAGATCCATGACCCGTATAGAATCATGCGTGGACGGCCCATTGAGTTCAAGTAGGCATTGCAAGCTTTGATGACGGTTCGAAAGCGATCATGCGTTCGGCCTGTGTACGCGGCCACATGCCGCCGGCCCAGATGGGTTCCGCGAGCAACATCCAAACACAAGTGCGGCATATTATTTACCGGTGATTCTATCGGATTTTGTTGCTCGTCGGTTCGACCGATCATCATCTCTTGGTCTGCCCTTAAACTCTCGGCACCGGCGCGCAGATCAGGCGGCTACCGGCTGATGCCGATACGCTTCACCACGCGCCATCATGGCCCAGATGATCCGGGCCATCTTGTTGGCCAGAGCGATCGCCGCGACCTTGCGCGGCCTCCGCTCCAGCAATTGCAACAGCCAAGCGGTCGCTGATTTGCTGCCTGGTTTAGCGAAGCGGATCACCGCCATCGCCCCGACCACGAGCAACTGCCGCAACCTCTCATTGCCTGCCTTACTTATCTTTCCCATACGATGCTTGCCGCCGGTAGAATGCTCTCGCGGAGTCAGCCCGAGCCACGCTGCAAAATGCCGCCCGGTCTCAAAATTCGCAGGGTTCACGTTGAGCGCCATGGTGATCGCGGTGATTGGCCCAACGCCGGGAATCGCGGCGAGGAGCTTGCTGACCGCGTTGGCCTTGTGCTGTTCGAGCAGCTGTCTCTCCAGTGCGTCGATCTTTGCATCGAGATCCGTCACATGCTGACCCATTTGCTCAAACATCGCCTTTGCAATTGCTGGAATCGCTTCCTCGGCAGACAGGAGAGCAAGCAATGCTGTGACGTTCGCACCGCCCTTGGCGGCAACGATGCCAAATTCCGCCGCGTGCCCCCGCAACGCGTTGATCGCCTGGGTTCGTTGATTCACCATGAGTTCCCGATGCTTCACGATGATCGCTGCCGCTTGCTCATCCACCGATTTGACCGGAACCGTGCGCATGGTCGGGCGGGATGCTGCCTCACTGATCGCTTCTGCGTCGTTGCGATCATTTTTACTCCGCTTCACGAAGGGCTTCACATATTGCGGTGGGATCAACCTGACCCGGTGGCCCATACCGCCCAACACCCGCCCCCAGTGGTGCGAGCCGGCACAAGCTTCAAGAACCACCTCCGTCGAAGCCAATTTGACGAAGAACGGTTCAACCTGAGCGCGCCTGATTTCACGCCGCAGTACCGGGCGCTCCTGCTCATCGACCCCATGGATCGTAAAAACATGCTTGGACGTGTCCATCGAAATACGCTTAAATTTCATTAGGCGGCCCTTTCATTAGGTTCGTTGTTCGACCTTATATTGGCACATTCGATGCCGGTGGGCCGTCCACCCCAACACGAATTTCCAGGGTTTCGCTACAGAAATCCGCTCTGGACCAGGATTTTCCCCAGAAATCTTCGCGCCTACCCGGCCGCTTGCGGCCGCCAGGTTTGTTGTGGATTTCGCCAGTCGATCCCCTCCAGAAGATAACCGATCTGACCAGCGGTGAGGGACACAACGCCGTCCGCAGTCTGCGGCCAGATAAACCGCCCTCGATCAAGGCGTTTCGAATACAGCGACATCCCCACGCCGTCGTGCCAGATCGCCTTGACCAGCAACCCGCCGCGTCCGCGAAAGAAAAAAACATCCCCGCAGAACGGTTCCCGTCCCAGACCTTCTTGCACTTGCAACGCGAGCCCCTTCATCCCGCGGCGCATATCCGTATGCCCCGACGCCAGCCAGATCCGCACACCGGCCGAGACCGGGATCACCGCCGCACCGCCGTCATCACCCGACGCAGGGCGGCAACCCCAACTCCATCATCAACCCGAACACACGTCCCGTCCGGCAGCACGATCTCGATCCGGCTCGCATCGGATCGCGTGGCTCGCCTCTGCGACATCGGATCAACGCTCGCGTCGTTCACCGAAGCTGACTTGCCTGCCGCCCGCGGCATCGACAGTGCCGCACTCGCCATTACCCGCACCGGAATGAATTCTGGTACCATCGGCACCGGCACCAACTCACCGCGCCGAACCTGGCCGCGCCACTTCCACAATTGCCCTCTCGAAATCTCGTGCCGCCGTGCAACCAGCGCAAACACCGCACCCGGCGCCTCAGCCTCCGCCACAATCCGCAGCTTGTCCTCATCCCGCCAGCGGCGCCGGCGCTCTACCCCCGTGATAATCTCCATCCGCCCGCCGCCCCTTACCATGAATCAGCTCGTAGCAGCGCTTTTATGTACGCCTCCTTGCCGTACCGGCAGACGGTTCACACCGGATGGATACGACTCACATTTTCTGCAGGCGACGCTCATGCGCCGACAACCCGCGCCTGAAGCAGGTCAGGTTTCGCGCGCCCGTACATCTGTCGCTTGATAAGCTTAGTACAGATAATCTTCCCGAAATTCGGCCGGCCGCTGCGCTGCGGCCAGGCCATTTATTTCCGGCGGCCTGAGATGGCCGAACGGGTGGGCGAGAATCGATTTGCTGGCAAAAGCCACGCGAGCTAGTCGCCTGTGAACTATGTGATCTGGCGGTGGGCGAAGCCGAGGCTTGGTGAGCGGTTTGTGGCAGAGAGCCATGCGACGAGGGCACAAAGAAGCCTGATCAGCCATCTGCGGAGGAGGCGGAGGTTGTGGCCGACGCCGGCGAGGACGGCGTTGATGGCATCACCGTCGACGCCGAGCAGGAAGTTTCGCCCCAGATGGCCATCGGTCTTCATGTGGCCGATGACGGGTTCGATGGCTGTGCGTCGGCGCAACTCGCGGCGGATGGTGGGGGTGATGCCGCGTTTCTGGCGGGAGATGAAGATCCTTCTGCCCTCGGCTTCGACGCTGTGGCCGCGATAGCCGCGGTCGACATAGGCGCGGGCGACGGCAACGCCGGTGATCCGCTCGACCTGCTCGATCTGGCCGGCCAGGGTGTGGCCCTCATAGGGATTTCCCGGCCGGCTCTGCATGCCGAGAACGAACTGACCGCCGGGTGCGGCGGCGTTGGTGGTGGCGATGGAGACCTTCACGCCGAATTCGAAGCGCGTCCTGGCCTTGCCCTTGCCGATGCACTCAACCTCGGGCGCGTGCAGGGAATAGAGCTTGTCGGCACCGCGATCGGAGCGCTTCTGGCGAAGCAGGCGATTGATCAGGCCCAGCGTTTCGGCGAACGTGGCCTTCGCTTCAGCGTTGCCTGCGATCTTGCGGGTGATGTCACGAGCCAGCCGGCCCAGCCAGGTCCGCAGCTTGCGCACGCGAGCCTCGGCTGCGCATTCCGGTGATGATGAACGGTCAATCCGTTCGATCGTGAACATCGATTCCGGCGATCATGAACACCTGCTCGCTCTGGCCTGAACGGGGCCTGACGGGCGGCCGGCGGTCATGGTGGATCGCTGCCACTGACGGTTGCGCCGTCTCATTTTTCCGTGGGGTTCGTCAAGCGCCCTGATCGGATTGTGTGGTGACGGCGTGACGCTTGCGCAGGCTCGGTCCCTTCAGTTCGATGCGATGGGCGCGGTGCACGACGCGGTCCAGGATCGCATCTCCCAGGGTGGGATCCCCCACCAGGTCATGCCAGCGATTCACGGGCACCTGGCTGGTCACCAGCAGGGAGCCCTTTTCACAACGATCATCAACGATTTCCAGTAGGTCGCGGCGCTGCTCGGCGGTCAGGGGCTCGGGTCCCCAATCATCGATGATGAGCAGGCGGGTGCGTTCAAGGGCCGCCAACATCCGGGGCAATCTTCCTTCGCCGCGCGCCGTCGCGAGTTCGGCAAAGAGGCGTGGCGCCCGCCGATAGAGGACCGAGAAGCCCTCCCGGCACGCCTTGTGGCCGAGCGCGCAGGCGAGCCATGACTTGCCCACGCCGGTCGGGCCGCTGATGACCAGATGCTGGCTGTGCGAGATCCATTCGCAACCGGCAAGTTTGTGGAACAGGGCTCGGTCCAGACCGCGCGGTGTCCGGAAGTCAGTATCCTCGACAACCGCATTCTGGCGCAGCCGCGCCTGGCTCAGCCTGCGGGCGAGGCGCTTGTTGTCCCGGCTGGTCGCCTCACGGTCGACCAGCAACCCGAGCCAATCCTCGCGGGTCAGATCGTCAGCCGCCGATTGGTTCTGCATCTCGATGAACGCGTCGGCCATTGCCGTCAGGCCGAGGCCGCGCAGGCGCTCCACCATGGGATGGATCAGCATCTTGTTTCCTTTCAGTGATAGTAGCCGGGGCCACGGATGTTCTCGTGGAACAGGCTGGGTTGTTCGGTCTTGTCCGTGGTCTTCCTCCCCTGAGCATTCTTCAGGATCGCAGCGACCGAGCCGTAGGAGCGGGTTCCGAGTGCCAAGGCACGGGCGCAGGCGGCATCCAGCCGCTCGGGGTCGTAGCGCTTTGCCAATCCGAGGATGCCAATGCAGGAGCGGAACCCCTGTTCGGGATGCGGGCGCGAGCGCAGGATGATTTCGACCAGGGCGGCGGTGTCGTCACCGACCGCAGTGGCTTCGCGCAATATCCGTTCGTGGGTCCAATCGCGATAGCGCCGATGCGAACTCGGCATGTGATCCGCGATTGTGGTCGGCCGGTGCTGGCAGAAGCTGCGCTGGTGCGTGGCCACCAGCTTGCCCCGGTGGAAGATTTCCACCGTCTTCGCCGTGATCCGTGCCTCTACTGTTTCGCGGATCAACCGGAACGGCACCGAGTACGGATGATGTTGACCATCAAAATCCGAGGCCGGCTGGCAGCTATTTTGGGTCGTCTCCCTGTCTGGGGCTCCGGCCAGGCTTTCGTGGCCCAGTTGGTTGCCAACCACTTACCACGCGTTCATAAGCGCGTTCGGATTGCTCAAGCCTTGCCCGCTCTTCGGCTCTCGTAATCGGGTTGTGATACCGTCCGGCGATCCCACGGCGCCCGCGCTGCTGCGGCCGGCCGGCGCGGAGTTCGACGGCTCTGCGTTTGCGGCCTACCAGGCTTGGGCGAGCAAAAACATATTCCTCCTCGCGATGAAGAACATGCCAAATGATGACCGCGAGCTTTCTGGCGGTTGCGACAGCAGCAATCTGGCTCCCCCGCCGCGCCATCACCCTCATGAAAAACGACCTTAATGGCCCTGGGGCTCGGGATGCTGCCCACGCGGCCTCCACGAGCAGTGACCGGGCCAGATTAGCGCCTCGTTTGGTGATGCGACCATGCCGCGCGGGGCCGTTGCCCGATTGCCGAACGCTGGGGTTGAGCCCGAAGTAGCTCACCAGCTTCTCAGACGACTCAAAGCGCTTGTGGTCCCCGATAACCGCCAGGAGCCCGAGTCCCGAGACCATGTCGATCCCGGTGATCGTTATCATCCGTTGCAATCTGACGTCGTTGACTGCCTGGGTCGCCAGATCGCGATCCAAGGCAGCCAGATCGGCGGCCAGTCGATCCAACTCTCGAAAACCACGTTCCACGGCCTCCCGGTCGCCCTCAGGCAGATTTTGCGTCCCGAGCCACTTCTTGCCGGTAGCAGTAAACAGATCCGAGAAGGGGCATTGCACGATCAAGTTGGAATGGAGGATCGCGTGCACCTCGTTCTTCAAACGAGTGCGATGACGTACCAGCTGCGACCGACGGGAGAACTTTCGTCGCAGGATCTCGGTTTCCTGATCGGGGATCCAGACTTGCGGCAGAAAGCCTGTTGCCTGCAACTGGGCAAGCACACCTGCATCGATCTTGTCGGTCTTGATTTTCGCATCCGCGATAAGCCTCACCTGCAGCGGGTTCGCCACCACGATCTTGCCAACCATCGGGCGCAGGACACGAACGACGGCAAAGGTGTTTGCCGTCGCCTCAAGAACGATCTCGTCGCTTGGCAGAAGTCGCCGCCCAAAGGCAGTCAGGCTGTCGCGGTCGAGTTGAACGCGCCCCATCTGGGTGTAATTTCCACCATCGAGTGCTACCGCTTGCGCGAAGTCACGATGGATATCCAGTCCAATAACACGCGGCACCGTTTACCTCCTTCTCCTTCGCGCACGACGGTGGGCAACACGACAATTACGGATTCGCGCTCGCAGCGCATCCAGGTCAGTCGCAGGGGCGGCCAGATAAAAGAACGAGCTCTCAGCTCAGACTCAGTTGCGGCCTACCCACCTCCGTGCTCCCGATGCCCCTGTCCTGGATGAGCGCATCATATCGCAGGGTGTGACCCTGCGCAGAACGGTGACATCATCCCCATCATGCCTGATAAAAGTGCTTGTCGATCTCGACATGGTAATCGAGGTTCACGCGGCAGCGCTTCCAGTCCGCGTATTCGTAAGGCGTGGGCGGCAGTGGTTGCAGGGCCGGGCGGTCGAGCTGCTCATAGAGCGCCCGCCGGTTGGTGCCCCAGCCGCGCATCGGTCGATCGTTCACCTGATCGACCAATTCGCGAATCGCCTGGTTCAATTCAGCCAGCGAGAAGAAGCGGCGGTTGCGCAGCCGTGCCAGGATCCAGCGCTGGACCACCTGCACGCCGACCTCGGCCTTCGCCTTGTCCCGCGGCTTGTAGGGCCGCGCCGGAATGATCGCGGTGCCGTAATGCGCCGCCATGTCGGCGTAGGTGCGGTTCACCGTCGGCTCATAAAAGCACGCGCGCGTGATCCCCGCGCGCAGATTGTCGCTGACGATCTGCCGCGGCGTGCCGCCAATCGCGGTCAACGCGTTAACGTGCGCGCCGATCCAGTCCGCCAGCCCCTGGCTCCAGGTCGCTTCGGCGTAGATGAAGCTCGAGGCACCGAGTACGGCAACGAAGATTTCGGCCCGCCGGATCTCCCCGCTCGCCCCATCGATCACTTCCATGGCGTGGCCAGCGAAGTCGACGAACAGCCGCTCTCCCGCCATATGTACCTGGCGCAGCGTCGGCTTCAGACGACCCAGCCATTCCCGGTAGAGATCGCAAAACCAGGAGTAGCTGAACCCGTCCAGGCCGCCGGCGCCAGCCCGGTATTCTTCCCACAGCAGCGACAGCGTCACATTCGGCCGGCGCAATTCACGATGCACCGCCGCCCAATCCGGCACCGGCCGGCGGTCCGGCGCAACATCCGGCAGCGGCGGATATAGCAGCGTCTCAAGCTGCGCGTCGCCAAGGTCTTCAGGCAGAGGCCAATTCAATCCCGCCAGCCGCGCCCGGCTCAGGTAACTGTTCACAGCTCCTACGCTCAGACCCGTACTACCCGCAATCGCTCGCTGGCTCAGTCCCTGCGCAAATCGCAGCCGCAAAACATCACGTATCTTCCGCATCGACAATCTCTCTCCCGGCATTCCCATCCCTCGCTGCTCAGCAAAGGATCGGGATTACCCCTGGTTGAAGACTATCAGCAGCGGCGCCCCACCATCGCACTCCAGGACACGTTCATGAGCACCCGAACCGGTGTTCACGATCCGCCGGAATCCGCGTTCATGATCAACCGGATTAGGCGTTCACAATCAAACGGAATCGATGTTCACAATCAACCGGAACGCGCAGCCTCGGCCTCGCGGCGTTTGCCACCATGGTGCAGGCGCGCCGCCTCCTGCCTGGCGTAGCGCGCGACCCGGCGATACGACTGGCGTAGCGTGATACCGTGCCGGCGTGCCATCCGCGCCAGTGTCTCGATGCCGCTGTGCAGCAGCTTGCTGTCGGTCGGATGCGTCACGGCCTTTGGCTGGACCGTGGTATCGATGGTGACCCGCTCGTAGTGCTTCTCCGCCACGGCCCCACCCCGCTCGGCGGCCGCCAGCGTCTCGGCGAGCAGGGCCTCCATCCGCTCCGCCCCGATCCGCTTGCGCCAGCGCGTCATCGAGGATCGGTCAAGGGGCAGCGTGTGCTGGAAATGCGTCTCGCCGCAGAATGCCTGGACATACGGACTGTCGAGATAGCGCGCGCAAACCGCTTCGTCGGACAGCCTATCCATGTGCTTGAGAAGATGCAGCGCCACCATCAGGCGGGTCGGCAGCGCCGGACGTCCCGCCGCCTCGGCGTAGAGTGCGCCAAAGCGTTCCTCGAAGACCCGCCAGTCGATCAGCCGGGCCAGCCGCACCAGGGGATGCCGCTGGTCGATGATGTTCTCCAGCCGCGAGCGGAACAGTTCGAGATCATCCTGCGAGGCATTCAGCTTCGGCGGCATTCTTTCCTCCACGCCAAACACATGATGGTCGGCATCAACGGGAGAGAATCACGATCGCGACCACCGCGCAACGCTCCAACGGTTTTGCAAGGTTTTTCCCCTCAAGCCACACAGACCTTGCAAATCCCAATATTGCCCGTCGCTAAAAAGTCATGACCAAATCAGCAAAGTTCGCTTTTTCACGGGTGACGAGCTACCGACCGGCTGAGCCGGCCTTGTCGTGATCAATTGTCGAATCCTGTCTCTCGCAGGAAGGCGCGGCTCGCAGCGAGGTCCGCCAGAATACTGCTGGCGTTGCGCGGATCCCGTTCCTGCTCGATGGTGATATAACCGCCGTAACCAAGCTCTCTCAGCAAGGAATGGATCGCGCGGTAATCCACACTGCCCTTACCGATCGAGCACATGAGACCCTTGGCACAAGCGTCAAAGAAGCGGACACGCTCTCCCATCACCGCGCTCTGCACTTTAGGGTCGATGTCCTTGAAATGGATATAGTCAAGCCGGTCGGCGTAGCGCCGGATTGTAGCGACAGGATCCATACCGGCATAGGCCAGATGCCCGGTATCGAGGCAAAGCCCGGCGACGCCTGGTCCGATGTCATCCGCAAGGCGCTCAATTTCGTCAGCGAACTCGATATATCCGCCGGCATGCGGATGGATGGTTGCACGCACACCGTATCTGTCGGTCGCAAGTTCGGCAATCGCTCGAATATTGTCCATCATAGCCGCCCAGGCGGCTCCATCCAAACGAGGCGCCCGCTCGGAATGGCCTGCGGCATAATCACGCTCGTCATGCCCCCAATCCATAACCGTCAGATAAGGGGCTTCGTACCGCTGACCCGCCAGCTGGGCCGGCCGCGGCAGGGCGCAGACGAAAGCGCAGATCTCATGGGTCTGCCGCAACAGCATCGCGCGATTGCCCGGGCTTGCCAGGTCACTGAAAATCGTGCCGGCGACGATCGTCAGACCGCGCTCTGAGAGCGCTTGCCCTAGCCGTGGCACGTCCAGCGGCATATAGCCATAGGGGCCGAGTTCGAGCCCCCCAAAGCCTGCCAGCGCCGCTTCGTCGAGCACTTTTTCCCAGGCCGGCAGATGGGGGTTAGACACATCATCCACCCCCCAGCAGCAGGGTGCACATGTGATTGTGACAGGAAGCGCCATCACGAACTTTCAGGGTTGATCGTCTCGAAGGTCATCTTGCGATGGAACTGCTCATGGAAGGCGACGAAAGCCTGCGTGTATTTTTGCGCCATATGGAAGTCGTGCGCGGCCTTGTCGGCCCAAGCTTCCAAGAAAGCAGTTTGTCGGGATCATCCGTGCAGGTAAAAAAGTCATACGCGAAGCAGCCGCTTTCGGCGCGCATCGCGCGCTGTGCCTCCACCGCACGGTCAAGAATGCGGTCGCGCATTCCAGGCTCAAGCGTGATGGTTATGATGAATTTGCACATCTCCCGCTCCGTCAATCGATGCTGACCACCCGACCTTCGGCCGCACTGATACGTGCAGCGTCAAGCACGGCGAGAACGGCGATGGCCTCCTCAGCGGTAACGGGCGGTTGGCCTCCTGTCCGCACAGCCTCGGCGAAGGCCTCGTAATACGCGTGATACCGCCCTTGCTCCGAAGGGATCTTCGTCGCGCCGTCGGCTGTCCGCAAAATTCCCCAGTGAGCCTCGTCATCATATCCCCAACTGTCAGGATTGTTGATTGGGCGCTTGCCGGCAAAAAGCGCCTGAGCCTGAACGTCTGTCCCGGCAGCAACGTAACTGCCCGCTGAGCCATAGGCGCGCAACTCACGCGTGTTGAGCCGGTTGACCTTGCTCGCCGAGATATGAGAATGCACACCGCTCGTATGGCGAAGCGTGAGCACGAAACCCGCATCCGTCGGTCCTTGCGGCAAGACGACCGTGTCGAGCTGGGCATCAACCGAGACAACAGGACCAATAAGCCACATCGCCTGATCAACGACATGGCTACCGAGATCCCAGAGTAGCCCTCCAGTGGGGCCCGCCTCCAGCGTTGCGGGATCGTCAAAATCCATGCGTGAATGCAGCCGCCACAACTTGCCGAGCGGGCCCTCCAGAAGCAGCTTTTGCAAGGTCTGGATGTCGGCATCCCAGCGGCGGTTGTGATAGACTCCGAGCGTCACGCCCCTGTCCTTTGCCGCCTGCGCCAGCGCCCGTCCCGCCGCCGCACTCGGCGCGAAGGGTTTATCGGCGATCACGTGCACCCCGGCCGCAATCGCTTCTAGCACCAGATCCTGCCGCGTTTGCGGGGGTGTGGTGATTGTCACGGCATCTACTCCGGCCGAGAGCATACCCTGCAGACTCGGATAGATCGGGGCATCGGGGAAATCTGCCTTTGCCTTGGCGATCGTCTCAGGCGCCCGCGCAACGATGCCTGCAAGCGCCACGCCTCGGGCAGCCGCGATGAAGGGCGCATGAAAATGCTGTCCGCCCGTCCCATATCCAACAAGGCCGATGCGGATCATGCTCAGCCTCCTTCAGCGGATGATGGTGGCTTGCAGCGCATCGATGGAAGACTGGATGCCGGCCTCGGTGGACATGGTGAAGTCCTCCATCTCCAGGCTCACCCAGTCATTATAGCCCATCATGCCGACGACGGAGAAAAACTCCTTCCACCATTGCAGATCGTGGCCCGCGCCGACAGCGACGTAGTTCCAACAGCGGTTGGCGACGTCGGTGACTTCCTTGAGTTCAAGCAAACCGTTGACATCCGCCAGGCCGCGCTCGATCCGTGTGTCCTTCCCGTGGACATGGTGAATGGCGTCGCCGAGCGCACGCGCCGCGGCGATCGGGGAGGCCCCCATCCAGAAGAGATGGCTGGGGTCGAGGTTCATGCCTACCATGGGCCCAACCTCGTTGCGCAGTCTCAGCAATGTTTCTGGGTTCCAGACCAGCATCGCGGAGAAATTCTCGAGCGCGATCTTCTCTACCCCCACGCTGCCGGCATGCTTCACCAGCCCATGCCAATAAGGATAGGCCCGCTCCTCCCACTGATAGCGGTCGCGCTCAGGCATTTCGACAGGCCAGGACTTCGTATAAACGAGCCAGTTCGGCACGGTGTCGCCGGGCGCCGCCTCCGGCAGGCCCGACATGGTGACGATCTTCTTCACGCCGATCTCGCCGGCGAGCGTAAAGGTCTCCTCGATCTCCTTGCGGTGCTTTCGACCCAGCTCTCCAGGGTCAAGAGGATTGCCCGAACAGTTGAGGGCGGCGATCTGAAGTCCGCGGGCCTCGATCTCCTTGAGCTTCTGTTTCAGAAGCCCCTTGTCGGCCAGCAGCTCCTCGGCACGGAAGTGCGGCGCGGGAGACCAGCCGCCGCCGGTCATCTCGATGCCCTCAACGCCGAGCGCCACGCATTTATCAAGCATTTCTGTGAAAGCGTAGTTGCCCATCACGTCGGTGCAGATGGAAAGTTTCATGGTTTTGGCTTCCGTTGAACGGTGGTTATTTGAAATCGACCCAGGCAGCGCCCGCATCGGCCGAGCGCACACAATTCTCCAGCCAGCGCACACCGTCGGTGCCGGCCTTGATGCCCGGGTAGTGATGGGTCTTCAGGAAGGCCTCGTCGCCGCGTGCCTTCGCGTCGATCGCCTGGGCAATCCAGAGGTAGATGTTTGCCCAGCTATCCCCCAACCCCTCGGTGTGCAGGGCGCCCATTCGGTCGATGGCGAGGCTTTCCTCTTCGAGGTAAAGCATGCCGTGATGCATGATCCGAACGGGCTCGCCCTGAACCTCGTAAATCAGCTGATCGGGATGACTGTCGGACCACTCGACCGAGGCTTTCGAGCCGATGAAGCGGTAGCGTTGCGACCCCATATTGCCGGCGTTGACCGATGAAACCCAAAGGCGCCCACGCGCACCATTGTCGTAATGCATGAGAACCGTCGCATGATCTTCGAGTGGTGCGCGGCTCGGGATGAAGGCCTTGCGGTCGCAGAGCAGCTTTTCAACCTTGAGATGCGGCAGCACAATCTCGGAAAGGTAGTAGACATGTGTTCCGATGTCGCCCAAAACGAATGTCGCGCCGGCGGTCTTCGGGTTGGTGCGCCACTTCACGGCATCCGGCGCATCGGCGTCATCGCCGGCGTTGAAACCGTGGGTATACTGCATGTCAACGAGACGGATCTCGCCGAGCATTCCTCTGGCGACCATGGCCGCCATCTGCCGCACCATGGGATGCCCGGTGAAGCCGTAAGTGACGCCGACAATCAGCTCCTTGCGCTCGGCGAGCGCGGCAATCTCCTCGCATTCAGCCGTTGAAAAAAACAGTGGCTTTTCACAGATCACATGGATATTGGCTTCGAGAAGCGCCTTGGTGATCTCGTAATGGGTGAAATTCGGCGTTGCTACGGAAACGACGTCAACACCATCCTCACGGCTCCTTTCGCCGCAAATGAGTTCTTGATAGGTTGCATAGCAGCGATCCTCAGAGACGCCGAGATTGATGCCAAAGTCACGCCCTCGCGCGGCATTCAAATCGAAGGCGCCGGCAACCAGGCGATAGGTGCTGTCGCGTAACGCCCCGGTGCGATGCTTGTAGCCAACCTGGCCGGTCCGACCACCCCCGACCATACCCCAGCGCAGAGGCTGACTGATGGTGCGTTCTCCGTTGATCATCCTATCATCTCCCTATAGTAGTTGCGTTTCTATCTTGATGTTTCGGCATAGAGGCCGGCCTTAGGCTTCATGCTGACCGCCTCGCGGCGGCCGCTTTGCGCAGCGCGCAGCGCGGCGTCGGCGACCAGCGTGGCCGCATAGCCGTCCCACACCGAGGGCCCCGCCGCCGTTCCCTGGCTGGCCGCCGCGATCCATTCGCGGAACTCCTGATCGTAGGCTTCGATGAAACGCTCCCGGAAGTCCGCAGGGATTGCCTGGCGTATGCCATATCGGTCCGAGATAACCGTCGCGGGCCGGTTTGGAAGAGCAGCCACACCGGTCTCGCAACTCACCTCGCCGCGGATGTCGTAGCCGTACTCGATATTGACCGAGATCTCGACATCGACAATCGCACCCGAGACCATGTGCAACAGAACGATGGTCGGGTCGCGAAGTTCCCCTCCCTGCCGGGACCGGCGGGGAAACCGCACCTCCACGCCGGCTATCTCATCGTTGAGCAGCCAGCGCGAGATGTCAGCATCATGCACCAGTGTGTCGTTGAGGGGCATCTCCGAGGTGTAGAGCCCCTCCGGGACGGAAGCGTTGCGATGAACCGATCGATAGATCAACGGCAAGCCGAGGCTACCATCGTCGATCACCGCCTTGAGCGCACGATAGTCGGCATCGAACCGGCGCATGAAACCGACCTGAACAAGACGCCGCCCGAAGGCAACTTCCGCATCCATCACGCGCAGTGCGCCTTCTTCCGATGTCACCATCGGCTTTTCGCAAAAGACGGGCTTGCCGACGGCAATGCATTCGAGCAGTTGCTCCTCATGCGCCGGGCCCCAGGAACATATGACGACCGCTTGCACCTTCTGCGACCGGATCAGAGCGTGGGGGGTGTCGCATAGCTCGGCGCCAGCGGGAGCGATTGACGCCGCGCGCTTGCGATCGATATCCGCGACCGCGACGACGGAGACGTCGGAGAGCGTGTGGGTAAGGCGGCGGAGATGATCCTGGCCAATCATCCCCAGACCGATGATGCCGACCTGAAGGCTCATTCCTTGCCCCAATACTTGTCAATTAGCCGCTGCATTTCCCCGCGCATGAAGACGCCGGACTCGTCGGCTTTCTCTTCCCAGGCAAAAACGCAGGCGGTCATGATGCCGTCGAAGCCGATTTCATGCAGGGTGCGGTAGAAATCGTCCCATGGCACCTCGCCCTGCCCCATGTTGAGATGCTGGTGCACCCGCGCCGTCGAGCCCGGAGGATTGATGATGTAACGCAGGCCCGAGGATGCCTTGTGATTGAAGGTGTCGGCTATATGGACATGGGCCAGCACGTCGGCGGACTCGCGCAGCATGGCGACCGTGTCATCGCCAAAGTAGAATGTGTGCGGCGTGCAGTAGAGAAAGCGAACGCGGGGCGAATTCACCGTACGGATGAGGTCCACCGAAGGCTGCAGCGGTTCGACCCAGTCCTCCGGATGCGGTTCAATATGGAGGTTGATACCCTCGCGCTCGAGAATCGGCACGAGCTCCTCCATGGAGCGCCACCAGGCATCCTCGCATGCCTCGATCATGGATCCGGTGTGGCAGCAATAACAGGTGCCCTTGTCGGGATGAAGCCCACGGCCGAATTCGGAATTCATCGTGTCAACGCCCATCTCTACCGCGATTTCGATAGCCCGCTTCCAGTGGCGCACCGCCGCCTGGCGTTCGTCCTCGTCGTTGGAAGCCCAACGGTACATCGGAAGAAGCGTCGCGATGCCAACTTTCGCATCGGAGAGTGCCTTCTTGAAGGTCTTGATCCGATCCGGGAAAACGCGCGGTGCTTTGAACCATTCCAGGAAATCGCCGCGCGGGCTGAGCTCGATCCAGTCGTAGCCGAGTTCCGCCACCTTCGAAGGTAGTTGCTCGAGAGAGAGAGGACGGTGCATAAACGGGTCGAGTGCGATTTTCATTGCTATTCACCTCGCATTGTGTTGGATCTCCCCTCGCGCGCTCGCCGGCACCGACTGGCATCCCCATGTCACCGCCATCATTCAGGTCGAACGCGCAGTCGCCACCCGCAATCCCGAAACCGGCCTGCTCAAGCTGACACACGACACCGCCTTCTACATGTACAAATATTTTTGCAGACTTGGCGTGCAGCAACAATCTCAAGTCCAGAGGCTGTGCGCCTTCTCTCTCAACAGCAGAGCCTCGGCCCAGCGGTCGGTCAAATCCTGACCGTCCGGCCCCGTGATGGCACAAGGGGCCGGGCCAAGCTCGCAGGTGAAGGAAAAAGTGGCGTCAGGCGCGGCGCGCTCCCGCCATTTGGCGAAACCCATGCGCCACCAACGCTCGAACTGCGTAACCCAAGGCTGATGTTGCGGAAAAATCAGTGGCAACTGAACCTGGTGCGAGCCAGCGACCCGGCCATGAAAGGCCCAGGCGTGGTCCAGAATGCGGTTGATCGCGGCTTCAGTCTCCGCGGGGATGGGCAACTCCATCTCGCGCGCATTGACGTAATGCGAGAGGTCGGCGGTGAAACGCAGATTCGGGAAAACATCAAGAAGCTGCAACGTGAACAGCAGGTCGTTGGTCATCCGGCCACGGTGTGTCTCGATATTGACCGCGACACCTGCCTTCTCCGCCAGTCTTTGCCAGCCTTCCAAAATCGGCAGGCAGGCATCGACCGTCATGGGGCAGGCCATCGCCTGGATGGTGATGTGGTGACAGCCGAACTCGCCGGCAACATCCAGCGCCGGCTCCAGATCAGCTACCGTGCGCGGAAAAACCTGCCCCTCAATGGTCAGACCGTAATCCTTGAGCAAAGCCATCAGGGGGACCACATGGGCGCGGTCATAGAAATGATCGGTCACGCCATCGAACCCCGCCGCCGCAATCCGCTCGATTTTTGCCGCGAGGCTTGGCTCCTCCGCTTCGCCCAGCAAGCGCTGCATGCCCCAGAGGGATTGGAAAATCAGGAGTTTCTGCATGTCATTCCATATTCGCACGAGGTTGGAGAAGAGTTTTGAGTTTAACTGCCGGGTCTTGCAGCGCCGTGGCGGGCGGGCAAGCGCCGGTTTCGATCAGTTTTTCCGCAAGCCTGATGTCCCTTGCGATCTTGCCAATGGGACCGAAGGCGCTCGCCCCCACGATGCGCCCAGATTTGAGGTGAAAGAGAAATGGCGTTCCGTCATTATCACGCGTTACGGTCTCATCACCTTCATCGGGCAGGCCCGCAATTTGCAGCGTGTCGCCATACTGCTCCGACCAGAACCAGGGGATCGACGCAAAAGACTCCGTTGCGCCCAGCATGGCATTGGCGGCGTGGCGGCCTTGCTCCCCCGCATTGCGCCATGCTTCGAGGCGCAGGCGGCGCCCCCCGAAAACCGGATGCGGGAAAGAGCAACAATCGCCAGCGGCAAAAATCGCGGGGTCGTCCGTGGCAAGGTGCTCATCGACACGGATGCCATTGTCGATGGCAAGACCTGCCGCTTCCGCGAGGCATGTCTGAGGAACGGCACCGATACCCACGACGATGACGTCAGCTTCGAGTGCTCTGCCGCCGGCAAGGATGACGGCGCGCTCCTCGATAGCGGCAAGGGCAGCTCCCTCAATGATGGTAACGCCCGCGGTGCGATGGCGCGTGGTGATGATTGCCGCGAGCTCCGCCGGTACGGCACGGCCCAAGACGCGCGGGGCCGCCTCGACGATGGTGACGTCGCAACCTCGCTCCACGGCACTGGCGGCAACCTCAAGCCCGATGAAGCCGCCGCCGATGACGACGAGCCGGGCGCCGCGAGACAGCCGGGCACGGAGAGCCAGGGCGTCGTTGAATGTCCGCAGGTACAGCACATTCCGCGCCTCAGTCTCCGGCACGCTGAGGGTTCGTGGCCGCGCGCCGGTAGCGAGTAAAAGGCGGGAATAAGAAAGGCGGGTGCCGTCTTGCAATTGCACGGCCCTAGCTTCGCGGTCGAGGCCCGTTGCCACAACCCCTGACCGACAGAGAATATTCTGGCCGGTGAGCATGTCCGCGCCGCCGATGAGCGTCGGAATGGGAAGATCGGCCGCCGTCAGGACTGTTTTGGATAGCGGCGGACGCTCATAGGGCGGATGGCGCTCGGCCCCAATGATCGTTATGGGGCCAGCGTACTCTCTTTCCCGCAAGGTGAGAGCGGCGAGGACACCTGCCTCCCCCGCGCCGATGATAACGATTCCAGGATCACTTGTCGCCGGCATGATCGGCCTCAACCAAGATCAACAAAAATACGGCCATCTTCAACCTTCACCAGAAAAGTCCTGAGATTGATGCAGGCCGGCGCGCCCTTGGCCTGGCCGGTTGGTATGTCGAAACGGCCATTATGCTTGGGGCATTCGACAATGCGGCCCATTACGAGACCGTCCGAGAGATGCACATTCTCGTGCGTGCAGAAACCGCTGGTCGCAAAAAAACGGTCATCGTCCAGCCGGTAGATGGCGAGGCTTTGTCCCTCATGGTCGAAGCGAATAACATCTTCCTCATCGATTTCGTTTGCCGCACAGGCATTTATCCATTGGGGCATTTCATGTTCTCCGTTATTGTTTTTTCGGCCGGTTGTGCCGTCGCATCCACGGATGCCAGCTGCGTGGCGCGGGGCAACTCACGCACGATATGGTAGTTCGGGTCGCGGCGCTGCTTCAGCAAAGCCGGGATGATCTCCCGATAGGCGGCAAGGATGCTGGGATAAGGTTGCGGGCATTCCGCCTTGATCAGTTCATGCAAAGTAGGCAGCGCATGATAGGGCACCATCGGAAACATGTGGTGCTCAACGTGATAATTCATATTCCAGTAGACGAAGCGATTGATCGGGTTCATGTAGACGGTGCGGCTGTTCAGCCGATGGTCCAGCACGTCCTCGCAAAGCCCCGCATGCTGCGTCGCGCCATAGACGATGGAAAGCGCGCCGCCATAGAGCGTGGGCAGGCCCACGAGCATCGCCGGAATCCAGCTATGCAGGCCGAACGAGAGTGCTGCGACAGTGAGCAGAATGGCGATATAGATCCGCGCGACGAGAAACACTTTTTTCTGCTCCATCTTGGGGATGAAGGTCTCCTCCTCTGGAGCCAGCCGGCCGGACGCATGGATCGCAAGTTTTTGCAGCGCGAAAAAGCTCGATTTCAGGGCGAAGACATTGAGCAGGACGCCTACGAAATCTGGCGGCCGTTTGAAAGAAATCTCCGGGTCGCGCCCAACGATGATGGTGTCGGTATGGTGCCGCGTATGGCTCCACCGCCAGACCGTTGGTTCTCGCATGATCATGAAACAGGCAAGCTGATAAACGGCGTTATTCATCCATGCCGTCTTAAAGGCCGTGCCATGGCCGCACTCGTGCCAGCGCGAGTCAGAGGCCGAACCATAGAGTACGCCGTAAACCGCAAAGAACGGAACCGCGAGCCAACTGCCCCAGAAATGGACACCGAGGATCGCGCAAACGAGCATGACGCCGAGCCAGATCACCGTGTCGCGGATGGCGGGGCCATCCTTGCGGCGCATCAGTTCTTTCATCTGCTTACGCGGAATAGGGTGCGCATACCAATTCCCCGAAGTGAGTCCTCGCTCCTCGGCACGATGTGCCTCCGCGCCCACCAAGCTGTAATCTCTGCGTTCCATCACAATCGCCTCCATCGGCTTCCTCTATCCTGAATTATGCACGAGGGTTGGCAGGCATGGCGTAAGCCGTTGATTTGATGTAAGAATTGGGTGTCGAGACCAAATCTTCATCAGCACGGAACGCGATGCCCGCCACGGTTGAAACTACCCCATGCCTCCCCGGTCTGTCACCTGTCGCCGGCAAACCGGTGCTGGCCCGCTTCGACGGCGAGATGCTGTCCTCTGACGGCGGTCTGCTGGCATTGCGCGAGGTCGAGAAGCGGCTGGGGATTGCCGCGCAGTTGGCGGCCTGCATCGATGATCCGCGCACGCCGGAGCGTGTCCAGCATGGGCTCGACGAGATCATTCGGTTTCGCATGTTGATGATCGCGGCCGGTTACGAGGATGGCAACGACGCCGACCGGTTGCGCAACGACCCGATGTTCAAACTCGCGATGGAGCGTCTGCCCGAGGCGGGCGATTTATGCTCGCAAGCGACGATTTCACGCACCGAGAATTTGCCCGGGCCTCGCGCGCTGCTGCGCATGGGCCTGGCGATGGTCGAGCATTATTGCGCGAGTTTTCGCACCATACCCAACCGGGTCGTGCTCGATATCGACGATACCTTCGATGCCGCTCACGGCGCGCAGCAACTCTGCTTGTTCAACGCACACCACGATGAGTACGGTTTCCAGCCGATTGTGGTATTCGACGGCGACGGCCGGATGCTCGCCGCGGTGCTGCGTCCGGCGTGTCGGCCAAAAGGGGCCCAGATCGTCAAATGGTTGCGCCGGCTGATCGACGCCATTCGCAGCCACTGGCCCCGCACCGCGATCATGCTGCGCGGTGATTCGCACTACTGCACGCCGGAGGTGCTGCGGTTCTGTCGGGCGCGTCGCCTCGATTACATCTTCGGCGTCGCACCGACCACGACGCTGCGCAAGCACGTCATCGCGCTGGAGGCCAGCACCACGGCGCGCGCGCAACAAGCTCCGGGAGAGAAAATCCGGCGCTTCAAAGAGTTCAATGATGGCGCAGCAAGCTGGGACCGCGTCGAGCGGATCATCGCCCGCGTCGAGGCCGGGCCGCTGGGGGTCGATACCCGCTTCATCGTCACCAGCCTGAAGGCTGGTTCCCCGCGCACCCTGTATCAAGAGATCTACTGCGCGCGCGGCCAGGCCGAGAACCATATCAAGGCGTGGAAGACCCATCTTGCCGCCGACCGGACCTCGTGCTCGCGGGCCAGCGCCAACCAGATGCGCCTGTTTCTGCATATCGGCGCCTACTGGCTGATGTGGAGTTTGCGCTCCCTGATGCCGCGCCGGTCGCGCTGGCGTGGTATCCAGTTCGATACCCTGCGCCTGCGCCTGATCAAACTCGCCGTCCGCCTCGAAACCCTGAAACGCTCGATCCGCCTGCATCTGCCGCGCTCAATGCCAGACCAGGCAATCCTCGGCTACGCCCTGGCCAGACTGCCCAGGCTGGTCATCTGATCACTGGGGCGTTTGCCCCGTCCGGTCCCGATCTCTGCCACATCCAACGCCAACACATCATAGAGCCTACCAAAACCAGCCAGGTTCGGCCGGTAAGCCGTCACGCCCGCACGATGTCAGGTTGAACAGCACGCCTGAGAAAAATCAGAGGAAATGCGCTCGTGAATAATCCCGGCTATGATCGTTATCTTTCCGCCCTATACTCGGAGATTGCCCCGTCCCTCCGGATCATTTTGATGGTTTCCCATCATTCAGCTATGTTTCAGGCAAAGCGGAGGAAGACAGAATGGAACGGCGCAAAATCCGTATTGGGCTTGAAGATGTGGCGCAGCGCGCCGGCGTCGGGATTGCAACCGTCGACCGTGTGTTGAACGAGCGAGGAGGCGTTTCCGCCAAGGCCGAACAGCGCGTTCTCGAAGCCGCGAGGGCATTGGGACTTCGCCGCCAACTCCCTACACCCCATGCGCGGTCATTGCGCATCGAAGTCATCCTCGCACGCCCGACAACGCCCTTCATGAAGCGTTTGGGGATGGCCGTTGGCCAAGTTGCCGCAACTCTCGATCGATCCATTTCCATTCTGCGCACGAGCATCGACATGACCGATCCGTCGCGCGTCGCGCCTCGGATCAGAAGTTCGCGCGCTGACGGCATCATCATCTATTGCGAGGAGCAGCTTGAGAATATCGCGGCCATTCACGCCGCCACCACGGTTAGGCGTCCAGTGATCTGCGTCGTGACCGATGTGCCAGATTCACCACGCATCGCCTATGTCGGCATCGATCATGGAAAAGCCGGACGCACGGCAGGATTCTTCGCAGCGCGCATGGGGCGCCAGCATGGCACCGCGCTCATTATCTCGACCAGCACGGGTTTTCGAGCCCATAAGCAGCGCATCGAGGGATTTCGTGATGCGCTCAACCTGCACGCGCCCGGCATCAAGATCGCGCCCGTGATGACAACGAACGACGAGGCCGAACGCGCCTATCATTGCGTCATGCGGGCAATGCGCGACTGGTCTGACCTCGTGGCAATCTACAATACCGGCGGCGGCAATGAAGGGGTGGGTCACGCGCTGCACGACGGTAAGCATGGCGATCCGGTCATTTTTATTGGCCACGAATTGACCGAAGAGAGCATTGGATTACTACGAGACGGCGTCATGACTCTCACCATTGACCAAGCACCGGAATTGCAAGCGCGCTGCGCCATCGACCTCATGCTCAGCCATCTCGGCCGTGGTACGGACCAAGCAATGAGCAGCGAAATCGCTTTCAGCCTGCATACGATGGAGAATTGTTGAGAATGAATTCCCTTAGAACCTGAACAAAAAAGATAGTTGAGCGATTTCAGTTAGTTGTGATTCTGTTGGTTTGCAACAACTGACGGAATCACGATGACTCGGACTGAAACCGCTCGGCGGCAATACTGCCGTGATGATCTTCGCTATGCAAGCAACCCGATCCGCGGCGCGCGGAAGGCAAGCACTGCAAGCTGCCGCATTGTTCGTGGATGACGTAGTCGGCGCCGGCCGCCGCGGCGAGCGCGCGGCCGGCGGAGCGGTGATCGGCATGCAGATGCGTGTCGATCACGAGACGGATCGGCGTCGCCGAGGTCGATGCGGCCAGCAAATAGGGCTCGATCGGGAATAGCGGGTCGACGACCACGCCGGCCCCTTGCCGACACAGTCGAGCAGATAGGAGGTCCTAGCCTGAATTATGCACGAGGGTTGGCAGGCATGGCGTAAGCCGTTGATTTGATGTAAGAATTGGGTGTCGAGACCAAATCTTCATCAGCACGGAACGCGATGCCCGCCACGGTTGAAACTACCCCATGCCTCCCCGGTCTGTCACCTGTCGCCGGCAAACCGGTGCTGGCCCGCTTCGACGGCGAGATGCTGTCCTCTGACGGCGGTCTGCTGGCATTGCGCGAGGTCGAGAAGCGGCTGGGGATTGCCGCGCAGTTGGCGGCCTGCATCGATGATCCGCGCACGCCGGAGCGTGTCCAGCATGGGCTCGACGAGATCATTCGGTTTCGCATGTTGATGATCGCGGCCGGTTACGAGGATGGCAACGACGCCGACCGGTTGCGCAACGACCCGATGTTCAAACTCGCGATGGAGCGTCTGCCCGAGGCGGGCGATTTATGCTCGCAAGCGACGATTTCACGCACCGAGAATTTGCCCGGGCCTCGCGCGCTGCTGCGCATGGGCCTGGCGATGGTCGAGCATTATTGCGCGAGTTTTCGCACCATACCCAACCGGGTCGTGCTCGATATCGACGATACCTTCGATGCCGCTCACGGCGCGCAGCAACTCTGCTTGTTCAACGCACACCACGATGAGTACGGTTTCCAGCCGATTGTGGTATTCGACGGCGACGGCCGGATGCTCGCCGCGGTGCTGCGTCCGGCGTGTCGGCCAAAAGGGGCCCAGATCGTCAAATGGTTGCGCCGGCTGATCGACGCCATTCGCAGCCACTGGCCCCGCACCGCGATCATGCTGCGCGGTGATTCGCACTACTGCACGCCGGAGGTGCTGCGGTTCTGTCGGGCGCGTCGCCTCGATTACATCTTCGGCGTCGCACCGACCACGACGCTGCGCAAGCACGTCATCGCGCTGGAGGCCAGCACCACGGCGCGCGCGCAACAAGCTCCGGGAGAGAAAATCCGGCGCTTCAAAGAGTTCAATGATGGCGCAGCAAGCTGGGACCGCGTCGAGCGGATCATCGCCCGCGTCGAGGCCGGGCCGCTGGGGGTCGATACCCGCTTCATCGTCACCAGCCTGAAGGCTGGTTCCCCGCGCACCCTGTATCAAGAGATCTACTGCGCGCGCGGCCAGGCCGAGAACCATATCAAGGCGTGGAAGACCCATCTTGCCGCCGACCGGACCTCGTGCTCGCGGGCCAGCGCCAACCAGATGCGCCTGTTTCTGCATATCGGCGCCTACTGGCTGATGTGGAGTTTGCGCTCCCTGATGCCGCGCCGGTCGCGCTGGCGTGGTATCCAGTTCGATACCCTGCGCCTGCGCCTGATCAAACTCGCCGTCCGCCTCGAAACCCTGAAACGCTCGATCCGCCTGCATCTGCCGCGCTCAATGCCAGACCAGGCAATCCTCGGCTACGCCCTGGCCAGACTGCCCAGGCTGGTCATCTGATCACTGGGGCGTTTGCCCCGTCCGGTCCCGATCTCTGCCACATCCAACGCCAACACATCATAGAGCCTACCAAAACCAGCCAGGTTCGGCCGGTAAGCCGTCACGCCCGCACGATGTCAGGTTGAACAGCACGCCTGAGAAAAATCAGAGGAAATGCGCTCGTGAATAATCCCGGCTAGTGTCAGCCCGATCATCGCCGGGACGATAAATGTGTACGCGGCGGTGGAAAAGCTAGGCCTGCGCGGATCACATCTCGCTGAAAATCAACACCGATTCTTTATTGCAAGAGTGAAACTCGAAGGATTCAATAATCCCGTCGATAGAATGCTGCGGATCGCAAGTGTCATCAACGTGTAATACGATAGCTTCTTGCAACCCAAACTTGCGGCACCTTAAATCTTCACCTGTTTGGGGATTTCCTAAACGCAGACCAGTGAGCAGGTTGCGGCTCCCGCCATAGGACGGTGAATTCTAAACGACGGATGAATAAAGCACTCGGCATTGTTGCACTGATCTGCAAAGCCGGAGATAAGTCCAAGGAGAAACATAACGCACTTTTAATTACGCCCACATATTCGAATCCGCTTTTATTTTGTTCCGCCATCCCTGAGCGTCGCGGCTTCATTGCCCCGCATTGCCCGCCGGGTCTCAATCAGCCGCCGCATGGCGTTTGCCCAGAACTCAACCAGCGATTCATTCGCAAAGAGAACCTCATTCACATCGCCGGGGAGACCAATCTCCTTCAACGCGATCGCGGTTTCGACGGCGCTACGGATGAACTCGGCTCGATTCTCATCATCGCCGAGAACCTTATCCAGGCGCTCTACGGTCGAAGCATCCAACCTCAATGTCGTTGCAATCGTCAGTCGCTTAGGTCGTGCCATCTCGTGACGATAAGGCAACCCTATTGTTTTCAGCAAATAGATGTCTCTTATAATTTTTCTGGCCACCTTTTATTGACTTTTAAGATACCTCTTATAAGAATGCAACTCGTGCTTGCTGTCACCCGATCTCGACCATGTTTTGCACAGGAGCCAGCAGCTTGCTGATCACCCCGGCTCATTTCCTCGTGCTCGCAAGTCGATGCGCCTCTGACGTCGCACCAACGACGCTAGCCGCGGTTGCAGGTGCCGAATCGGGGTTCAACACATTGGCGATTCACGACAACACGACGCGTCAGACCGTGCGGCCGCAAGGTGCCCATGGCGCCATTGCCGTTGCCACACAGCTGATTGCCGCTGGGCATTCAGTTGATCTCGGCCTCATGCAGATCGACAGCGCGAACCTCGCCCGCCTGGGCCTGACGATCGCCACGGCATTCGACGCTTGCGCATCGGTGCGAGCAGCCGGGAAACTCCTAGTGCAGGACTACCAGCGGCCGGCCGGGCAGGGGCGCCAAGCGGCCCTCCTGGCGGCGCTGTCACGCTACAATACGGGTTCGGCCTGGGAAGGCTTCCAGAACGGTTATGTCAGCCGCGTCGTCTCAACCGCCAAATACCTTGTACCGGCAATCGATCCAGCAGATGGCGTAACAGCTCCAAGGGCAAGCAGCGCGAAATCCAGCCAACCTACCACCCTCTCAAATTCACCTGTCCCTCGGCATGCGCCTGCCTGGGATGTGTTCCCGAACTCGATCGGTCCGGCTGGCTTCGCGTCGGCGCATGCGGTGACACTTCAAGCGTCCCGCGCTTCTGGCCCCAGCGGCCGGGCTCAACCCTCAAAACAGGAAACTCACGGTGAAACAAAGGCTCACTAAGCTGCGCGATCGCGCGGCAAATTTCGCGGCTGGGACGGTTTCAAAAATAGATCGAGGGGCATGGATCCATCCCGCCGTCCTTGTGACGGCCGGCCTCCTCCTGCCCGCCGTGGCCCATGCGCAGGTCGTTTCCGGTGGCACCAGCCCCACAACCATCATCGACAACATCGCGACATTCATCCTCGGCCCATTCGGCGAGGGAGTTGCCGTACTCGCCGTGGCCGCAGTCGGCTTCATGTGCTGGACCGGCCGCATGGGCTTCCATGCGATCGGCTGGCTCGCGGCCGGCCTGGTGCTGGTGTTTGGCAGCTCCTACCTCGTGACAACCTTCGTGGGCGGTGGCTGAGCGATGACCGAGCGGCAGCGCGATCCGCTATTTGTCGCCGCGACAAGGCCCGCGCTGTTTCTCGGGCTGCCGATCGAGATGGCCGTGGTGATCATCATGATCGGCGCCATGATCGTCATCTTTGGACACAATCCCTTTTATCTGACGCTGGTGCTGCCGCTCTGGTTCGGGGCGCGCTGGCTCGTTCGATACGACTACAACGCTCCCCGTGTGGCATGGCTGTGGTTCCGCACCAAGGCCACCGGCGCCGGTGAAAATCAGGCTTGGGGCGGGGCGTCCCCCGCGCCGTTCCCGATGAAGGTCCAGAAGGGCAGGGGGATGCGCGATGCCGGGTAATCGAATCAGGGTGGAACGCAGCGCTGAACGCTATTTGCCGTATCTCGGACATGTTCGGCCGGACATCCTGCTCATGGATGACGGCAGCGTTCTTGCCATGGCCGAAATTCCTGGCGCTCCCTATGAGCTGGCGGCCGATGCAGATCGCGCCGCAAGCCTGGTCACGGTCAATGCGCTCTGCAAGAACGTCGCAGATGACAATGTGACGCTGCACTCGGCCTTCGTGCGCGGGCCTGGGGCTGGGCAACTCGCACACGCGGTTATGCCCAATGAGTTCGCGGCTTCGCTCGATCGCGCCTATCGCGAGCGCGTCCTTGCTGGGCGCCTTTATCAAAACACCTGGTATCTGACGGTGGTTGTCTCCCCTCGCAATCCGCTGGGCGGCAAGGCGGGCGGCGCCACGGCCTCCCTATTAGGTGGCAAACGGGAACTCCAAAAGCCTCACGCCACCGCCGAGGGCATCGGCCAGCTAGAAGAGGTTTGCCAAACAATCAGCCAAACCCTCGCCCCCTATGATGTTCGCCGGCTTGGCCTACGGCCAGCCGCCAATAGCCAGTTCTATTTCAGCGAAATCGCCGAGGCGCTGCGCCTGATCCTGACGGGCACGGCGGCGCCGGTGCCCCTGGTCAGCGGCCCGCTCGGTGCCGCCCTCTACACCGATCGCGCGATCTTCGGCCGCCGTGCCTTTGAGCTGCGCGGGCCGGGGGTGTCTCGGTTCGGCGCCATCTTCGGCTATCGCGAATATCCGTCTGAGACCTATGCCGGCATGTATGATGGGGTCTTTTCCCTGCCGTGCCCGGTGGTGATGGTCCATACTTTCGACTTTCACGCACGGCATACCTCTGAAAAACGGCTTGGCCTGAAAGCCGCCCAGATGACGGCTGCGAATGACAAAGCCAAGTCGCAGATCAGCGACCTTGCGGACGCCCAGGATCACCTCGCCTCGGGCAAGATCGCTATGGGCGAGCACCATTTCTCGCTGACGGTCTATGCGGACACGATCGAGGAGCTGGATCGGCTGTCCGGCTTAACCCGCACGGTGATTGCCAATAGTGGCGGCGTGGTCGCGCAAGAAAGTGCCGGGCTGGAAGCGGCCTATTTCGCGCAACTGCCGGGCAACAGAAAATGGCGCACCCGGCCGGGCACCATTACCACGCGCAATTTTGCGGCCTTCTCCGGCTTCGAGGCGTTTCCGCGCGGCCAACGTGCCGGCAAGTGGGGGCTGGCCATGGCGCGCTTCCGCACCACGGCGGGCACGGCCTATGATTACGTGCCCCATGTCGAGGATGTCGGCATGACGGCGATCTTCGGTAAGATCGGCCAGGGCAAAACCACGTTCATGCTGTTCCTGCTGGCGCTGTTCCCGCAATATTTCGCGGCGCGCAACGGCGCGGTGGTGTTCTTCGACAAGGACCGGGGCGGCGAGTTGCTGTGCCGTGCTGTCGGCGGCCGTTATCTGGTGGTGAGGGCAGGGCGGGATAGCGGCCTGGCGCCCCTCAAGGCGCTCGACAGCACCCCGGAATCGGTCGCCTTCCTCGTTCAGTGGCTCACCGCCTTGATCCAGCAAGACGGGCACGGCCCGCTCCCGCCAGAGGATGACGCCCGACTGACCCGCGGCGTTCAAGCCCTGCTGCGCCTGGCCCCGGACATGCGCTCACTCGCCGGGCTGCGTCAGTTCCTCGACTGGCGCAATCCGATGGGGGCAGGCGCGCGCCTCGAACGCTGGTGCAAGGGCGGATCGCTCGGCTGGGCCTTTGATGGCGAACGTGATGACGTGTCGCTTGATGCAACCACGGTCGGCTTTGATCTGACGGCCATCCTCGACAATGGGACCGTCTGCGCGCCGGCCGCGAATTACCTGCTTTATCGCATCAGCCAGGCGCTCGATGGCCGCCGCTTTGTGCTGTCCTGCGACGAGTTCAATTTCTATCTGCTCAATCCGCTGTTCGCCAAAATCTGGGCGGATTTCATGCTCACCGTCCGCAAGAGCAACGCCGTGGTGCTTCTGGCGACGCAAGAGCCCGCGCCGGTGCTCGATTCACCGCAGGGCGATAGCATCTTGCGCCAGTGCCAAACCCTCGTGTTCTGCCCAACACCTGGCGCGGAAGAACATCTCTACCGCAAACGGCTCAACTTCACCGCCGGCGAGTTCCGCGCCGTTGCCGAGGACATGCTGCCCAACTCCCGGCAACTGCTCATCAAGCGGCATGGCGGCTCCGCGATCATCGATTTCGACCTGTCCGCACTGCCAGAGTTCGTCGCGATCCTGTCCAGCCGCAAATCCTCGGTTGGGTTTGTCGAACAGCTACGCGCCACCCACGGCGACGATCCGGCGGCCTGGCTGCCGGCGTTCATGGCGCGGTTCCACGAGGAAGTTGAATAGGAGGACCAAATGCTCAAGCCCTCTCGCCGGCTCAGAATCGCCAGCGCGATCGCCATCTTCGGCTTTGCTTCACCCACCTTGGCGCAAGTCCCGGTGATCGATAGTGCCTCATTGGCGCAAATCATCAACCAGCTAAATGAAGCCAAGCAGCAATATTCTGAACTCGTCAGCCAATATAATGAGCTGAAATCGACCTATAACGCGCTCTCGCAGAACGTAAACCCGAACCAATGGGCGCAACAGCTCGATCAATCGGCCATGCAGGACACGGTGCCCAACACCAGCATCTTGCCAAACATGCTCGACGGGATCAGTCCGCCCTCCTCGCTGAGCGGCAATGTCGGCTCGCTCGCGCAACAATATTACAACATGAACAAGGTCTATATCCCGGCCGGCTCGGATTTCGGTTCAACGCAGATCCAACAGGGCGCGAATGAGACCGCGAATTTTGAGGCGATCGCCACGCAAAATCTGCAATCGCTGGAAGCCCGCGAGCAAGAGCTGCCGCAGATTCAGAGTCAGCTGAACAGTGCTACGACGATCCAGCAAGTCGCCTCAATCCAGGCCCGCCTCTCCGCCGAACAGAACTATGTCCAGGCCCAACAGGCCCAGGCGCAAAACCTGCAATTATTGGCGTTCGAGGAGAACCGCGCGGGCCAGGAAGCAGCCGCACAAGAAAACGCACAGGGCGGCGAACAAACGCTCTCGACGCTGTGCAGCGACGCTCAAACTCTCGGCGGGGAGCCATCGGCATGTCAGGGACAATGAAACTTATCATCGCCGCCTTGATTGGCGCCGGCGTGATCGCAGGTGGAGGGGCCTACTACGTGTACGTCATTGCACCGCCAGCGGTGCAAAACAGACTCGCCCCTCTGCCGAATAGTGGTCGTGAGACGAACGCTCAATACGATGCAGAAATAACGGCACTATGCAAAGCAAACGGAAAAGATGCCCCGCCTGCTTGCAAGCCGTATCTTGACGCAAAGACCTCAAAATAATGAGTGTCCCCACAACGACCATCAATGTCTTTGAGTTTATGTATAACCAGTACAGCACCGGGTTCCTGCAATCGCTGAATAGCGATGTGGGAACGGCGTTGTCAGCGGCATTACCGCCTCTCTCCGCTGCCCTGATCATCTGGGTCATCATCCTCGGATACCTCATGATGACCGGCAGCCTGGATATACGTTACGGCATCTCAAAGGTATCAACGATGGCGATTGTGGTGGGCATTATTGCTTCAACGTCGCTTTATGATTCCTACGTCCAGACTCTTTTCATGAAGTCGCTGCCGAGCTTTGTCGCCAGCACCTTTTCATCTGGAAATACGAGCAACATCCCGCAGAGCCTCGATCACACCTTCAATCTCTTTTGGATTGCCGGACAGATCATCTACCACAAAGCAAACTGCGCGACCTGCGTACTCGAACCATACGTGCTTGGCATCGAAATCGAGCTTGTTCTTGTCGTCTTTTTCATCGCCCTTGCCCTCGTGTTCGCGGTGTATCTCATCTCGACAACACTGACGGGCCTTCTCGTCGCCATCGGGCCATTCCTGCTGATCGGATATCTCTTTGAAGCCACAAAGGGCATCCCGGAACGCTGGCTCGGCAAGCTGATCGGCCTGGCGATCCTGTTGCTCCTGATCACGGCGCTTCTATCGCTGTTCACCGGCGGCATGACTGATTTTCTGAACACCAAGGTCTCGACCACGTTCACCGCCGACCCGGTGCAAACCGAAATCATCATCCTCGGCGAAATCGCCGCCTATACCGCCATCACGGCCTTCATCACGATCATGCTTCCCGGCATCGCCGCCTACATTGGCGGCGGTGTGGACTTCAATATTTCCGGGATCGTGAACCCAGCCAACTGGTTCAAATAATGAAGGGCTCACGCATGTTGTCTCGCCTGATTATCCTCATGTGCGCAGCCGGCCTACTGGCGGGCTGCGCGGCCAGTGACCCGCTGGCGACGGCTCACGGGCCGATGTTCGCCCTCAATCCCGGCCATTGGTCGCCAAGCGCGGCGCAGTTGGCGCGACCGCCGCAGGTGCCCCACTCATGAACGCGGACATGAAAAACACGGCTTTGCCGATCGATAACGAACGGCTCGCCGCTTATTTCCAGGATGTCGAATCCTTCCAGGCCACTGAGAAGCGCACAGCCCGCCGCTGGGGCCGTGTGGGCTGGGTGGTGGCCGGCGTGTCCCTGGCGGTCAACGTGACCCTCGCGGGGGCAATCGTGATGATCCTGCCCCTCGAAAAGCTCGTGCCCGCCTTCATCACCGTGAAGTCAGACGGCACCACCAGCACCACCATGAATTTCAACAGCCTTCCCAGCGATGAGAAGGCGGCGATGACCAGGGCAGCGATCTGGCAATATGTCCGTGCCCGGGAAAGCTATGACTTCGCCGACGCCCAATATCGGTATGATGTTGCCTCGCTGATGTCCAACCCCACGGTGCAAGGCACCTACCAAAGCTGGTTCCTCGATAAAGGGCCAGGCAGCACCAGCCCGCAGGTCACGGTCGGTAAAAAGGGGCAGATCAGCGTCGAGATGGTGAGCCTGTCCATGGTGCGGCCGAATGTCGCGCTGGTGCGCTTCCGCCGCACCGTGACGATGTACGGCTCAGATCCGCAGACTTCGACATGGACGGCAACGGTCGGCTTTGAAAACGTCGCATCCCTGCCGGTTTCCGCCCGCCTCGCAGACCCCAGCGGGCTCATTGTGACCAACTACCAGGCCCAAAAGGATTCGCCATGACATGCGCGCGCAAACTCGCGGCCAGCGGGTTCCTCTGGCTCGGCATGATGGGGACAGCCCTCGCCATACAGTATCCCCATCCGGGGCACGAAGACCCCCGCGTTCGCTATGTGCCCTATCAGTCCGGCAACGTCACCGACATTTGGACCGCGCCAGGCGCGGCGCTGACGGTCCAGTTCGGCAGGAATGAAAAGGTCGTCTCCGTCGCTGAGAGCGATAGCGCCTATCTCAAGGTCGTCCCGGTCCAGAATTACCTTTTCATCAAGCCAACCGGCATTCTGCCGGCACAGCCGATCGCGGTCCTCTGCAAGACCAGCGACGGCAAGCTCCGGCATTACTTTTTCCAGTTCGAGACCGTGAACAAGCACCTCGGCGCCGGCGAGAATGTCGATTACGCCGTGGTGTTCACCTATCCGCACCAGGCGTATGAGCGCCGGCTTGCCAAGCGGAAGGCGGCCGAAGCGAAGGCTGTCCAGAAGGAGGCCAGGAGCCGCCTTGATGAAGCGCGCGCGGTCATGAACGCGGCGACGGTCGATCAATATCAGGGGCCGCGCAATTACGAATATGTCGCTCGTGGCGATCATCAGCTGGCACCCGCCGAGGTCTGGGACAACGGCTATTCAACCGTGTTCACCTTCCCGGCCATGCAGCGCATCCCGGCCATTTTCTACGTCCAGCCGGACGGCAAGGAGGCAACGGCCAACTATTCGGTCAACGGGAATACGGTCGTTGTGCCGGGCACCGCGCCAGAATGGCGGCTGCGCGATGGGCATACGGTCCTCGACATTTATGACCTCAAATACAACCCGACCGGCGCCACGCCAGGCACGCACACGATCAGCCCGGATGTCGAGCGCGAGATGAGGACATTCAACAATGGCAAATGAGGACACGCCCGACCGCCCTTATGGGCCGATACGTCACACCAACGCGGCGCCGTCGCCGGTTGAACAGGAACAATCTGCGGTCGCCAGCCAGCAGCGCCTCAGCGGGCGCCAGATCGGCGGCATTCTTCTGGCCTGCGCGCTCGGCGCTGGCGTCGTGCTCGTGGTGACCCGGCTCACCGCACATCATGAGCCAAAGCTCGCCCATAAGGCCGCCGTGACAGGCGGGACCGAGGGCCGGCCATTCGTCAACAATGCCAGCAGCGGCACGACGCCTTCCTCGAAACCTGCCGGACTCCCCCTGCCGCCAAAGCAGAACGCGGGGTTTCACAATCCGTTCCTGACGAATCAGCAGGAATCCCCAGCCATGAAGGCGCTCAAGGCACCGATCATGGCGTTCAACCAAACTGGCGGTGGATCATCCGCGCAACCTGCCAGCAATACCGTGGGCCAGAATGGCGCTCCCTCCGCGGGATCTGCGAAACCTACGGCCTTCGCGAACAAGCTCGATGCGGATCAATTCAGTGCGGCCGATGCCTCGATGATCGCGCATCCGAATTTCACGATCGCGGCCGGCACCATCATTCCCTGCACGCTGCAAACCGCGATCAATTCGACCCTGCCGGGCTTCGTCAAATGCGTGTTGCCGCAGCCGGTGCGCTCGATGACTGGCACGGTGACGTTGCTGGATAAGGGGACGCAGGTGCTGGGCGAGGTTCGCGAGGGCCTGGTGCAAGGCCAGGACCGACTTTTCATCCTCTGGGACCGCGCGGTGACACCGCAAAACGTCGCTATTCAGCTCGCCTCGCCGGCGGCCGATCCCCTCGGCCGGGCTGGCGTCTCGGGGGCCGTCAACAACCATTTCCTCGAACGGTTCGGCGCGGCGATCATGATGACGATCATCGGCGGCTCGTTGCAGGTCGCGGCGAACGCCGCCCAGAACAGCGCCGGCAACACGTATCTGGAATATATGAACTCCAGCACAAACCAGATCGCCAACACCACACTGCAACACACGATCGACATTCCGCCCACACTGACCAAGCACCAGGGCGAGAATGTCTCGATCTTCGTTGCCCGCGATCTGAATTTCTCCAAGGTCTATAAGCTGTCGGTTGTCTCGCCATGAGGGAGGGCTGGCGCACCCGCCTGGATCGCCTGACGCAGGCAGGGCAGCGGCTCAATCGCCATGTCGAAAAGACCGTCGTCAAATACGTTGAATGGCAAGATCGTCGCCACGCGCGCCGGCGGCAGAAATTTCTCAGGCAAGGCTGGCTCTACAGCACGCTTCTAGGGCTGTGGCTCGTCCTGATCATCTTGGAATTGCTCGGCCATCAATCAGCCGCGGTCATCCATAGCTCGGCCGGCCTCGGCCTGATCTTCCTGGCTCTTAAACTGAAGTTTTCACTGGTTTGAATGCAAACTCCCCGCATTTATCGACAACGTTTCTGATCAGGTTTTGACGGTTACTGGACACGCATGGGGTCGATCCCGATCAGGGCGAAGGCGGCGGTTTGCAGCGGCGTGGGGTTTGCCAGGGTGGTGAAGGTGGCGTTCGGGGCCTTGGGCAGGGCCGCGGTGTTCAGGGTCTGGGTGGCAAGATGCGCCATCAGGTCGGCGAAGCTTGAAATCGGCAGGTTCTGGTCGTTGCGGCGTCGCCCGCGCTTGCGATCGGCGGCCGGGGATGTCGATGCGGGGGCAACCGGCGATAAGCGTTCGGTCTCAGCTCCCGGGCGGTCGTGATCCTGGAACAGTAGGGGCTTGAGGGCGTCGCGCAGATGCCACTCGACGTAATAGGCCATCATGCAGAGAAAGACGTGGGCACGCACCCGCGGTGAGAGCCAGTGATGCACCGGGCGGATCGCGAGATCGACCGATTTGAGGGTCCGGAACGCCCGTTCCACCCGCGAAAGGTCCTTGTAGGCTGACACGGCTTCGGTCTCGCTCATGACGTCCGCGCTCACACTGGTGCGGATGACATAGATGCCGTCGAGGGCCGCCTCGCGCGCGATGCTGGCGGCGTTGCGCTGGAAATCGAAGCGGCTGGCGGTGATGGTGAGATCGAAATGCTTGGCCATCTTGCGCTGGTTGATCACCGCCCCCACCGCCAGCCCGATCGCGGCCTCGCCATGAAGAGGAGCGCGTTTGCGCCGTGTCGCATCCCGGATCCGCGCCAGTTCCGTCTCGGTGGCCACGAGCAGCGCCTCGCGCTTGCGCCGTCGTTCGGTCGCAAGGGCCGCGTTGCGACAGGCGATCAGCCGCTCGCCCGGATAATCGGGCGACGTGATCGCGGCGATATCGCGCTCGTCGAACAGCGACATCTGCAGCGGTCCCTCGGCAAGATCCTGGATCTGCCCCGCGCGCAGGCAGCTGATCCAGTCCAGCCCCGCCGGCTTGATCGTCTCGCGGATCCGCGCCGTGGTGATCATCCCGCGATCACCCACCAGGACGACGCGCTCGAGATGGAACCGCCGCTTGAGTTTCTCCACCTGCGCGGCGATCGTCGCCGGATCGGCGGTGTTGCCTTCGAACACTTCCACCGCGATCGGCCGCCCCTCGCGATCGCACAGCAGGCCATAGACGATCTGTGGCCGATCGGGCCGGTGATCGCGGCTGTATCCGTGGTGTGCCAGTTCGCAATGCCGGCCTTCGAGGTAGGATGAACTGACGTCGTAGAGCACCAGCGTGCCGTCGCGCAGATGGCGCCTTGCAAACTGCCGCTCGATCCGGCCCTGCTGCGCGCCCAGCCAGTCCAGTGCGGCGTAGATCTCGCGCTCTTCAATGGCGCCGAGTTCGAGGATCTCGCCGAGACTCGATGTCGCGGTCTGCGGGTTCAGACCGCGCAGGGTCGAGAGCTTCGAGCCCGGTGCGATCACCCGACCCGCGATCAGCGCCAGGGCAAGATCGCGCTCACGCGACGCCCTCCGGCCCAGCAGGCCGGGAATCTCAAGCTTGCGCATCATCCCGAGTGCCGCCGCCACATGACCGTGCGGCAGCGAGCGCCGGATCTCGAGTGCCTGATCGGCACCACCGACCACCGCGCCACCCGCGAGAAGCGCACGCAGCCCATCGATCAGCTCCGGCGGCATCTGGCTCAGATTGGCGATGGTGCGTTTATGAACCTTGCGACCCTCGCGGAAACTCTCCCGCAACAGCACGGCCGGCGCCGATCGGCCATTCGGAACCACGTCAATGAACATGGAGGCAGGGAACGTATGGCCCGCCCCGTCCGCAAGGGGTGATTTTCATCTGGCTCTAATCAGTCTGCTTCAACGTATCCGGTCTCGGGCTTCGAACCCGGCCAAGATGGAGATCCGCGCGGCCTGATCCTCATAATCACACCGGCCTCGGAGGCCGTTCACTGCGTCAGGTTTTCAAGCCGCCGTTCGACTGTCAGGCCATCTTCCTTTCACCTCACGCAGACATCGACTGCCCTTTCGCGCCCAACTGTGAGCGCTGTTCGGGCGATTCCGTCATGCGGCCGCAGCCGCCGCTTCGAATTGGGCGTCGTAATCGCAACCGTGCGCCAAAACGGCCCATGCAATCCGAGCCAGCTTCGCGGCCAGCGCGACTACGACCACGTTCTTATGCGCTCGATCGAGCAATCCCCGCGCCCAGCGGCCCAACGGCGTATCGCGTTCGACAAGATAAGGCAGCGCCGCTCGTGCGCCATGGATCAAGTTCTTCCGCAAATAACGATTGCCGCGTTTGCTGATGCCGAGCAGGCGCGGTTTTCCACCCGTTGTCATTTGCCGTGGAACGAGCCCCAGCCACGCCGCCATGTCCCGCCCACGTTTGAATGCATGCGCCTCGCCGACCGCCGCCGCCAGCGCCGTAGCGTTTATCGTTCCAATTCCTGGGATTTTGGTCAAACGTCGCACAGCCACGTCGTCACGAGCCAACTGAACGAACTCGGCGTCGAAGCCGGTGATCCTCTGGTCGAGTGAACGCCATTCCGCCCGAAGATCTTCGATCAACGTCCGGATGCGCGGGCTCAACGCGGCAAAACCGCCATCTTCGGCCAATGTCTCAAGCTCGGCTTCCAGTTTCCTCCGGCCTTGCGGAACGACGATCCCTCGCTCCAGCAGCAACGCCCGCAAGTGATTGATCAGCGCCGTCCGTTCCGAGACGAGGCGCTCCCGGGCTCGGTGCAAAGCCTGGAGATCAGATTGGTCCTGGCTCTTCACAGGCACGAAACGCATCGTTGGCCGCGTCGCAGCCTCTGCGATCGCCTCCGCGTCGAGATCATCGTTCTTCTGCGCCTTCACGTACGGACGGACATATTCCGGCGACATCAGCCGCACCTCGTGGCCCCGCGCGGCGAAAATCCGCCCGAGGTGATGAGCGCCGCAACATGCTTCCATTGCCACAATGCACGACCCAAGCTCGCCAACGAAACTTTCCAACGTTCCCCGCCGAAGTCTCCGCCTCAAAACAACCCGGCCGGCGGCGTCCATGCCCACCACGCTGCAAGAGTTCTTCCCAAGATCGATGCCGAGAATCATGATATCCATCGGTCTGCTCCTCTCTCCAAACCAGCGGCGATCCTACCAGATCGCCACGAGAGGGGCGGGCCATCCCATAATCACATACCGAGACGCGCCGCAAGCCCCATGTATGGACACAAACAGAATACAGAAAAACAGCGCTACGCAAGGAAATCCGCCATGTTCAGGTTATTCTGAAGTAAAAACTTCAGCTTAAAATCTGGCACTCGGCCATGGTCATCAGGGCTAAAAAGCGGGGGGAATTATGAACGGCACCGATTTTTCCGATGACCTCGTGGCGGAAAGCCCGGCCGCGCCGCTGCTCCGCTTCCTGCTCGCCCCGCTGCAACCCTGGCTGAACGATGGGGCCACTGAGGAGCTGTGCATCAACCGGCCCGGCGAGTGCTGGGTGCGCCAGCGCGGCGTTTTTGAGCGGTTCAAGGTGCCCCTCGATCGCTCGGCGCTGGAGGATATTGCCGTGCTCGCCGGCGCGCTGCGCCGTCAGGATGTCGGCCCTACCTCGCCGCTTTGCTCCACCGAACTGCCAGGCGGCGAACGGCTGCAAATCTGCCTGCCGCCGGCCGTGCCCACCGGTACGGTCAGCCTGACAATCCGCCGGCCGGGCTCGACGGTCGCGCCGCTCTCCTCCGTCACCTCCAGGTATCAGTCGGACGGATGGAACAGTTGGGCGGAAAACCGGGACACCCGGAATTTCGCGGAAGCCCTGGACTACTACGATTCCGGCGATCTTGAGGGCTTCCTTGCGGCGGCCGTGCGCTGCCGCATGACCATCCTGCTCTGTGGCGCCACCGGCTCCGGCAAAACCACGATGAGCAAAACGCTGATCTCGGCGATCCCCATGGCAGAGCGGATCATCACGATCGAGGACACGGCGGAGCTTGTGATCCCGCAACCGAATCATGTCCGGCTGCTCTACTCGAAAGACGGCCTCTCCACCGCGAAAATCGACGCCGAGGCGCTGCTGCAGGCCAGCCTGCGCATGCGGCCAGATCGGGTGCTCCTGCAAGAGCTCCGCGACGATGCGGCATGGACCTATGTGAACGAGGTGGTTTCCGGGCATCCGGGCTCGATCACCACCATTCACGGCGCCAACCCGGCCCAGGCGTTCAAGAAGCTGTTTTCGCTCATCAAGGGATCCCCGAAGGGCGCTAGCTTCGATGACGCCACGCTTTGCGATCTGCTTGCGGCGGCTGTCGATCTCATCATCCCGTTCGAGACTTCCGGCACCACCTACCGGATCGGCAAGGTCTGGTTTGGCCCGGACGCGACCAGGCGCGGCGAAACAGCCGCCGCCCTCTTGCGGGCCGCCTGATGACCTGGCGCGGCGTGATGCGGCTCCTCGTTGGGCTGGTGCTCGGCCTGGTGTTCTTCTCCGTCCTCGCCACGATGATCTTCCTCATTGGAACCGGACTGTTCTGGCATTTCCGGCATCCGTTCTGGCAATGGTGGCTCTATCTTTTCGAGGCCAGCGGAGATCCTACTGTACGGGTCTGGCTGGTCATCAGCGGCGTGCCGGCCTTCGCGATCCCCTTCCTCGCCGGGGTCGTTCAGCTTGTGCGCGGCCGGCGCGTCACCGGCTGGTCACTGCGCCGCGATCACGCCCCGACAAAGCCCGTCGATGCGCCGATCCGTGCCCCAACCGACAACCATGGTCATGCCCGCTGGATGACGATGGAGGAGGCCCGCGCCAGGTTCCCGGGGCCAGCCCCGGAATATGGCGGGCTTGTCGTGGGCGAAGCGTATGAGGTTCACCGCGACAGCGTTGCCAGTATGCCGTTCAGGCCGAAGGATCGTTCAACCTGGGGGCAGGGGGGCAAGGCGCCCCTGCTGATCGATCCATGCGAGATTGGCTCGACCCATTGCATGATGTTCGCCGGATCGGGCGGCTACAAGACGACGACGGCCGTCTCCACGCTGCTGACATGGACCGGCTCGGCCATTGTCCTTGACCCCTCGGTGGAGCTGGGGCCGATGTTGCGCCAGGCGCGTGAGGACATGGGCCACAAGGTCTATATGCTCGATCCCCGCACGGCCCGCGAAGTCGGGTTCAATGTGCTCGACTGGGTCGATGTCTCCTCCCCCCTCGCGGAAATCGATGTTCAGGCCGTGGTTGAGTGGGTTTGCGGCGATACCAAAGCAGGCGGCGATGAAAACGCCTCCTTCTTCAAGAACAGCGGCAAGGAGCTGGTGACGGCGCTGCTCGCGCATATGCTCTGGGACGAACACCTGGAACCGCACGAAAAGACCTTGCGCGCCGTCCGCGCGGCCATCGTTACGCCCGAAAAGGAGCTGCGGAACGTCTTGGCCCATATTCACAAGAACTCGCAAAGCCGCCTCGCCCGCGATCTGGCCGGTAGCTTGAAGGACATTGTGGATGAGACCTTTAGCGGCATCTACAAGAACGCCACCCAGGACACGGCCTGGCTTTCAACCGCCGCCTATGCGGATCTCGTCTCCGGCAATGCGTTCCGTTGCGCTGAGCTGACGCTCGGCAAGACCACGGTTTTCATCAACATTCCCCTCAAGGCGCTCGATGCCACCCCGGCCGTCGCCCGCGTCATCACCGGCGCGCTGCTGAACGCGGCCTATGAAGCGGATGGCGTGATCGAAGGCCGCGTGTTGTTCCTGCTCGATGAGGCCGCCCGGCTTGGCCCCATGAAAATCCTCGAAACCGCCCGCGACTGCGCCCGGAAATACAAGATCACGCTGTTTCCGTTTTATCAGTCGATCGGCCAGCTTCGCGAGCTGTTCGGCCAGAACGGCCCGGCCAAGTGGTTTGAATCGGTCAGCTGGTATGGCTTCGCCGGCGTCAAAACCAAGGCCGTTGCCGAGGAGCTGGCTGCGGCGATCGGCGAATATGGCGTGCTGGCCTGGTCGGAAGGCTCGAACACCGGCAACTCGGCAAAGGGCCTGGAAGCAGGCACGCGCTCGACCGGCCAGACCAAAACCTATCATGAGCTGAAACGCCAACTCATCCGGGCCGAGGAAATCATGCACGACATGAGGGATGATGAGCAGATCATCTTCCCAAAATCCGGCCGGCCGCTGCGCTGCGGCCGGGCCATTTATTTTCGGCGGCCTGAGATGGCCGCACGTGTGGGCGAGAACCGCTTTGCCGTCAACGCAACTTAACCCAGGGGCGGGCAAGACGGGTAGGGAAGTGCCAAATTGAATATCTGCACACGATCCAAGAATGTCGTTCGCGAGCCGAGTAAGCGTTGCCGAAAGCAGCCGTTTACCACTTCGGCTACACGAACGGCTAAACACCGCAGACGGACAAGCTCCGATTGCTCAGGCCGGCAATCTCTCGAAGGGCGATTATGGTTTGGAATCCCTTGACGTTCGGATCATTATGGAACACGTCGCGGGCGAACCTCTCGTAAGCGCCCACGCCGCTGACTTGGAGCAAAAGCACGAAGTCGGCTTCACCGGTCGCATACCAGGCGCATTTGACCTCATCGCGCCCCCGCAGTTTCGCCTCGAAGGCGTCGAGAGCAGCGATGCCCTCGCGTTCGAGTGAAACCAGCACGTGGATGGTCAGGGGCGTTCCGAGCACCGCAGGGTGCACAATGGATACATCGGCAACAATCACGCCGCTTCGACGCAAGCGCCGCAACCGACGCAAAACCGCACTCTCGGAAAGCCCGACTTGGTCGGCCAGCACCCTGGCCGAGGTCTGATTGTTGACCTGGAGCTTCGAAAGCAAAGCCCGATCGAACTGATCGAGATCGACGGTTTCCATCGGCTACGCGTCCAAAAATGACGATATCCGTCTTATCACGCCTGAATTTAGGCGCCAACCGTTAGATGAAAACGGGCATGATTATGGTTATGAACGCAACAACCGAAACTCCCCGCACCTCCGGCATTGCCTCGGATCTCGCCCGCCTCTCGCCGGATTACGCGCCGACGCCGCTACTCGAGCTGCCTGCCTTGGCCAGAAGGCTGGGCGTCGCCCAGGTGCTGGCGAAAGACGAAGGGTGCCGCATGCTCGGCAGCTTCAAGTCGCTCGGTGGCACCTATGCCGGGCTTCGCGCACTGGCGCGTGCTGCGAACACGGACATCGCCGCGCTGATCGCCACACGTCCGGGCGGGCAGCCTACCCTGGTCTGCGCCAGCGACGGCAACCATGGCCTGGCGGTCGCGGCCGCAGCGCGCTTCGCCGGGGCTAGCGCCCGCGTCTACCTGCACAGCAGCGTACCCCAATCCCGTGCCAAGCGGATCGAGGCGCAAGGCGCCGAGGTGATCTGGGTCCAGGGCACCTACGACGACGCGGTGCACGAAGCTGCCGAGGCGGCCCGTAACGAGGTTGGGATTCTCGTGGCCGACACCACGGACGATCCGAACGACCCGGTGGTGCGCGACGTGATGGCGGGCTACGGCGTCATGGCCGCCGAAATCCGCGCCCAGGTGGAAGCCGCCGGTCACGCGCGGCCCACGCACCTGTTCGTCCAGGCTGGCGTCGGCGGCCTCGCCGCCGTCATGGCCAAAGGCCTGGGCGACTGGCTTGCGGCACCGGGCCGGATCATCGTCGTCGAGCCCGAGACTGCGCCCGCCGTGGCCGCCGCTCTTACCGCAGGCACGATCATCCGTGTCCAAGGTGACCTGGAGACGACCGCGGAAATGCTGTCCTGCGGCGAGGCCAGCGCCCCCGCACTCGAAACCCTGCGACGGCACCGCGTGGAAGCGATCACCGTCTCTGAAGCCACCCTCGACGAGGCCCCGCTCCTCCTGCGCGACTGCGGCGGCCCAGCGACGACGTCTTCCGGCGCCGCAAGCCTGGCGGGCGCCCTCGCACGGCCCGGCCTCCCGGCGGATGCCAGGGTGCTGATCCTCGTCACCGAAGGGGTGCCGGCATGATGACCGACGACGCCTTCTGGGCCGAACTCCGCGCCTGGCGCCGCGACTTTCACGCCCACCCGGAATTCGGCTTCGAGGAACGGCGGACGAGCCGCCTGGTGGCAGAGCGTCTGCGTTCCTTCGGCATCACCGACATCGTCGAAGGCGTCGGCGGCACCGGCGTAGTCGCTACGCTTACCCGGGGTAGCGGCAACCGCGCCATCGCCTTGCGTGCCGACATGGATGCGCTGCGCATCGAGGAGAAGTCAGACCTCGCCTATCGGTCGCAGGTGCCCGGCGTGATGCACGCCTGCGGCCATGACGGGCACACCACGATGCTACTCGGCGCAGCCAAGCTACTCGCCGCCGAAGGCGGCTTCGACGGCTCCGTCCGTTTCGTGTTCCAACCAGCCGAGGAATGGGGCAAGGGCGCGCTCGCCATGCTCGCCGACGGGCTCACCGAACGGTTCCCATTCGAGGAGATCTACGCGCTCCACAACAAGGCGGGCCTGCCGGTTGGCAAGTTCCAGGCCCGCGTAGGGACAACCATGTCGGCCGAGGACAATTTTGAGATCGTCCTGCGCGGCATGGGGGGCCATGCCTCGCGCCCGCAAGACGGTCGCGAGGTGCTCGTCGCCGCCTGCGCGCTCGTGGTCAACCTCCAGACGATCGTATCCCGCCGTGTGGCGCCGACCGACTCGGCCGTGGTGTCCGTGACCGAGCTGCTGACCGACGGCACACGCAACGCCCTGCCCAGCACGGCCCGCATCCTGGGCGACGCGCGGAGCTTCCAAACGGTGGTGAGCGAGACGATCGAGGCGGAACTGCGCCGCATCGCCACGGGCACCGCCGCTAGCTACGACGTAGGCTGCGACGTGACCTACACGCGCGAGTTCGTGCCGACCGTCAACGATCCCGTCGCGACCGCGGCGGCGCTCGCGGCCGCCCGCACCGTGCTGGGCGAGGAGAACGTTACACTAGCCGATCAACCAGGCACCGGGTCTGAGGACTTCGCCCGCTTCCTGCAGCACGCGCCGGGTTGCTACGCCTTCATCGGCAACGGCGAGGGCTCCGTCCCAGCCCACCACCCCGAATTCGACTTCAACGACGACGCGCTGCCGACAGGAACGGGCTTCTTTGTCCAGATCGTCCGCGACCGGCTCGCGACCCGGCCGACGCAGCCGTGACCGGCCCCCGCATCAACGCCGAACGCTTGCTCGGCCGCCTCCGCACGCTCGGTAACATTGGCCGCGACGAGGGACGGCTCACCCGCCTCGCCGCCTCGGACAGCGACCGCGCCGGCCGCGACGCCGTGGTGGGCTGGATGCACGACGCCGGGCTGGAGGTCATGGTCGACCGCATCGGCAACCTGTTCGGCATCTGGCACGCCGGTGACGCCAATTCCGCGCCGCTCATGCTGGGCTCGCACATCGACACGGTCATCGACGCCGGAATCTACGACGGATGCTACGGCGTGGTGGGTGGGCTAGAGGTGGTCCAAACGTTGAGGGAGGCCGGCGTGAAGCCGGACCGGCCTGTCGTGATCGCGGCCTTCACCAACGAAGAGGGCGTGCGCTACGCCCCGGACATGATGGGGTCCCTCGTCTATGCCGGCGGCCTCGGCGTGGCCGAGGCGCTTGCCACCGTCGGCACCGATGGCACGGTGTTGGGCGAGGAACTCGCCCGCATCGGCTATGCCGGCCCGCACGAGCCCGGCTTCCTGCGCCCGCATGCCTATCTGGAGCTGCACATCGAGCAGGGGCCGATTCTGGACCGCGAAGGTGTTGCGATCGGCGCCGTCGAGAACCTGCAGGGCATCTCCTGGCAGCGCGTGACGATCGACGGCGTGGCGAATCATGCCGGCACCACGCCGATGGCGATGCGCCGCGACGCCGGACAAGCCGCCGCACGGGTTGTGACTTTCCTACGCGACCTGATCTCGCAAACCAACGCCCCGACCGTCGCGACGGTGGGCTGCATGGCGTTCGAGCCGAACGCCATCAACGTCATCCCGTCCCGGGCCGTGTTCACTGTCGACCTACGCGACCCCGACGAGGATCGCCTGCGCGCGGCAGAGGCGACCCTCGCGCGATACCTCGAAAGTCTGGCCGACGCCGAAGGGGTCACTGTCGTCGTCGAACGTCTCGCCCAGTTCGACCCGGTGACCTTCGACCCGGCCATCGTCGCGGCCATTGAAGCCGCGGCCGCCGAGAATGGCCTACGCTCCCGCCGCATGACGTCAGGAGCCGGACACGACGCGCAGATGATCGCCCGCCTCTGCCCCGCCGCAATGATCTTCGTGCCCAGCCTCAAGGGCATCAGCCACAATCCGCGGGAGCACACACAAGCTGCCGATCTGCAGGCCGGGGCCAATGTTCTGCTCGACGTCATCCGCAAGCTCACACACGTAGCCTCCGGCGAGGCACGATCCTTCTCGCAACAGAACTCAAAGTTGGGCTTCGCTTACGACGATTCGTTCACAAAAGAGGGCATCTGAAGCGATTGAGTTAACTCGAGCGGCCGCTTGTTGAAGCTGGGAAACAACAGCGGACAGTTCGCTTCCCACCCAAACCGGACATAAATGAAGCCCACGTTAAAACGAATTCGCGACCAGCATTTCCCCGGCTTGCGTCGTGTATCGGGGGGAGAGATTTTGCCGGCGTGCGCCCCATGATGGGGATGTGGCCGTCGAAGCGATCCGCAGGGTTCCGCGCCCGAACCGGGCGTTGATCGCATCCATAGCTTTCATTGCGGCGGCCGATTGGTCACGGTCGAAGCTGGCGAACAGAACGGCCTGGCGCCGCGCCGGCGCCAGATCCTGCAACATCACCCCCGCCTTGAAATACCGGTATCCAGGATGCCAGACGGCCCGCAACAGCCTGATCGCCTCGCCGATCAACAGACCGGTATCGGCCGTGGGCTCGATCTTGCCCTGGCGCTGCGCCGAATACCACGGGTCACCGTTATGGGGGTTGGTATGGGTGAAGACCGTGATCTGGCCCGCCTCAAGCCCCTCGGCGCGGAGCTTCTCCGCCGCGCGCGCGGCGAAGGTACAGATGGCCTCGCGCAGTTCAGCCGGCCTGTCGATCATGTGTCCGAAGCTGCGGCTTACCGCGATTCCCTTCCGTGTTGGCGCCATTAGCGATAGCGGCAGGCAGGAGGCGCCCCTCAACTCTGTCTGTACCCTAGCGCCGGTGACGGTCAGCATGTCGCGCACCGCGCGCGGATCCGCCCGCACGAAATCCGCGATCGTGGTGATCCCCGCCGCGGCGAGTTTTGCCCCGACCTGGCCGCCGATGCCCCAGACCTCGGCGATAGGCAGCCGTTCGTAGTGCCGCGCCCGGAGCTCCGGATCGCGTAGGTCGCACACGCCACCGAGCGCCGTCTCCTTTTTCGCGATCTTGTTGGCGAGCTTGGCGATCGTCTTGGTCGGGCCGATCCCGACACAGGTGGGGATCTTGGCGATCTGTCGGACATCGCGCCGGAGATCGCGACAGAACCGGTCGAGATCGGGGATACCATCGAGATCGAGGAACATCTCGTCGATCGAATAGGGCTCAACCTGCGGCACCCGTTCAGTGAGCACGTCGTAGACCCGGCGGCTCATGTCGCCGTAAAGGGCGTAGTTGCTCGACCGCCATTCGACGGCCCTGCTCTCCGGGCGCTTGCGGAACAGGTGCCAGGGCTCGCCCATCTTGATCCCGAGCGCCTTGGCCTCCGGCGTTCGGGCGATGGCGCAGCCGTCATTGTTGGACAGCACCACAAGCGGGCGGGAGCGCAGTTCCGGCGCAAACGCCTGCTCGGCTGAGCAATAGAAGGAATTGCCGTCGATTAGCCCGAAAGTCGGCATTGCGATCAGACCTGAGTTCGCACCAGGCCGGTGATCACCGCCCAGATTTCGGCGTCATCGCCCTCGACGGGGAGGGGCTCGGTGCCGGCGCGGCCGGAGAGCAGTTGCCACTGCCCGTTGCGCCAGGCGAGCTGCGCGACCAGCACGTCGCCGGCCAGCATCACCACCGCGACCTTGCCGGGCGCCGGCGGTGTGGCGGCATCGGCGATCAGGATATCGCCGGAGAAGATGCCGCGGCTGGTCAGCGCATCGCCGGCTACGCGCACGGGGTAGCGGCTGGGCCGGCGGAGATCGAGGATCTCGGACAGATCGATCGGTCCCTCCAGGCTATCACCTGCGGGGCTGACGAAACCTGTGGTATTCCCGCCTGTGTAGCTTCCCATGTACACCTCCATCGGTCAGAACATATGGAGAACATTTCAGGAGAGCAAGAGGCGCCATGTGCGGACGTTTTGCAGCCTTCCAGCCGGTTGAAGCGATCCGCAAGCTGTTCGGGGCGGTCAATTCAGCGCCGGCAGATGCACGGCCGTCCTGGAATATCGCCCCGTCACAGCGGGCGCTGGTTGTCCGCCGACATCCTGAAACCGGCGAGCGGCGCATCGACCTCCTGAGCTGGGGTCTGGTGCCGCACTGGACCAAGGATCTCAAGGAGGCCCGCCGGCCGATCAACGCACGTGCTGAGACCTTGGCAACCTCGCCGATGTTCAAGCCGGCGTTCGCGTCCCGGCGCTGCCTGGTGCCGGTCGACGCCTGGTATGAGTGGCAGGTGACGCCAGACGGCAAGCGGCCGTTCGCCTTTGCCCGCACGGATCGCGCGACGATGGCTTTCGCCGGCCTCTGGGAAAGCTGGGTCACGCCGGGTACGGGGAAAGTGCTCCGCACCTTCACCATCATTACCACGTCCGCCAATGCCATGGCCGCGCCAGTGCATGACCGCATGCCGGTTATCCTCGATGCAGACGATTGGCCGCTCTGGCTTGGCGAAAGGACAGGGGAGCCGGCTGCTTTACTCCGGCCGGCTCCGGATATGATGATCGAGGCATGGCCCGTCGGGCGATCTGTCAACTCGCCCCAGAATAACGGCCTGGAACTCCTTTCGCTGCTTGCTGAACATAAAGACTTGTATCTAACCAATCCGGCAGATGGTTGATTGGCAGTGCCGCTCCAGTGACAGCATCATCGATGACGATATGGGCATAAAGGACGTGCTGCGCGGCGGTCCCGATGAAGGATCGTTGGCAAAAAAAATCCCGAAATCCTCATACAGTTACGCACCGGACTTCTGCATCTGAATCCCCCGCTTATGGCCTATGGGGAGGATGTGGTGCGAAATTCTTGATTTTTGGAAATCCTCCCCTTAAGCCGTAGCAGTCATACCTCTATCAGAGGAATCGTTTAGAGAGTTTGAACCGCCCGACCAAACCAAGGCCGATAAGGCCAGTGCCAAGTAGAAGAAGGGAGCCGGGTTCTGGCACTGGTGTTGGTGTCGGTGTCAGGGGTTTTGATACAAGATCATAGTTATTTTTTGTTCCAACCCAGTTAATCTTGAAATCTGGGCTGTACCCTGAAAATAAACCAGATGATAATGTAACATAGAATGTATAATTAATGCTGCTGTCTGCTGGCAATGCCGGACCTTGTGGTGTTGTTTCGGCCGCAAAGCAGTAAAAGTTTCCCTTTCCATTACAGCCGTTTGCGTTCAATCCTCCCGATAATTCTGTGAATCCCGATGGGGCTGCAGCACTTGCGAAATTTGATGGGGGATTAAGAGCAAAAGACTGTACACCATACCGCCCACCCTCTGCATCGGAAGGGCCATTTATGCCCGCTATATTAAGGGTGAACTGATCCGTTAAGGGATTGGCTGTTGCTGATTCGGACAGCGTATAGGTTATGCCATCGGCGATCAGGCTGGCGTGCGCTCCGGCCGTTGTAAGCCCCAGTACGACGATGGCGCTGGCAATATGGCGAAACTTCAACATGAAGAACGTTCCTTGCCTATCCGGTTGTTACCCACACCCACTAAATGTAGGGTGTGTCCATTCCCCGGAATAAAGCTCGTCAAAGGTTGGTGCGGCTGCCCTACCCGCGATTCCGAGCAGCGAGCGGAACGCGTTGAAGGGATAGAGGCGCCGGTTGAACCGAAACGTGAATTCATTGAGGTAGGCTTGTAGATGTTTGGCGCTGACCCCGTGATGGATGCCGTTGATCCAGGTCTTCAGGTTGGTAAAGACCAAGTGGACGATCGGCAGGAATTCTTCTGCCACCTCCGGGTCGCCGCATTCGGCGATTGCATGGTGGTCGAACCCGCGCCTTCCGAGACCGGCATAGCCGCTCCAGTCGTCGGTAACGATCAGCGATCCGGGAGCAACGGCGTTTTCGACGAATCCGCAGAGCGAATTGGCGCTACGGTCGGGGACAACAGCGAGACGAACGCGTCCCGCGTAGCGACCGTCTTTCCGATTGTCGAGCTTGGTTCCCGGTTTCCGGTGGCGCACCTCCACGGCACAGGCGACGAGAACCTTGTGATGGACACCCCGTCCATCGCCTCGGGTTCGTCCTCCAACCCACGTTTCATCCACTTCGACGTGTTCTTGCGGCGTGTCGCCAATCTTGTCGCGCTCGGGGCGCACCATCCCGGCGCGCAGCTTATGAAGGATGCCGAAGGCGGTCTCGTAGCGCGACAGGCCGAGTTGCCGCTGAAATTGGACGGCCGACATTCCGGGCGTCTGGCTGGCGATCAAGTAAGCCGCCCAGAACCAAGTCGACAGCGGCGTGTGACTGCGTTCCATAACGGTCCCAGCCATCAGGCTTACGTCTTTGCGACAGGCCCGGCAGCGCAGAACGCCCGGGCGCGCCTCGAAACGGAACGGCTCGCCAACGACGCCGCACCTTGGGCAGGCGAACCCTCCATTCCAGCGGGCGCTTTCGAGATAGGCGGCACAGGCCGCGTCGTTCGGGAAAATACGCTGGAATTCCGGCAGAGACTGCGGGAACGGCAGGTCTTCACGGGCCAGGACATCCATGCCCAACACTAGATCTAGTAGGTATGGGAGTCAACCGGATAGGCAAGGAACGTTCCTTTCGAAATACCGGCGTTGACTGACGCGGTCGGTTCATCCCTTTGTGAAGCCGGAACAACGATTTTTGGCCGCATAATTAAGCAGGCAATTTCTATGCCGAGCTAAATAACCTAACAAAATCAATGCGCATAAATTTTCAGACGATAGAGATGTAAAATATCCCGACACTATCTAGAGTTGTTTGGTCATAAGTAATGGAACGCCCGACGCTGTAGTCAGAGGGCAGAGCTACAGGTTTGAACCTTGCCTATCCGGTTGTTACCCACACCCACTAAATGTAGGGTGTGTCCATTCCCCGGAATAAAGCTCGTCAAAGGTTGGTGCGGCTGCCCTACCCGCGATTCCGAGCAGCGAGCGGAACGCGTTGAAGGGATAGAGGCGCCGGTTGAACCGAAACGTGAATTCATTGAGGTAGGCTTGTAGATGTTTGGCGCTGACCCCGTGATGGATGCCGTTGATCCAGGTCTTCAGGTTGGTAAAGACCAAGTGGACGATCGGCAGGAATTCTTCTGCCACCTCCGGGTCGCCGCATTCGGCGATTGCATGGTGGTCGAACCCGCGCCTTCCGAGACCGGCATAGCCGCTCCAGTCGTCGGTAACGATCAGCGATCCGGGAGCAACGGCGTTTTCGACGAATCCGCAGAGCGAATTGGCGCTACGGTCGGGGACAACAGCGAGACGAACGCGTCCCGCGTAGCGACCGTCTTTCCGATTGTCGAGCTTGGTTCCCGGTTTCCGGTGGCGCACCTCCACGGCACAGGCGACGAGAACCTTGTGATGGACACCCCGTCCATCGCCTCGGGTTCGTCCTCCAACCCACGTTTCATCCACTTCGACGTGTTCTTGCGGCGTGTCGCCAATCTTGTCGCGCTCGGGGCGCACCATCCCGGCGCGCAGCTTATGAAGGATGCCGAAGGCGGTCTCGTAGCGCGACAGGCCGAGTTGCCGCTGAAATTGGACGGCCGACATTCCGGGCGTCTGGCTGGCGATCAAGTAAGCCGCCCAGAACCAAGTCGACAGCGGCGTGTGACTGCGTTCCATAACGGTCCCAGCCATCAGGCTTACGTCTTTGCGACAGGCCCGGCAGCGCAGAACGCCCGGGCGCGCCTCGAAACGGAACGGCTCGCCAACGACGCCGCACCTTGGGCAGGCGAACCCTCCATTCCAGCGGGCGCTTTCGAGATAGGCGGCACAGGCCGCGTCGTTCGGGAAAATACGCTGGAATTCCGGCAGAGACTGCGGGAACGGCAGGTCTTCACGGGCCAGGACATCCATGCCCAACACTAGATCTAGTAGGTATGGGAGTCAACCGGATAGGCAAGGTTTGAACTGACCGCATTCAAAGCGGCAGAAAGTACAGGAAGGGCCAAGGCCGGCGAGCAAAAGGTCATTGAGACTGATCGGAAAGGCTTGGCTGGCCCAAGATCCCGTTCGCTGCATCAGACCATGCGTGGCCTCCGAGGTCGCGTGACGCGCTGATCATAGATATCAATCTGAAAGACCTTGGCGGCCGATTGAAATAAAATTCTGTCAGAAAATTTTACACATCTGAGTGCTGGTTCTTTTAATGAAAAATAAGTCATTGGAATTATTTGGTAAATTGATATGGCCCGAAACTTGCTGGGAAAAAACTGTCTAACCCCCCATTACACAAGGATGTATTTGTCATGTCTCTCAAATTTGCCACGATCGCGGCCTGCGCCGTAGGGGGATTGATGATGGGCTCAGGCGTTGCCCACGCGACCCCCTCGCTCGATTTCTCGGTTCAGGCATGGACTGCGCAAACGCCGAATTCCGGTAGCGCCAGCTCTAATCAGCAGGCCCTGCCAAGCAACCCGATAATCTCTGCCACCAACGCATTCTTTACCGGGAATTTCCTGGGTTTGCCGAACTGGCAAGACAACTCCCAAAATACAAATACACTCAACGACTTTACCAATAATCTGACCGGATTCAGTAACGTCAAATATTACAATGGCAATTCTGGCACAACGGTACTGAGCACTGGGGGATTTGGTTCGGCCACGCTGTTCGACCTGACTTTCACCCTCAACCACACGCTGAGTGCCACCGTCACGCATGATGATGGTTTCAGCCTGTGGAATGCAACCAACACAGGTAATGCCCTCTTTAACTATGCCCACCCCACTAGCGCTGTTCCTGACAGCATCAGCGTTGGTCCAGGCACCTATAATCTCTGGTATCTCGAGGCAAACGGTGCCCCGGCACAGCTGACGTTCTCGAACGTCAAGGTTCCGGAACCGGGCTCACTGTTGCTGCTCGGTACTGGCTTGGTCGGACTTGGTCTGATCTTGCGCCGTCGCCGCTCGCGCACGGCGTAATCAGCCGCAACGATGCTTTTCGACAGGCGGTGGCAGCACCGCCTGTTTTTTGTGTCCTCTTCTGCGGTTACAGGCGTGAAATGTGGCCCGCACCAGAACCTGCATTATGGAACTTCACGGCAAGTCGCCGGCAACTCACAGTCCAATTCGGCCGTGTATTTCTGCGCCTTATGAATATCCCTGCAGCAGCGACAATCAAACAATGCGATACCGTCATTTCTGCCCCCTCATCCTGACAGCCACTCTCTGAGCTTCGACCATCGGCGCCGCCCCGAGACATTCCGCACGGCGATGGCGACAGCACGCCGACTGCCGACCAGAACGACTAGCCGCCGGCCGCGCGTGATGCCGGTGTAGAGCAGGTTCCGCTGCAGCATCACGTAGTGCTGGGTCAGCACCGGAATGACGACGGCAGGGTATTCCGAGCCCTGGGACTTGTGGATCGTCGCCGCATAGGCCGGCACAAGCCCGTCCAGCTCGCCGAGACCGTAGACCACCTCCCGTCCATCGAAGCCGACGCCAACCTCCCCGGCCTCCGCATCGACCCGGGCAATAAAGCCGATATCGCCGTTGTAGACCTCCCGGTCGTAGTCGTTCTCGATCTGCATGACCTTGTCGCCGGGAGCATAGGTCCAGCCGAATCGCTCGACCCGCGGTTCCGCCGCGCCGTTCAGCGCCGCCTGCAGGGTGATGTTGAGTGACCGCGCGCCGACCCCACCCCGGGCCATCGGACAGAGCACCTGGATGTCGCGGATCGGATCCAGTCCAAACCGGTGCGGAATCCGCGTCTTCACCAGCTCCACGATGCGCTCGACCGCCGTCTCCGGCTCGTCGGCCGCCACGAAATGGAAATCGCTCTCGGGATCAGCGCGGCCGAGATCGGGGATCTCCCCGCGATTGACGCTATGCGCCACGGTGATGATCCGGCTCGCCGATGCCTGGCGGAAGATCTCCGTCAGCCGCACCACCGGTACCGCGCCAGACCCGATCAGATCGGCGAGCACCTGCCCCGGTCCCACCGAGGGAAGCTGGTCGACATCTCCCACCACCAGCAGCGCTGCCTCGTCGGGGATCGCCCTGGTCAGCGCATGCATCAACGGCACGTCCACCATCGAGGTCTCGTCGATCACCAGAAGGTCGCATTCCAGAGGATGGTCGACGCCGCGGCGGAAACTACCGCTCGCAGGATCTACCTCGAGCAGGCGGTGGATCGTCTTCGCCTCGCCCCCCGTCGTCTCGGCAAGGCGCTTGGCTGCCCGGCCGGTCGGCGCGGCGAGCAGAATGCGGACGGATTTCGCAGCGAGGATCCGCAGGATCGCCCGGACGATCGTGGTCTTGCCGACACCCGGTCCGCCGGTGATCACCAACAGCTTCGCGGTCAGCGCCAGCCGCACCGCCTCACTCTGGCTCGTCGCCAGATTCATGCCGAGATGGCTTTCCACCCAGCCGATCGCCTTGTCCGCATCGATCGATGGCCAGGGCGTTGCACCAGAGGCAACAATCCGCAGCCGTTCGGCGATACCCTGCTCCGCCCGATACAAGCCGGCCAGGAACACACAGTCAGTCCCCGCCACCTGATCGGCGATCACCGTGCCCTCTGCCAGTTCGAGGTCGAGTGCCGTCCCGATCAGCGGCGCCGGCACCTCGAGCAACGTTTCGGCGAGCGAGACCAGTTCGCCGGCCGGTAGGCCACAATGGCCATCATCCATTGCCGTCGCCAGCGCATGACCGATGCCAGCACGCACACGGATCATCGCGTCCCTGGCGATGCCAAGCTTCTCCGCGATCGCATCCGCTGTCCGGAAACCGATCCCCCTGATGTCCCGCGCCAGACGATACGGGTTCTCGCTCATCACCTGCACCGCGTCGGCGCCGTAGGTCTTGAAGATCCGCACGGCGCGGGCCGTGCTCACCCCATGGCTGTGCAGGAACACCATGATCTCCCGCACCACCTTCTGCTCGGCCCAGGCATTGACGATCCGCCCGGCCCGCACCGCGCCGATACCCGGCACCTCGCGCAGGCGCTCGGGCTTTGCCTCGATCACGTCGAACACCGTCTCGCCGAAGGCTCGGATCAGTTTCTTCGCATACACCGGCCCGATGCCGCGGATCATGCCCGAGGCCAGATAGCGCTCGATCCCCTCGGCCGTGGTCGGCGCCGATGTCCGCAGGAACCGCGCCCGGAATTGCTGGCCATGAACCCGGTCGTTCACCCACTCGCCGCTCGCCGTCAGCCACTCGCCAGCGCTGATCGTCGCGGCATGCCCGATGACTGTAACGAGATCACGGTGCCCCCGGGCTTTCACCCGCAACACGCAAAAGCCGTTCTCGACATTGTGGAACGTCACCCGCTCAACCAGGCCAGCGAGGACCTCGCGATCGGGTGTCTGAGCAGGGGCAGTGGCAATAAAATGGTTCCCCATCACCCCATGCGACGCTGTCTTCCGGCGCCGGTCAAGTCAGTCGCAGGCGCGTCTGCTTACGCGGCGCGGCTCCAAGGGGAGGGGCAAAAAAATGGCGGCCATTGAGGCCGCCAAGTTTAGGGAGGAAACGTCCAAAAAGGCGAGGCAGTGCCTCGCACAGGACCGATATAGCGCGGCAGGACGCAGTCGTCTTATATATTTTGTGCAGTGCAGCATTGTTGCCTGTAATGACCCGGAGCAACGGGGTGGAATTCCTGGCACCGGTTATGGAATTGGCCGTGCCAGAAAGCAGCAGGGACGACAGCAGTTCCTCAAGGAATTGGATCCAAAACCCTACCGCCCGCGGCCACGCTTGCGGCTTTCCTGTTCAACCGGACGTTCCTCGGCTTGGCGCTGCGCCTGGCGGCGATGCCCCTCCAGCGCTTTCTGTAGCCGCGCCCGGGCACTCCGATGCGCGGCCTCGATCAATGGCCGCGCCCGCTCCCACCCCGCCGCCACGGCTGCCCGCACGGCCGGAGCCGCCCGCTCGATGCGGGCCAGCGCCTGGCCCTTATCCTCGACAGCGCGCGCCATGGTTTCGGTCAAGCGGCTTTGCGTGCCGGCCCGGGCTTGGGTGCGCGCAAAACGCTGGGACAGGTCAGAGGGCAAGCCTGCGGCCTCGCGCTTCTCGTCGGCCGCCAGCCCTTTGAGGAAGGCGCGGGCCGCATTGCGGCGGGCCTCCTCGCCGATCTTCACCAGATCGAGCGCATTGGTCTTTTCAGGCTGACGCGCGATATTCCGCGTCCAATTCGTCCAGATGTCGTGCTCGCGGATCGGGCGCGGATCGCCCAGCGGCCGGCGGCCCGCGATCTCCTGCCGCTCAGCCCCCTCCGAGGTCAGCCAGTAATCCCGTTCCCGGTGCCGTGACCCGGAGACATAGGTCTTGAAACCGTCCGTGGTCTGCGAGCCGCCAGGTGTCACAAAGATATGCTCGGTCGTGGTGATGCCCTGGGCGGTGTTGGTGGTCATGGCATAGCCGTAGGCCAGCCGCATCCGGCCGGTTTCCTTGTCGGCCAGCGTGTCCCACTTCACAAAGCCCTCGCGGCCATGGTCGTTCCGCAGCACCAGGCCTTCGTCGCGGATGCTGGTGATTTCGAGGATCGAGCCATTATCGCCGATCGCGCCCTTGCCGCCGTCCAACATCGCAGCATTGGTGCGGGCGAAGAGCCGGATTTTTTCGCCCGTCGCGATCGGCAGCGCGTAGTGCTCACCGGTGTTCTTGTCGATCGCCGCCAGCGTCATGCGGCTCTGCCCCAGCTCGCCAGAGGCAAGCAGCCGTTGCCGGATTGCCTCGCCGATCGCGCGTGCGTCCTGATTGGTCGGTGTGCTGATCGAAATCGTAAAGCGCGGCCGATCTACATTCGCTTTCCGGCGCTCATCCCAGAGCGCGGCAGCTCGCGCGATCACCTCGCCATGCCCGCCGGCGATGATCTCGGCCGTGCCATCCTGCCGCTTCATGTCCAGCGCCTTGCCAACAGCTTCGGCGCCACCTTTTCGCAGCAAGCCCGCGATTTCGCGCGCCCGTTCGTTGGTCTGCCGCACGCTGCTTTCAATCGACGGCACCTTGCCCAGCCCTTTTTCGAGAAGGCCGATCACCTGGCCCGCCTCGATCGACTGGCATTGCTTCGGATCACCGATCGCCACCATACGGAACCCGTGCCGCTCCTGGAGCCGCAACAGATCGAGCATCTGGCGCGTGCCGATCGTGCCCAGCTCATCGATCACCACGACACTGCGGCTGGACAAGTCCAGCCGGCCGCTCTCCACCCGGTTGATGAACACCGAGACTGCCGCGATCGTGTCACGCCCGCCGGCCTCGGTGTCGGTGTCGGTATTCAGCCCGGCCTCGCGCAGCTCGCGCGCCTGGCGCCAGCCGAGGCTGATGCCGTGAATGTCCGCACCCTGCTCGCGCCATGCCGTCACCAGCGGCTTCAACAGCGTGGTCTTGCCAGCTCCGGCCGCCCCGATCCCCACCGAGAACCGGCCGCCCATGCCGAGATGATCGATCATCCGGCGCTGTGCCGCGCCATGCGCGCCGGTGAAACTCAGCCCGCTCGCCTCGATCCCGCGCTTGATTTGTACCGGGTTGAGTGTGCCGCGCCGATCGCGGCCAGCTTGTCCCGCCAGCTCGACCAGCGCGCTCTCCTGCTCGACATGGGCGCGCGTCGTCAGCCTGGTTGTGGTGATCGTCACATCCGGGTTTTCCGGGTCATCCCTCTCGGTCTCGACCGCGATGATCTGCGTGCGTGCGGACTCACCGTTGCCGCCAGCACCACCGGTTTCGACAACCCCGCGCGCCCGCAACCGCGCGATCACCTGATCAACATCGCCGCCATCCTTGATGCCGGCCGCCACCAGGCCACGCGCTGCGGCAACGCGCTCATCCTCGGCCTTGATGACCGCCCGCCGGGCAAACTGCTCGCCCAGCACCCGCGAAGCCGCCTCATAGGCCCGATCCAGCCGGGCCGCTTCGGTCATCTTCTCCGCTGGCGCCGCGTTCTGCAGAACGCTTTTGTGCTGGTAGCCGCGTGCCTCCGCCTGGCGCCGCCAGCTCGCAAAATCGCTCAGATCATCGGCCTTGGCACTGCGGCTCGCAAAGGCGCCGCCTTTCAGCAGCTTGATTCGTTCATCGCCGGTCATGCGGTCCCAATCCGCCCCCAGCGAGGCAGCATAGGCTTTCGCGTCGGAGAGGGCATCGCGGGTCCGCTTACTGAACGCCGCCCGGATCTCCTCCGGCACGGCGCTGAGCCGCGCCGCGCCGGTGGTTCGGTCCAGCTCTATACTCGCGCCGGCTCGCCGGAGATTCTGGGCAAGATGCGCCTGGTAGATCGCCCCCCATTCATGGATGCGACCGTGCATCTGCAACGTATTCAGGGACACAACCCGGCCGCTCTCGGTGACGATGACATTCGGCACCGCGACATGGGTATGAAGCTGCGGATCCCCGGCCACCTTCACGGAGACGATCTCGGTTTCCGTGCGGCCATCCGCTGTCTGCCGGGCGATTTCGATTGTGGGCCGGGCCGTGTAGTGGTCAAAGGTAATCCACCCGATGCGGCCCTGCTCGGTGCCTTCCTTGCCGCCTTTGCCCTTCCGGGCCTGGCCAATGACCTGCTCGATCTCCGCCATGGTCGCGGCCACCGCATCCTTGTGCGCCTGGGCCAGCTGGTTGCGCTCCGCCTCGGTCGGCGCGAAGGCCCAGGCCAGCGACACCGACTTGTCGGCCGAGAAGGTAAAATCAACGTAGCCGATCGGGGTTTTCGAGCGGTTGACCGCGTTTCGCCAATCGGCCGCATCCAGCGCCGTGCCATCCGCTCGCTTGCCCTCAAGGATGTTGGCCCGCTCGGTCTCGGAAAGGCCGCGCCCGTCTTTGGCCTCCAGCGCCTTGTAGAGCCGCACAAGCTCGGGATGAGGCGCGGGCTGGCCTTGTTCGGTCTCCTGGGCGGACGGGCCATCCGGCGCGGCGCCGGGAGAGGCGGATGACAACTTCGCCTCGATCCGCGCCCGGTCGGCAGCGCTCGACGCTTCGGCCGTCGCCAGCGCCCGCCGCAAGCCGGCGGCGCCACTTTCGCGCAAGGCATCGGCCCAATCGGCGCCCTTTGCCCCGCCCGCGACATCAGCCGGCGGTTCAAGATAGACCGCCTCGCCGCCATTGGCCTCGATCAAGGCCGCGGCCTTGGCGGCCGCCTTCTGCCCGGCCTCGCCAACATCACGGCCATTGTGGAGGCGGGCATTGTCGCGATCGGCCAGCAGGACAACCGGCGTCGAGCCGCTGAATTGCCCGGCCCAGGCCACCAGGCCGCCCGCATTGTAGCCAACAACACCAGCCTGCCGCGTTGCCTGCACGACACTCGCGACGGTCTCGAACCCTTCACCGGCAACCCGGGCCTGGTCATGGCCACCGATCGGCACCGCTGCGCCAGCCGGCGGATGCAGCAGCCAGGCGCCCGAGGCCCCCAGCATCCGGCGGCCGATTTTTGCTCCGCCTTCGGTCAGATAGGTGCGCTGCACGCCGGTCAGCCGCACCCGGCCATCCTCATCCTGGCCGAACATCGGCGTCAGCATCACCACCGCCGCACCGGCCGCCACTTCCGCCGCATCATAGTTCGGATGCGGCCGGACCAGCCGCACATGGCTCATCAGCCAATCATCATCGAGGCCGCGCCCGCTGAGATAGGCCCGGGCTGACGCCCGCAGGGCCGCGGCCTCGTCCACGCGCGCCGCATGCGCTGTCCGCTGCTGCAACTTCTGCCCCGCAGACCCGTGCAAGCTCGGAGCGTGCAGCTCGCCAGTGCCCGGAATCGCCTCATCCCAGAGCTTCCCGGCAATGCTCTTGCGAAAGACGTTGCGCCGTATCTCGGCAGTACGCGCCGCCTTGGCCGCCTCGGGATCCAGCTCGACCGCCTCGGCTTTGACGCCCAGCCGGCGCACCAGGCTCTCGAACCGCCCGCCTTCGCTGGCGGCAAAGTCGGTCCATTGACCCGTTGTGGCGTTGACCGAAACCGTCCAGCTTTCTACTCCGCGCCAGGTCGCTTGCAGGCGCAACCGGCCGCCGCTGGTCCGGTAGGGCACACCGGCGGCATCAAGCGCCGCCGCAACGTCGATCGCCCGGGGTTCCGCTGGCCGATCCTCGGCCGCCGGGCCACGCGGCGGCACCGCCGGTTCACCGCCCCGCGCAATATCCGCCTGCCAGTCGGCCGCCAGCGCCGCATCCCGATCATACCCGGCCACCTCCTCCATCGGGGGCGGCACAAAATCTTCCGGCCAGGGCGGCGGGCCATCGGCCGCACTTCCCAGCTCGCCAAGCGCCGCCGCTTCGGCGGCAAGGGCCGCATCGCGATCCTCCGCCTCGTGCGCCTCAACAGCCTCTGGCGCTGCGGTCTGCGGAGTGATCGCGGGGGCCGCCTCGACTGGCGCGGCCGGCAGATCAAATCCGTCAGCCCGTTTGCCGGCAAGGAGGTTTTCCAGTTCCGCGCGGGTCGGCAACCGCATCGGATCAAGCCCAAACACTTCGGCAAGCGGCGTCACCGCGCGCTGATACTGTTTGCCCGCGATCTTCTCGCCATCCGCTCGATTGCCCGCCAGCAGCTCGGCAATCTCGTCACGGGTCAGCGGGCGCGACGTGTCGATCCCCAGCGCGGCGGCAACGGTGGGGTGCATATCCCGGCGGGGCTCGGGAATGGTGCCTGGGCGGGCCGCGTCCGTCGCGGTGGCCGCCGCGTTATCTTCCGCCGCTGCCGTGCCTGGCTGCCAAAGCCCGCCCTCGACGGTCATGCCGCGCTGATAATACGCCGCCATATCCTGCTCGAACCCCGGCAGTGTCATGGTCATCAGGTGATCCGCCATCTTTCCGGCGGCACCGGATGAAGTGGAGGCCGCACCGGCGCGGAACGTCAGCACGTCTCTCCGCCTGCCTCTGACTGCGATCCGTCGTCGTCCGGCTCGAGCGCCGTGGCCAGGCCACGCATCACCCCGGCCTCAACCTCTGCCCCCAACCCGTCCAGCGTTGTGCCGATTTGCAGAAGCGCGGTGGTCTGATCGCGCAGCGCACCGGCGATCCCTGCCAGGGCTTCCTCAAGCGGGCTCTCTTCCGAAGGGGTCGCCAGCTCGATCAACCGCGCCAGCATTTGGCTGTGCGTATTCTGCGTTTCGATCATCAGCCGCATCGCCTGGATGACGGCATCGAGGCGGTCATCTTTCCGGGGCGACGGGGCGGCTTCGGGCTCTGGCATCGGGCGGAACTCCTGTGATCACCGTAGCGCCATTGTCACTTGTGCCGCAAGCTCCATAGGTGCAATGGTCTGTGACTACCCCTCTGGATTTTCCCTCCACACAGTGCCGGGGGTTTGGCGAGCTTCATGGCGCGGTGCTGCTGTGATTATGCTGTGAATTTGCATCGTATATGCCGTGATATTGATGATGATAATGCCGAGAATATGCTGCGGTTGTGCTGCGTTCTATTGACGTGCGGAGATTGAAATCGGTAGGATTCGCTATGCCCGCACCTGACCTCGATATCGAAAAGCTCGGGGCGGCGATGGCTTCCGGCCTTCGTCGTCGGTCGCCGTTGATGGTCTGGTTTATCGAGCACCACGACGAATTCGCTGCCCTCCTCGACAAGCATGGAGCGCATTGGAAAGGGTTGGCGGAGCACTTCGCGGCGGCCGGGCTGGTCTCGCGCACCGGCCAGCCGCTCACGCCGCGCACGGTCGAAAACTATTGGCTGCGGGCGCGGCGCCTGGTCGCCAAGCGCCGCGCGGAAGGGCACCCGGTTACGGCGGCACCGGCCGGCGCACCGGCACCCGAACCGAAATTCGAGTTTGTGCGTTTGCGGAATGAGGGTCGGGGTGTTTCCGCAGCGGAACGCCATGCCCTCGGCGATCCAACTGCTCCGGCCGACCAGGCGGCCCAGCCGGCACCCAAGTTTCAACGGTCATGGATGAGAAACGAGGGCCGCGGCGTTTCTGCTGCGGAACGCCGTGCCCTTGGTGATCCAACAGCTCCGGCCGATCCTGACGATCCGAAATGGAGAGGCGACAAATCCCGATAGGAGAATTTGATGACTGAGGCCCCCTCATCAGAAAAGAAACCCAACGGCGCCCACAAACCCGCAACTCCCGTATTCCGCCCCGATAGCGCAGTCGCCGGACTCAAGCCTGCGGAAATCAAGCCTCTGCTGACCAGCGAGCAATCCAGCACCGAACCCGTCGCCCAGGGCCTCGATCTCGCCGATCGCCCCAAGATCATCCTGACGGCCGGCCGGGGCAAAACCGGCAAGACCACCTTCCTGCGCTGGATCGCGGAGATGGCGCAGCGGGACGGGAAAGCGCCTCTCCTGGCTGACATTGATCCCACCAACGCAACCTTCTCGACCTATTTCGGTGGGGTCGCTCGGCCGGACACCTTCAACCAGGCCGCGGTTCGCGACTGGCTCCAGGACTTCATGGAGTTCGCCATCGCCGAAAAACAAACCGCCATCGTCGATCTCGGGGGTGGCGATACGATCCTCCGCACCATAGCCGGAGAAATGCCCGGCTTCGATGCAATGATCGAGGAGGCGGGCATGGCCGTGGTGATGTTCTACCTCGCCGGCCCGCATCCCGAGGATTTAACCCCGGCCGCCACGCTCGGCGCCTTGGGCTTCAAGCCCCGCGCGCGGGGCTTCGTGCTCAATGAAGGCATGGCTCAAGCCGGACAATCCCGCGACCAGGCGTTCAGCCGCGTCACCTCCTCGAACGTCTATCGCGATGAAACCGCGGACGGCGCGCTCACCCTCTGGATGCCGCGCCTGCATGCGGCCGAGGCGGTCGAGGCGCGCACCGCGAGTTTTATCGCTGCTCGGGACGGCCAGACAGAACCGCCGCTCGGGGTGTTCAACCGATCGCGGGTGGGCCACTGGCTCAAGGCGATGGATGAGCAATTCGCCGGCGTGAAATCTTGGATGCCATGAGCGAGGCCGTCGATCAGGGCGGAGCAGAAGCCGCGATCCGCGCCGCGCGAGCGGAGCTGGATCGGGCCGAACAGCTGGCCCGGCTCGACAATGACCCCACCGCGCACACGCTCCACGCGCTCCGATTGTTCCTGGACTCGACAGCCGCCATCGCCGCGGATCAGCGGCGCGTTATGGCTGAGCACCGACAGAACATCGATCAGGATTTCAGCGCCGTGCGCCAGGCGCGGGATGGCTTGGCGCAAACCATCGATCAAGCCTTCCAGGCGGCAAAGGCGCAGGCCGAGGCGGCACATGCGGATCTCTCGCGTCAGTTTGTGGCCTCCTTCGCGAAAGAAGCAGAACAGCGCCTCAAGTCCATGTCGCGGTGGGTATGGTGGCGCACGATCGCCTCGGGCGCGGCGCTGGCGATCGTGATCCTCGCGCTCGGCTTCGGCCTGGGCTACTGGCGCGGCAACGCGGCCGGGTACAGCCGGGCCGCCGGGACGATTCAGGCCGCCGGGGCCGTTGAGCAATCCGTCCTCGCCTCGCAAGGCCCGGCTGGCTTGGCGCAATGGCACCAGCTCATGCGCGACAACGCCATTCTCGACACCATGAAATCCAACTGTTCGGGGAAGAACGTAGCGCATCAGGACGGCCGCACGGCCTGCCATCTTTGGTTATGGACCACGCCGAATGTCGCGTCCGCCGCGCATGGGTAGCGGAATGGACGAGCGTTTTACTCCCACCGCGGATGGGTCGGCTCGCTCGGCCGACTTCACCTCCCAGCTCGGCCGGGTTTTGCTCGGCCTGCTTCGGGGCGCCTTGCGCTGTATGCTGGCGGCTGTGCTCGACGTGGTGATCCTCGCGGTGCGGTTCGTGCTCTGGTTCCGCCGCATCCTGTTCTGGCTGGGCTTCTTCTCAGCTCTGTCCTGCATTTTGAATTATGAGGTTCATCGACTGCGCCTTGCCGCCTTCGCGCTCGGGGCTGGTATCCTCATGATGGCACTCTCACGCGCCAGCCTGCTCCTCAATGACCGGCTGCGCTTCTGGCAGCTGCAACTCCATGCCTGGGCGCAAGGCTGGCCAGTGAAGCGTTATGCCTTCACCGTGTTGCCGTCCCGGCGCTGATGGAGTTGGCCGACTTAATACCTAACCAGAAGCTGAACAATTACATGTAAGCATGTTGTTGTGTTGGTAGGGGCATAACTCGATCCTGGTCACTGGATGGCGGATTGTCTGCCTCTGAATCCAGCCGTTCAATGCCGACCCGAGCTGGCGGGAGCGCGCCCAACATGTCGCCCAACCTTCCCAAGGGAATGCTCCATAGCCGAAACTCGTGGGCACTCTGCTGGCTAACCGCCTTGGGTGGAACGCGGAATGGCCGCTTTGAAACGAGAAAGCTGCGAAACAGACATTTCCTGCATAGCCCGCTCCGGCCGAAGCCCGCCTGCCAGCTCCGGCGTACGTCGTGGCCCAAAGGCTGCGCGGCGGCAGGGGCCCTCTTGCACATTCACTGCGCGATCACGCGTCGTGCTGCAAGTCACGCCCGGCAGGCCATTGTTTGCACGTTGTCCTCAAACCAATTGCACCATCTCGGGATGTGCCTGACTTCCGCCAATCTCGTCGGATTGACGCAATCGTCGTGCCGGTTGCCTGGTTTGGCCCGTTTCTTGCTGAGTTACGCTCGGCTACATTCCAGACGGATTAACCACCCTGCGTGTATATTCTGATTGCCGACACTGATCGTACTCGTGCTGAGGCGCTTGCGGCGCGGCTTGGTGCTCAGACGGCCGGTTATGTTGTGCAGGTTGCTCCGTCCAACTTGAGCCTGTCGACCGCGGTCGCAGAACTCAGGCCAGATGTGGTGATCGTTGACATGGCCCGGCCGGACCGCGACAGTCTTGAACAGGTTCGCAGCGCCACCGCCCAGCCGGCACCGGTGATGCTATTCGTGGATGAGGATGACCCGAACTTCATGGAGGAGGCGATCGGCGCCGGTGTCGCATCCTACCACGTCGATATCGCGACCATCGCCGACATCAAGCCGATCCTGCGCAGCGCGATCGCCCTGTTCCGACGGGGGGCCGAACGCGAACGCCGCCTTGCTGAGGCGGAGTCGGCCCTTGCCGAGCGCCGGCTGGTCGATGCTGCCAAGCGCCTGCTCATGCAGCGCGACATGATGACCGAACCGGCCGCTCATCGCTTTTTGCAGCGCCGGGCAATGGAGCGCCAGGTACGCGTTGCCGAAGTCGCCCGCGCTCTACTAGGCGATGACGAGGAAAAAATGCCGTGAGTTCCATACCGATCCGCATCGGCGTCTTGCGGCTGATTGACTGCAGCCCCCCGATCGTCGCGCGCGAGTACGGCTTCTTCGCCGATGCCGGGCTTGAGGCCGACATCGCTGTCGAACCGTCCTGGGCCAATATCGCCGACAAGCTAGCCTACGGCATTCTCGACGCCGCGGTGATCCTGGGGCCGCTCGCCATCGCCATGGGGCTCGGCCTGCGGGGACGGCGAACCGCCCTGGCGCTTGTCGCGATGCTTTCGCGCGAAGGCAATGCCGTGGTTCTCCGGCATGGCGCGGAGCGGTGGCTGGAAGAGGCCCGCTTCGCTGCGGTCCATGCATACTCCAACCATGACCTGCTGCTCAGGCGTTATCTGGCGGAAGCCGGAATCGACCTGGCCCGAACAAAGATAGGGGGCCGCCCGCCTGCCGAGATGGTCGCCTCGCTTGCGGCCGGCGAGATCGACGGCTTCTGCGCCGGCGCTCCCTGGGGCGCGCTCGCGGTCCGGACCGGATTCGGCACGGTTGTCGCCGATTCTGCGACGCTGGCACCCGGGCATCCAGAAACGTATGGCCCGCCCCGTCTGCAAGTGGTATTTTCGATGAACTGACCAGTCTGCGTCAACGTATCCGGCCTCGGAGCAAGCTCCCGGCCAAGATGGAGATCCGCGCGATCCGGTCCTCATAAAATTCACGGCATCAAGCGCGCCATTTTTTGAAGCAGGTTCCCGAAACGCCGGTCGACTGTCAGGCCATCTTCATTCCACCACCCGCAAACATCATGACCGGCTATCAAGTTAGCGAGATCATTAGCCGGCTAATCATGCCATCCCTGATGCGGACCTGGCATCAAACGTGCCGCCGTTTCTCAGTACCGCCCAAGCGATCCGCGCCAGCTTGTTGGCCAGTGCGACAACCACTGCATTCTTGTGGACCCGAGCGGTGAGCCCGCGCAGCCAGCCGCCGAGCGGCGTTGAGCTGGTCAACAGACTGGGAAGAGCGGCGCGAGCACCATGGATCAGCAGCTTGCGCAGATACTTGTTGCCGCGCTTGCTGATCCCGACCAGCCGCGGTCGGCCTCCTGTCGTGATCTGCCGCGGCACCAGACCAAGCCAGGCAGCAAGATCGCGGCCCCGGCTGAACGTCTCACCGTTGCCGATCGCGGCAATCAGCGCGGTCGCGTTCATCACGCCGATCCCGGGAATGCTGATCAGCCGGCGTGCCGCTTCGTCCTCGCGCGTGCGAGCGACAAATTCGTCCTCAAAAGCGGTGATCCGCCGATCCAGCTCACGCCATTCGGCCCGCATGTCGGCAATCAGCGCCCGCAGCCGCGGCGTCAATGTCGCCGGTGGCTCGGCTTCATCGCCATCGAACATCTCGATCAGGGACCGCTCGAGCTTGCTCCGCCCCTGCGGCACCGTAACCCCGCGCTCCAACAGGATCGCTCGCAACTGGTTGATCAGCGCCGTCCGTTCACCGACCAGCCGGTCACGCGCCCGATGCAGGGTCTGCATGTCAAGCTGCTCCTCCGTTTTCATGGACACAAAACGCATCGTTGGCCGTGTTGCCGCCTCCGCAATCGCCTCGGCATCGCGATCATCGTTCTTCTGCGCCTTCACATAAGGGCGCACGTATTCCGGCGACATCAGCCGGACGTCGTGTCCCTGCGCCGCGAGAAGACGGGCAAGATGATGAGCGCCGCAGCACGCCTCCATCGCTATCACGCAAGGCGGCAACTCCTTCGTGAACGTCACCACGGTCTCCGGTCGCATCCGCCGCCGTTTGATCACCGCACCAGTCCCATCCAGTCCCGCAAGGCTGCAGCTGTTCTTGCCCAGATCAATCCCTAAAACCGCGATCTCTGTCTTCATTGCCTGCCTCCCTTTCTTCCGTTGGCCCCCGGCAGATTACTCTACAAGCGGGAAAGGGGCGGGCCATTCCATAAAATTCGTGGTCCTGCGGGCTGATTTTGCAGCAATCCAACCTGCAGCCGCCGCCTTGCGCGCTGCTCTTGGGGCCGCTACCGCGCTCTGCCGCGCGCCAGATGGAGCACCTTCACTCGCCCGCCTGCTTGCCGCCCCCGCCCATCTGGACCTGCCGGAAGGTATGGTACGCGACGCGCTCATCCCCCGGACCGGCAATCCGATCTTCATGACCGGCGCCTCGCTTCTGCCGGACAAGGCCGACATTGCCTGGACCATCGCGCGGATGGTCGAGGCCGGCCATCTTGATCCTGCAGGAGAAGATCCAAGTCTGGCCATTATTACACCATAATAACAAGCCATAAAATAGGCATAAGAACGAAAAATGGTCTTATGTTGTATAAACAATACGCATATATTGTGTTGTCGTACCCTATAAGGCCCGTTTTTGGACAACTCATAAGCTTGGCATCGATATTGCGTAGCCGCATATGCATGGTGACATGCGGCTTCGGGCCAATGACGGCTCGAGGGTCGTGCGGGCGTTGCCCATCCTTGATCGATCGCGCGCCAACGGGGGCCGCATCGCGGATCGCAAGATCCGCAGGAGTGCGACCATGCATACCACGACGGAAAAATCGTTTCTGATATCCGGCCATCTACCGACCCTTTTTGCAGCGTTCCTCTATTTCGACGCCAGTTTCATGGTCTGGGTGCTGCTCGGTCCGCTCGGTGTGCAGATCGGCCGGACGCTGCATCTCGATCCCGCGCACAAGGGGCTGATGGTCGCGGTTCCGGTGCTGGCCGGTGCCCTCCTGCGGATTCCGAACGGATTGTCGGTCGACCGCTTCGGCGGGCGGCGCACCGCGATCGTGGCGCAGTTCATCGTCATCACCGGCCTTCTCCTCGCCTGGGCGACCGGCCTGCCAAGCTACGGCTCGGTGCTGGCGCTGGGGCTCGTCCTTGGCCTCGCCGGCGCATCCTTTGCGGTTGCTCTGCCGCTCGCATCGCGCTGGTATCCGAAGGAGCATCAGGGAACCGCCCTTGGCATCGCGGGCGCGGGCAATTCGGGCACTGTGCTTGCCGCCCTGTTTGCCCCGGCGCTCGGCCTCGCTTTCGGCTACGCCAGCGTCTTCGGCATGGCGGCGGCGATCATGGTCGTCGTGCTGTGCGTCTTCTCGATACTCGCGAAAGACAGCCCGGCCCATCCGGCGCCGCAGAGCCTCGGCGCCTATCTCCGCGTGCTGCGGCTCCACGACACGTGGTGGTTCATGCTGTTCTACAGCGTTACTTTCGGCGGTTTCGTCGGACTCGCGGCATCGCTGACGATCTATTTCCATACCCAGTACGGCCTGGCTGCGGTCAACGCCGGCTACGCCACGGCGGCCTGCGTCTTCGTCGGATCGTCGGTGCGGCCGCTCGGCGGCTGGCTCGCGGATCGGATCGGCGGAATCGCGGCACTCTCGATCTTCTATGTCGTCGCCGCGGCCACGCTGGCTCTGGTTAGCATCGGCCTGCCGGACCTCGCCCTCGCCCTTGCTGCCTTCGTCCTCGCGATGCTCGCCCTTGGGATGGGCAACGGCGCGGTGTTCCAGCTCGTGCCGATCCGCTTCGGCCGCGAGATCGGGGTAATGACCGGCCTGGTCGGCATGGCCGGCGGGGTCGGTGGATTCTACCTCGCCTCCAGCCTCGGCTTTTCGAAGCAGTTCACCGGCTCCTACCAGGACGGGTTCCTGGTCTTCGCCGCCCTCGCGCTCGTCGCCTTCGCCGGGCTGATGACGGTGCGTCGCCGCTGGCGCGCGGATTTCACCTCGCCCCCCGGCAACGGCACCGTCCGGATCTGAAAGGAACGAACGCCATGCATGGCACCACCCTCTCGCGGCCGCGCCTCGTCGTCGTCGGTAACGGTATGGCCGGGATGCGGACGGTCGAGGAAATCCTCGCCATCGCGCCCGGCATATTCGACATCACCGTGTTCGGCGCGGAACCCCACCCGAACTACGACCGGATCATGCTCTCGCCACTTCTCGCAGGCGAGAAGCGGTTCGAGGATATCGTCCTTAATGACTACGACTGGTACGCTAGCAACGGCATTCGCCTCATCGCCGGCGAGCATGTCGACTGGATCGACCGCGCGCGCCGGATCGTGCGAGGTGCCGCCGGCACCGAGGCGCCCTACGACCTGCTTCTGCTGGCGACAGGCTCCAGCCCATTCGTCCTGCCGATCCCCGGGGCAGAACTTGATGGCGTGCAAACCTTCCGCTCCGTCGCCGATGTCGGGGACATGCTGGCAACCGCGCGGCCCGGCGCGAAGGCGGTGGTGATCGGCGGCGGGCTGCTCGGGCTGGAGGCGGCGCACGGCCTCGACCTGCGCAGCGCCGAAGTGACGGTGATCCACCTGATGCCGACCCTGATGGAGCGCCAGCTCGACGCTTCCGCTGCCCATCTGCTCAAGCAGACCCTCGAGGCGCGCGGAATGACGATCCTGACCGGCACCGAGACCGCCGCGTTCATCGGCGACGACCGGGTGCGCGCGGTCCGGCTGAAGGACGGGCGGGAAATTCCCACCGACCTCGTGGTGATGGCCGTCGGTATCCGTCCGAATGCAGGCCTGGCCCGGGCGACCGGTCTCGAATGCAATCGTGGCGTGATCGTCGACGATTTCCTGCGGACCTCCGATCCCGCGATCTTCGCGATCGGCGAATGCGTCGAGCATGACGGCAAGGTCTTCGGCCTGGTCGCACCGATCTGGGAGATGGCCCGTGTCGCCGCGCGGGCGATGACCGGCACGCCGGGGATCGGATTCACGCCGGCGGCCAGCGTTACAAGGCTCAAGGTCTCGGGCGTGGAGATGGCCTCGGCCGGCGCCTTCCTCGGCGATTCCGGCACCGAGGACATCGTGCTGCGCGACGGCGCGCGGGGGACCTATCGCCGGCTCGTCCTGCGAGAAAACCGGATCGTCGGCCTCGTCGCCATTGGCGATGCAAGCGACGCCGCCTGGCATTTCCAGCTCCTGAAGGACGGGACCGATATCGGCGAGATCCGCGACAGTGTGATCTTCGGCCCCCTCGCGGACGGACCGGCCGACCCCGACGCCGCCGTGATGGCCCTGCCGGACGGTGCGGAAATCTGCGGCTGCAACGGCGTCTGCAAGGGGACGATAACGAGGGCGATCAAAGCGTTCGGCCTCGCAAGCGTCGATGACGTGCGCGCGAGGACCAAGGCGTCCTCCTCGTGCGGTTCCTGCACAGGCCAGGTCGAGGCGCTGCTGCGCGCCGCCCTCGGCACGGAGTACGCACCCGCGACGGTCAAGCCGGTCTGCAAATGCACCGGTCTCGACCATGGCGAGGTGCGCAGGCGGATCGTCGGCGGCAAACTGAAATCAATCCCGGCGGTGATGCAGGCGCTGGAATGGAAGACCCCGGACGGCTGCCATGTCTGCCGCCCGGCGCTCAATTTCTACCTGCTCTGCGCCTGGCCGGGCGAATACGTTGACGACGCCCAGTCGCGCTTCGTCAACGAGCGGATGCACGCGAACATCCAGAAGGACGGCACCTTCTCGGTGGTCCCGCGCATGTGGGGCGGCGTGACCAACGCGCGCGAACTGCGCGCGATCGCCGACGTGGTGGACAAATTCGACATTCCGGAGGTCAAGATCACCGGCGGCCAGCGCATCGACATGCTCGGTGTGAAGCGCGAGGACCTGCCCACGGTCTGGCGCGACCTGAACGCCGCCGGCCTGGTGTCCGGCCACGCCTACGGCAAGGCGTTGCGGACTGTGAAGACCTGCGTTGGCTCGGAATGGTGCCGCTTCGGCACCCAGAACTCGACCCGCATGGGCATCGCGCTGGAAAAGATGAGCTGGGGCTCGTGGCATCCGCACAAGGTGAAGATGGCCGTCTCCGGCTGCCCGCGGAACTGCGCCGAGGCGAGCATCAAGGATTTCGGCGTGATCGCGACTGAGGCCGGCTGGGACCTGCTGGTCGGCGGCAACGGCGGCATCCGCCTGCGCGGCACCGACCTGCTGTGCAAGGTGACGACAGAGGCCGAGGTGCTCGAATACTGCGCCGCCTTCCTCCAGCTCTACCGCGAGGAGGCCCATTACCTCGAGCGCACCGCGCCCTGGATCGAGCGCGTCGGGCTCGACTATGTGAAGCAAGCCGTTGTCGAGGACGAGGACAACCGCGAGGCTCTCGCCGCCCGCTTCCTGCATGCCCAAACATTCGCCCAGGCCGATCCCTGGGCTATGCAGTCGGCCGCGGCCGCCGGCGCGAAATTCACCCATGTCGCGGAGCTTACGTGATGGACGCGATCATGACCGATACCGGCTTCGTCGATGTCGCCGCCCTCGACGACATCCCCCAACGCGGCGCCCGGACCGTGGCGACCGCGCACGGCGATGTCGCGATCTTCCGCACCGGCGACGACGCCGTCTTCGCCCTGCGCGATTCCTGCCCGCACAGGGGCGGCAAAATCAGCCATGGCATCGTCCACGGCCATGGCGTCACCTGCCCGCTGCACAACTGGGTGATCGCGCTCGCGACCGGTGCGGCTGAGGGCGAGGCGGCCGCCTCCTGCGTCCCGCGCTTCCCGGTACGCGTGACCGAGGGACGCGTGCTGCTGGACGTCTCCGCTCCGCTGGCGCCGGCATGAACACGACCTGTCCCTATTGCGGCGTCGGTTGCGGGCTGATTGCCGGCGAGGGGACAATCGCTGGCGACCCCGCCCATCCCGCTAATCGCGGACGGCTCTGCGTGAAGGGCGCGAAACTCGCGGCCACGCTCGACGACCGGGAGCGACTGCGGACGCCGATGGTCGGCGGGCGCGAGACCTCCTGGAGCGCGGCGCTGGATGCAGCGGCGGACGGCTTCGCGCGGGCGATCGCCGCGCACGGGCCGGACTCCGTCGCCTTCTACGTGTCCGGACAGTTCCTGACCGAGGATTACTACGTCGCCAACAAGCTGATGAAGGGGTTCATCGGCAGTGCCAATATTGACACTAATTCCCGGCTTTGTATGGCGTCCGCGGTGGCCGCCCACCGCCGATGCTTCGGCGAGGACCTCGTCCCGGGGATCTACGAGGATTTCGACGAGGCGGAACTGATCATCTTCGCCGGCTCGAACGCCGCATGGTGCCATCCGGTCCTGTTCCAGCGCGCACTTGCCGCCCGGGCGACGCGCGGGACGCGGATTGTCGTGATCGATCCCCGCCGTAGCGCGACCGCCGAGTTCGCCGACCTGCACCTCGCCGTGCGCCCCCGCGGCGACCTCGCCCTGTTCTGCGCGCTGCTCGCCGCCTGCGCGGACCGCGGCGCGCTCGATCGCGACTACATCGCGCGGCACACCGCCGGGTTCGGCGCCGCGCTCGCCGCCGCGCGGCAGGCCGAGCACGGGATCGATCCCGCCGCGTTCGAAACCCTCGCCGGCTGGGTCGCCGCCACCCCGCGCATGGTGACTGCCTTTTCGCAGGGCGTGAACCAGTCCGAGACGGCGACCGACGCAATCGGCGCGATCCTGAACCTCCACCTCGCCACCGGACGGATCGGCCGGCCCGGCGCCGGACCGTTCTCGCTGACCGGCCAGCCCAACGCGATGGGCGGCCGCGAGGCGGGCGGCCTCGCCAACCAGCTCGCCGCGCATCTCGGCTTCGACGACCCCGACGACCACGCGACGCTCTCCGAATTCTGGGGCGCCCCCAACCTCGTGCGCCGGCCCGGGCTGAAGGCGGTGGACCTGTTCCGTGCCGTCGCCGACGGCAAGATACGCGCCCTCTGGATCGCCGGCACCAACCCCGCCGAATCCCTGCCAGCGAGCCTCGACGTGCGCGACGCGCTGTCCCGTTGTCCGCACCTCGTGGTCGCCGATTGCTGGCCCACGGCGACGACCGCCCATGCCCATGTCCTGCTGCCAGCGGCAGGGTGGTCCGAGAAGGACGGCACCGTCACCAATTCAGAGCGCATGATCTCCCGCCAGCGCGCGTTTCGTCCCGCTCCCGGTGCTGCCCGACCCGACTGGTGGATGTTCGCCGAACTCGCCCGGCGGCTCGGCCATGGCGCGGCCTTCGCCTGGGACGTGCCGGCTGCGATCTTCCGCGAACACGCGGCACTCTCCGCTTTCCGCAACTTCGGGCGACGGCGGTTCAATATCGGCGGGCTCGCTGCCATCCCGGATGACGATTACGACGCAATGCGCCCGCTGCGCTGGCCTCTGGCCGGAGATCGCCTCTTTGCCGAGGGAAACTTCCCGACGCCAGACGGGCGGGCCCGCTTCGTCGCCGTATCACCACTCCGCCACGCGCGCACGGATTTCACCCTCAATACCGGCCGGCTGCGCGACCAATGGCACACCATGACGCGCACCGGTCGCGTCGCCGAACTGATGGCCCACCAGGATGCCGCGACCCTGGAACTCGCACCGACGGACGCGGCGCGCCTCGGCGTGCTGCCTGGTGATCTTGTCGCCGCCGGGAGCGAAGGGGCGCGCATCGTCTTCCCGGCAGCGATCTCGCCGGGACAGTGCGAAGGTTCGGTGTTCGCCGCGATACACTGGACCGCAGCGCAGGGCAGCGCCGGAAGCGTCAACCGCCTCACTGTTCCGGCGACCGACCCGATCTCCGGCCAGCCGGCCTTCAAGCATTCGCCAGTGCGACTTGCGGCGGTGCCGACGCTCTGGAGGGCCATTGCCATCGGCCGTGCCGCTTCCTGCGCGATGGCAGCTGGCAAACAAGCCGTCTGGTCGCAGGCACTACGCCCGGGCGGGCTGGCGCTGTCGCGCTTCACCGGGTTTGCCCCGCTCGCTGCCCGCAGCGCCGTGGACGCGGCACGGTGGCTGCTGGAGCTGCCGGAGGGTGCCGAATTCCTCGACTACGCCGACCCGACGCGCGGGGTCTTCCGCCTCGCCGTGCTGGACCGGGCCGGCGTCCAGCTCCTTCTCCACGTCGCGCCGGCGGAGCTTGCGCTGCCGGACCCCGAGGCGCTGGAGGCGTTGTTCGCGGCCCCACAAGCAGGAGCCGATCCGACGCTCCTGCTTGGCCAGCCCGCCCGCGCCACCGCGACCCGCGGGCGGCAGGTCTGCGTCTGCAACGCGGTTGCCGAACCCGCGATCCGCGCCGCGATCCGCGCCGGCTGCCGGAGCGTCGAGGCGATCGGCGCCGCCACCGGCGCCGGCACCGGTTGCGGTTCATGCCATTCCGAACTGAAGGGATTTCTCCGCCATGACCTCGTTGCCGCCGAATAGCAAGGCACATCCCGTCATCCTCGCCGGCACCGGGCCGGGCGATCCGGATCTTCTCACCCTGCGGGCCGTACGGGCGATCGGCGCCGCCGAAATCATCCTGCATGATGCGCTGGTCGATGCTCGCATCCTGGTCCTTGCCGCCCCGGATGCCGTCCTCATCCATGTCGGCAAGCGGTGTGGCCGGCACGCGATGAGCCAGACAGAGATCAACCGCCGCCTTGTCGAATGCGCGCGCACCGGCGCTCGGGTGCTACGGCTGAAGGGCGGAGATCCGATGATCTTCGGCCGGGCCGGCGAGGAGATCGCGGCCTTGCGGGCCGCAGGCATCGCGGTCGAGGTGATCCCGGGGATCACCGCGGCCTCGGCGGCGGCGGCGTCTGCCTGCGTCTCGTTGACCGCGCGGGGCAGGGCGCGCGCCGTCACCCTGGTCACCGGCCACACCGCCGATGGCGGGGTACCGCCTCAGGACTGGGCGGCGCTGGCCCGGCTCGATTCGACCCTCGTCTTCTACATGGGCTCCCGCCACGCCCGAGCGATCGCCGACCGCCTGATCGAGGCCGGGCTCGATCCCGCCACGCCGGCGATGCTGCTGACCAATGTCAGCCGCCCGAACGAGACGCGCCGGCTTGACCGCCTCATCGACCTCGCAGACGGAATCGCCGCCGCCGATCTCGCGGCCCCGGCGCTGATCCTGATCGGCGCCGCGCTCGACGCGGCGGTTCCGGTGGCGACTATTCGGGCGGACGCCCGCGAGCTGTCGTGAGCCAGCCCCGCGCCTCGACATGGTCGGCGATCCGGCGAGCCGTTTCGGGCATCGACATCCCTTCGGCGCGCCATCGCTCGCGAAGTACCGCGATTTCAGACAGCCGTGCGGCCCAGTCCGCCCCGAATTCGACTTCGAGATGCCGACGCAGCACAGAGGACAGGCCGGCTGCCTGACCGCCGGTCGAGACCGTCAGCAGCAGATCGCCGCGCCTCACCTGCGCCACGGAATGAAAGTCGCAGTCGGGCAGGCGGTCCTCGACATTCACCAGCACGCGCGCCGCCCGCGCCGCCGCGACCAGGCCCGCGCGAACCACGTCCGGAACGTCGACGATCCAGAGCGCATGCAGTCGCGCGAGGTCATCGCCCGTCGGCATTCTGCGGCATAGCGCGGCGCCAGCTTCCGCGATCGTCGCCGCATCCGGATCGTCACTGAACAGCAGGGCGGCATCGGCGCCGCCTTCACGCAGCGCACGCAGCCTGCGAAGCGACATAGGACCGTTGCCGCATACGCTGAGACGGCAATAGCTCGGATCGAGCACGATCGGAATCATGAGATCATCCCAACATGAAACGGAACCGCATCAAGGCTAGCAACCGCAAGATCGCTCACAATCGTGCGTCAGGAGGATAGCGGCGCCTTGTCTGCTTTCAGAAGTTCAAAAATCGCTGCGTTACGACCGAAACCCAGATAGAGGCCGCCCCTTGTGCCCGCGAACGACCGCCCTTGGGATCATTCAATTTGACCTCGGTGTCCTTGTCGGGTTGCTCCACGCCAAGGCTGATCGTCCCCTGAATGGCGACTTTCCTCTGGTCGGGAGCCGTAAGCCGCCATTACGGCTTCGGCCCGGCCTCGCCGCAAGGTGAACATCTGGTATCCGCTTTCGTAAGACATCAGCCGACTGGCCGCTATACGTCCCCATTGGTGCTACCCAGCGGATATAAAATCATAAATCTACTGGTCACTGCCTACACTTGGTCGCTCAGGCCACATTTGCCTGAAAACGGCGTACTGGTGGCTGCTTGTGTTGTCGTGCAAGCCAAAGGTCATAGTTTGCCTGCATCCCAAGCCATGCCTGGGCCGTGCTCACGCCAGCCTGTTCAAGCCGGATCGCCAAATCAGGGCTAATGGCAGCCCTGGCGTTCAACACACGCGACAACGCTGCGCGGGACATAGCCAGCCTCTGGGCGGCCTCGGTAACGGAAAGCCCCAGATCACTGATGACATCCTCTCTTAGCAGTTCGCCAGGATGTGGCGGATTATGCATCATTTTGCCTTCTCCTAGTGGTAGTCTTGATAATTCACCAACTCAACGCCAGCCTCAACGAACCGAAACGTCACTCTCCAATTCCCGTTGACCCACACGGACCAGTGCCCGGCAAGGTCACCTTTCAGTGGGTGCAGCTTAAACGCCGGGATGTTCATATCCTTCGGCGTCTGCGCCACATCCAAAAGGCCAAGAATGCGCTTCAACTTGCCAGCCTGTGCGGCTTGAATCCCGCGCATGGAGCCCGTGCGGTAAAACGCCTCCAGACCCCAGGGGCTACGCATGAAAATTTCGGGCATAGTTGACGGCATGGAATCGGGTGTGATTCGGGGAGTCTCCTTGAGATTGGGAGACGTGCATGTCGGTGAGGCGGCTTGTGGAGGAATTTTCGGCGTTGGAAGACCCCCGCTGCGGCGGCAAGGTTGAGCACCGGCTAATTGATATTCTGGTGATTGCGGTGTGCGCGGTGATTGCCGGGGCGGAAAGCTGGGAGGATATGGCACTGTATGGCCGTAGCAAGCAGGAATGGCTGGGCACGTTTTTGGCGCTGCCGAACGGCATTCCATCGCACGACACCTTCCGGCGTGTGTTCATGCTGATCGATACCGGGCGTTTCGAGGCATGTTTCGAAGCGTGGGCGCGCTCATTCGGGACGACTTTGGACCGGGAAGTGGTGGCGATTGACGGGAAAACGATCCGCGGCTCGTTTGATCGCAGCCGGGACCAGGCGGCGCTTCACGTTGTGAGTGCATGGGCGAGTGATCGGGGGCTGGTGCTCGGCCAGCGTCAGGTCGGCGACAAATCGAACGAGATCACCGCGATCCCGGAATTGCTGGATGTGCTGGACATCAAGGGCGCCATTGTCACGCTGGACGCGATGGGGTGCCAGCGAGCCATCGCGTCCAAAATTCTCGAGCGGGGTGCTGATTATCTCGTCACCCTCAAAGCAAACCAGGGGAAGAAACACAGCGCCGTGCAGGAGTATTGCGCAACCACCTGCTTCAGCCGCTCACCCGTTGATCGGCCGGTGCATGACGAATTCGATGATGGTCATGGTCGTCTTGTTCGGCGCCGGGTGTTCGTCTGTCCGGACGCCGTAGCGCTGGAACCGCTGCGCGACTGGCCGGGGTTGAAGAGCGTTCTGGCCGTGGAAACCATCCGCGGCGTCAACGGATCCGGCAAGATCGAAGCCGAAATCCGCTACTTCCTGTCCAGCAGCGACGATCAACCCGAAATCCTGGCGAAAGCGATCCGTCAACATTGGCAGATCGAGAACAGCCTACACTGGGTGCTCGACGTCACCTTCAACGAAGATCACTGCCGGATCCGGGATCGCAACGCCGTCCAGAACTTCTCCCTGCTTCGCAAGATCGCAATCAACCTCGTTCGCCGCCATCAGGCATCAAAGGCCAGTCTCAAGGGGCGCCGCAAAATGGCCGCCTGGGATAACCGTTACATGGAGCAAGTGCTCACCGGCTTCTTTCATGCGTAACCCCTGCTCCAGACCCTTATCTCGGAAACTCAAAATCATAAGCAACCGTAGCGCGTAACGCGTCACTATACAACTTCAATCAACACGGTCACGCCCAAAATCGACCGGTTTCGGACACCTAGCCGAGAATATGCCCAAAACTATGCTTGACGGCATTGTGGGCATTGTCCGATCTTAAAGGCAGGTTTTTGGACGAAATTGCCCTATGTCGCGCGTGTTTTTGTATGCCCGTGTCTCGACGGTCGAGCAGACCGCCGAGAATCAGATCGCCGAGGCGAAGGCCGCAGGATTCGCCATCCGTCCGAACAGGATCATTACGGAAACGATCTCGGGCAGCATCGCGGCTCGTCAGCGGCCGGAGTTCCGCCGCCTCCTCGATCGCCTCGAAGATGGGGACGTTCTCGTTGTCACCAAACTCGACCGTCTCGGCCGCAGCGCGCTCGACGTGCGGGCTACCGTCGATGCCCTAGCCGGCCTCGGGGTCCGGCTGCATTGTCTGGCCCTGGGCGGCGTCGATCTCACCAGCTCGGCCGGCCGCATGACCATGCAAGTGATCGCCGCTGTAGCGGAGTTCGAGCGGGACCTGCTGATTGAACGAACACAAGCCGGGGTCCAACGAGCCAGAGCGAGCGGCAAGGCGATCGGTCGGCCAGCATCTTTAACAGAAGAGCAAAAGGCGGCAGTCAGGGCGGAGCGAGATTCTGGTGCATCAATTTCATTCCTAGCGCGGAGCTATAAGGTCAGCCGTCAGACCATCGGCCGTGTCTGCGAATGAAGCCTTGCCGTGCGGGTGCGGGTCGCCGATGGACCGCCGCAGCGCATCCGCGACATGGGGGCTCAGCACATGCCAGGTGAAGAGATCTGGCTCATCGGAGAGCGCCGTGCGAATGGCGAATGCAAATACTACCTCGTCACCCGTGAAAAATCGAACTTTGCTGATCTGGGGGCGATGTTTTGGTGGCTGGCAATATTGGGATTTGCAGGGTCTGGGCGAGCTGAGGGGAAAAACCTTGCAAAACCGTTGGAGCGTTGCGCGGTGGTCGCGATCGTGATTCTCTCCCTTTGATGTCGAACATCATGCGTTTGGCGTGGAGGAAAGAATGCCGCCGAAGCTGAATGCCTCGCAGGATGATCTCGAACTGTTCCGCTCGCGGCTGGAGAACATCATCGACCAGCGGCATCCCCTGGTGCGGCTGGCCCGGCTGATCGACTGGCGGGTTTTCGAGGAACGCTTCGGCTCACTCTACGCCGAGGCGGCGGGACGTCCGGCACTGCCGACCCGCCTGATGGTGGCGCTGCATCTTCTCAAGCACATGGATGGGCTGTCCGACGAAGCGATCTGCGCGCGCTATCTCGACAGTCCGTATGTCCAGGCATTCTGCGGCGAGACGCATTTCCAGCACACGCTGCCGCTTGACCGATCCTCGATGACGCGCTGGCGCAAACGGATCGGGCCCGAGCGGATGGAGGCCCTGCTCGCCGAGACGCTGGCGGCCGCCGAGCGGGGTGGGGCCGTGGCGGAGAAGCACTACAAGCGGGTCACCATCGATACCACGGTCCAGCCAAAGGCCGTGACGCATCCGACCGACAGCAAGCTCCTGCACAGCGGCATCGAGACACTGGCGCGGATGGCACGCAAGCACGGTATCACGCTACGCCAGTCGTATCGCCGGGTCGCGCGCTACGCCAGGCAGGAGGCGGCGCGCCTGCACCATGGTGGCAAACGCCGCGAGGCCGAGGCTCGCGTGCGCAAGCTGCGAACCTGGCTGGGCCGGCTGGCTCGTGACATCACCCGCAAGATCGCAGGCAACGCTGAAGCGAAGGCCACTTTCGCCGAAACGCTGGGCCTGATCAATCGCCTGCTTCGCCAGAAGCGCTCCGACCGCGGTGCCGACAAGCTCTATTCCCTGCACGCGCCTGAGGTGGAGTGCATCGGCAAGGGCAAGGCCAGGACGCGATTCGAATTCGGCGTGAAGGTCTCCATCGCCACCACCAACGCCGCCGCACCCGGCGGTCAGTTCGTTCTCGGCATGCAGAGCCAGCCGGGAAATCCCTATGACGGCCACACCCTGGCCGGCCAGATCGAGCAGGTCGAGCGGATCACCGGCGTTGCCGTCGCCCGCGCCTATGTCGACCGCGGCTATCGCGGCCACGGCGTCGAAGCCGAGGGCAGAAGGATCTTCATCTCCCGCCAGAAACGCGGCATCACCCCCACCATCCGCCGCGAGTTGCGCCGACGCACAGCCATCGAACCCGTCATCGGCCACATGAAGACCGATGGCCATCTGGGGCGAAACTTCCTGCTCGGCTTCGACGGTGATGCCATCAACGCCATCCTTGCCGGCGCCGGCCACAACCTCCGGCTGCTCCGCAGATGGCTGATCAGGCTTCTTTGCGCCATCTTCACATGGCTCTCGGCCGCAAGACCCTCTCCAGACCTTCGCCTACCGAACTACCACATCGCTTAATTCACAGACGACTACCTCTCCAACGAGAGCGAGGCCGGCGCACCACCACCATTGCTTCCCTTGCCACCGCTCGGCCCACTCGAGCGCCGCCAGTTCGACTACACAGACCTCACCGACAGCCTCGCAGAACTCGACGCCAACATCCGCAGCACGCGGCAATCACTGGATGGGATGGTGTGGAAATGGCAAGGCGAGCCGTAATGAACAAGCACATTTTTGTTTGACTTCGTTCTCCCGCCAAACCTCCATGAGAAAGAGTCAATAAACCGATGATCCCGACGACATCACGAAAGGAAGGTCTACACCGTGGCGCCTTACCGGGATCTCCGGCTATCAAGCAGGCTGGCCTGCGGCTGACACCATCTGGCCATCTCGTATTCGAGCCCGAGAACCCGGCGATTGAACCCGCTGTAGCTGCGAGGCTTGCGCAGGCTTTTGCTCATGGCTCAGGGCCAGGACTGCTGCAACTGAGCGCCGCCGAAGTCGTACCTGATTTGCCGCTGGCCCTGGGCTGGTGGCGGAGCTTCGGCCAACGTTACATTACCGTCCTCCGCCTGCAAACGACCGAGCAGGCCTACATAGTGAAATCAAACTCTCAGCCTTCAGTTCCTTCCCCCGATGAAGCTGAGCTGACGACCCTGGTGCTCACCGCGCCGATAATGCCGGGTGCTGAGTTTCTGACCCAGGACATTTTGCGCACGCTCTGGTCCGAGATCGATCGAGCACTGATCGAGGAGCTTGAAACCAGACAGATCGATCTGCAATCGTACCTGCATGCGCTCAACCCGACCTGGAACCTGCTAGGGCGGGTGCATTTCAATCTAGCGGAGAACAAGGGCGATCCCGAGGCGCCATTCGCGTTCATGGCAACCTACACCACGCGGCTGTCGGCCCAGGCGAAGGTGCAGCATCTACCGCTGGGGCAAGCCTTGCGCGAATATGCCGGCGCGGCAAATCGCCGGCAGTTGCTGTCTTTGCTGATGCCGGTCCAGAGAGCGGCGGAAAGCTGTGCGTGGCTGAAGCCGATGATTGAGGGCGGCGAAATCTATCACCCGCTGCGCTGGACGCCGGGCGAGGCGGCGCGGTTTCTCGCCAGCGCCGCCGAGCTTGAAGCGGCCGGGATCGTGCTCCGCATGCCGGCGAATTGGCAGACGAACCGGCCTACGCGTCCGCGCGTCTCGGCCGTGATCGGCAGCGTTGCGCCGTCGAAGCTGGGCCTTGACGGGCTGATGGATTTCCAGATGGAGGTCAGCCTCGATGGCGAGGCTTTGAGTCCGGGCGAGATTGAACGCCTGCTGGCCGGCACCGAGCAGTTGGTGCTGCTCCGGGGCAAATGGGTTGAGGTAGACCGGGCGCGGCTTGAACGGGTCATGGCGAGGTTTCGTGAAGCCGAAACCCTGGCGGCCAAAGGCAGTCTCGACTTTGCCGAAGCGATGAGGTTGCTCGCTGGCGTCGATGAAAGCGAGGCGGCGGAAGTCGCCGACCAGGAGTGGAGTCAGGTGAGGGCGGGGCTGTGGCTTGAGGAGACTTTGCAGACGCTACGCTCACCCGGCTCCCTTACCGAGGATACGCCGCCCGGACTGCGCGGGACGCTGCGACCTTATCAGAAGGCCGGCGTGCAGTGGCTGCGCCTGCTTTCTGCTCTGCGGCTTGGTGCCTGCCTTGCCGATGACATGGGCCTTGGCAAAACCATTCAGGTTCTGGCGCTGCTCCTGGCGGAAAAATCCCGGAGGGCCGTCCGGCAGCCCAGCATTCTGGTGGCGCCTGCCTCGCTGCTGGCCAACTGGTCAGGAGAGATCGATCGCTTCGCGCCTGATCTTCGCGCTCGTATCGTCCACTCCTCAACAAGCAGTGCCACCGAGATCAAGACCTTTACTGCGGAGGATGCCGCGGCCTTCGATTTGGTGATCACCAGCTATGGAACACTGCTGCGTCTGCCGGCTCTCACCGAAATCCTCTGGCGCTTCGCCATTCTCGACGAAGCACAGGCGATCAAGAACCCGGCGGCGAAGCAGACCCGTGCCGCCAAGGCCTTGCGCGCCGAGGCCCGGATCGCGCTCACCGGCACGCCCGTCGAGAATGCGCTCGGCGATCTATGGTCGATCTTCGATTTCATCAACCCGGGGCTCCTCGGCAATGCCAGGAAATTCGCCCGGTACACCAAGAGTCTCGCCAACCAGAGGCAGAATCCCTACGGACCGCTGCGCGATCTGGTGCGGCCTTATATCCTGCGACGGATGAAGACCGACAAGGCGATCATTGCCGATCTGCCCGACAAGATCGAGATGAATGCGCACTGCCTGCTGAGCCGCAAGCAGGCGGCCCTTTACAGCGAAGCCGTCGGCGATCTCGCTCGCAGCCTGGAGGAGGCGGAGGGAATGGCGCGCCGGGGGCTGGTACTGGCTTCGCTGGTCCGGCTCAAGCAGATATGCAACCATCCAGCCCACTGGCTGAACGATGGAAATTGGGATGAGGCCGGAAGTGGCAAATTCAGGCGGCTGCGTGAGATCGCCGAGGCTGTTGCGGCGCGGCAGGACAAGATGCTGGTTTTCACCCAGTTCCGCGAGATGGTAGCGCCGCTGGCCGCCCTTCTGGCTTCGGTCTTTGGCCGCGACGGTCTGGAGTTGCATGGCGGGACGCCAGTACGACAGCGCCGTACGCTGGTGCAGCGATTTCAGGAAGACGAGGAGGTGCCGTTCTTTGTCCTGTCGCTGAAGGCGGGCGGTACTGGTCTGACATTGACTGCCGCCTCGCATGTCGTGCATTTCGATCGCTGGTGGAACCCGGCGGTTGAGGCCCAGGCGACGGATCGTGCCTTCCGGATCGGCCAGAAATCGAATGTGCTGGTCCACAAATTTATCTGCCGCGGCACGGTGGAGGAGAGGATCGACGCGATGATCGAGGCGAAACAGTCTCTCTCGACCGAGTTGCTCTCCGGAGAGAACGAGCTTGACCTGACCGAGATGGACGATTCGGCACTGATCGATCTGGTATCGCTCGATATCAATGCTGTAGTGGAAGACTGATGTCCTGGCACTCTCGGAATTGGGCGCCTTATGTCCCGGTCGCGCAACGGCGACGCCAGGGTGCACGGGAAGTGGCAAGACTGCGCAAGGCCGGGCAGATGGTCAGCCCGGTGGAGGTCGCCGGCCGCGCCATAGCCACAACGCCCTGGGGCAAGGCGTGGTGCGATCACCTCGAATCCCTGCACGACTATGAGAACCGGTTGCCGCGCGGGCGAACCTATGTCCGCAACGGCTCGGTGATCGATCTGCAGATCGCGCCGCGGGTGGTGACCGCGCTGGTCAGTGGCTCGGACATCTATCGGGTGACGGTGACGATTGGCCCGGTGCCGAAGATGGTATGGCAGACGATCTGCTCCGATTGTGCTGGTCAGATCGATTCGCTTGTCGAGTTGCTGCAGGGGCGGCTGTCAAAGGCGGTGATGGCCCGGCTGTGCCGGCGGGAGCAGGGATTATTCCCCAAGCGGTCGGAAATCCGCTTCTCCTGCTCCTGCCCTGATTATGCCGCTCTGTGCAAGCACGCAGCAGCAGTACTCTATGGCGTCGGGGCGCGGCTGGATACAAGACCCGAGTTGCTATTCAGGCTGCGCGACGTTGATGAGGCGGCCCTGATTACCAATGCCGGTACGACGCTGCCGGAATCGGCGGCAACGATCCCTGGCCGAATCCTGGAAGATGGCGACGTCGCCGCCTTGTTCGGGATCGATATTGCAGCATCGGCGGTCGAAAATGCGAAACCGCCGACGTCGCAGGTGCCTGTGAGCGGCAAGAGGAAAGCGTCGAGACCAACATGCCGAACCACCGGAGACAAGGTTGCCTCCACTCAGGAGTCGGCTGCAAAACCTGTTGGCCGGGCGGCCAAGGCACCGAAAGAGGCCAAAGCCAAACGTCCGGCAGCTCCGGCCAGTCAGACCGCGCCTGCAAAACCCAAGCTGCAAGCCGCCGACAAGCCGGTAAAATGGTGGCTGAAACCAAAGGTCGCCAACCCGCCGAAGCGAGGCATCCGGAGCAAACCAAAAATTGGCTGATCCAGCCGTACTGAAGCCTCTTCCGCAGATCGCCCCGCCCCCTGCTCAGACCAACTCCAACCGCAGCTCACGGCCGACGAGCGCGGCGGCACGCTGGAGGGTCTCGATCGTGATGTTGCCCTTGGCCTTGAGGATACGATCGACCTGAGCACGGCTGGTGTGCATGCGCTCAGCGAGCGCAGCTTTCGTTATACCCTGGCGCTCCATTTCCTGCGAGAGCTGCCAGGCGACCACGCGCGTCAGAGCCTCGGCCTTCGCGGCTTCGCGGATACCTTCTTCGCCGAGGAATTCATCGAGCGTCGTGCCCCAATGAGGATTCTTCTTGATCACACCTGCATCTCCTTCATGCGCCGGCGGGCGAGGTCCAAATCGTCCGCCGGTGTCTTCTGCGTCTTTTTGATCAACCCATGCACCACGCCGATCCGGTCATCTTCGATAAAGAACAGCACGCGGGCGATGCGCCGGCTCGGCAAGCTGCTGCGGACCTCCCACAGGCCCCTACCAAGCGACCGACATAGCGGCATGCCGATCGGCCAGCCAAACTGCACCGTCGCCAGGTCGGTGCCGATGATGCGGCGATCCTCCGCCGGCAGGCGTCGCAGCCAGTCGAGAACCGGCTCCGCGCCACCGGCCGTGCGATAGAAAACAACGGGTATCTCGGTCAGGCGCGCGGGGTTCATACATCCTCCTAGCTTGCCTTTGTATCACAAAAGATACATTACTGCAAGGCCGAATATTGCCCCGTCATGTCGGCCCGGAGCGCGTTTCCGATCTGCGTGCGCTGACGAACCAGAAAGTCCCGCGTGCGGTGAACCACCAGAATCGATGAACAGGCTTCGCTCTTGATGGCGATATTAACCGCATGGAGGGACGTATCACGGCCTCGCGGATCGCGGCTGCAGCCGCGGCATTCGTCTTGCCGCACTCCACGTAAGGGGCAGTGTCCTGAATTTCGTGTGTGAGTGGCATAGCGGGTAGAAAGGAAGACCCATATGGCACGACGGAGAGCGCCGGCGATCCCGGACGAATTGCTGGACCAGCTTCTGGCTGGGGGAGACGCGGCGGCAGCGCTGAATTCCGGGGATCTGGTGAACGCGCTGAAGAAGGCTCTGGCGGAGCGGGCCCTGAGCGCGGAGATGGATTACCATCTGAGTGACGAAGCGGAGGCGGAGAACAGCCGCAACGGCTATGGCCGCAAGTCGGTGTCGACCGGCACGGGGAAGATCGAGATTGCGATCCCGCGAGACCGTGCGGGTAGCTTTGATCCGCAGTTGATCGCCAAATACCAGCGCCGGTTTCCAGCGCGCAGACCGTCTGGTTCAGCGCCGGCCACGACATGCCGCCGGCAACAAGGTGGACCTGAAAAGCACGGACCTCCCAAGGCCGAGCTTCTCCGGCGAGCGGCTGAAAAAGCGGCCAAACTTGGCGACCGCATGCACGTATGATCGTTGGGTCGCAGGCGATAGATTGCGGACCGTCGTATCCTCAATCATGCGGCGGCGCAGAGGGCTCATCTCGGTCATCGGGGCGGTCCCGTCCAGGGTTGGGGTGAAAGCACCCAAATCCTGGCAGACTACCGCCAGACCATGTAGGAAAACCGCCGTCTCAGACGCAACTACCGCGCCAGCGGTTTAGTTCAATCCGCACCCCGTCGCCATGCAGGCGCAGCATGTGTCGCAATTGTCTCATGGTCTGCTTCCTCTTCGCCGGCATCCCAGTCCCCCGCTGATGAAAGCGGTAACCGTGATGCCTCCGTTGCTGACCCAGAAGCCCCCGCCGGCGGCCGGATATTGATCGGAATGCCGGCCGGCTTCACGTCGGAATCCGCAGTCAGGACGGACGGTCGGAGGCCGGAGGCCGGAGAAACTTGATGACGGCCACCGCCGCGACATCCGCGAGAGCGGAGGCGAGCGCGCGATCAAGGCCGATCCAGCACGAACGCTAGCTGCCAGCGGTCTGGCGACCGCTGGTACGACATCATCGGCACGCCGTGCTTGAGGGTTCCGCGATCTGGTCCGCCGTCGCGTCAGACGAATTTGGGGCGCCGAAATCGCAGAACGCTACGGCCTAATCGAGCACAACCGCCACACGCGCTACGTCGTCGCCTTGGAGGAGCAATTGCTGCCTAGACAGCTCCTCGATGAAATTGGCGTAGAAGCTCTTGCTGCTGACGGCTGCCTTCTTCCCCAAGTTTCCAATGTTGGTGGTCTGATTGACCTTTAGGAGACTCAGATCGCCGGTGTCTTTCTTTGTGTTCATTATAGAAGTGTTGGATTGCGCGAAGGCCTTATCCAGCTGTGGAGAATCGACCGCGGCTCCGGGGGTGGGGTCGTTTACCACCGAAGCAAAGAATCCCAGTTCGGCATTTTTGATACTTGGGCCGTTGTAGCCCACGATCTCCAGGCCACCCAGGCCCCGTCCCCGCAGCTTGCTGGCCAGGACTTCAACGGTCGAAGTTGGACGAGACGGGTCCGGGCGCACCCCGGCGTAACACGAGGTCACGATTAGTCTTCGCAAGTTGCGGCCCACACCTCTGACCGGGTCGGCCATGGCGTTGCCGATGCTTTCAGCCGACACGCCTTCAATACTCCCGGGGCTGCCGTGGCCGACGAGCGCAATTTTTTCTGCATCGTGCATGTTTAACCCAGGCGAAAATGCGACCACACTCTCGTCTAGAGGTTCGCTGAAGTTCAGCTTTGCCAGCGCAAAGGCAATGCTGGTCTGGACGATAAAGTCATAATTACCGTGCTTGTTCGCAAAGATGATGACCATTTGGATGCCCCTCGTTCACGGCTTCAGCTCGCCGAGCGGCAACGTTGCCGTGTGTCAAGGGGAGAGTCCAGCCTATTTGCCGCGGTTGATCACAATCACAGCGTCTCGACCCTGGCCGATCAGGTCGGGGCGGCATGTCATGCGCTGGTACCGCTCTACCGGCTGATCGAAACCGATGTTCATGCTGCCGCGCGCCTGCATAGCGGCGACACCACGGTGCCGGTCATGGCGCGCGACAAGACCGATACGGCGCGGTTCACCCTCGGAAACCTGCATACCGCGAGACGGGTCACCCCAATCTCGGGCAAACATCTGGTCTAGCGGGCTCGACCGAGCGCGGCGGAGAGGAGCGCAGCTAAGCCCCGGGCGGCTCTAGCGTTGGTGGCGCCCAATACGACGTGTGAACCTCCGTTGCGCAGGTCGACCGCCACACGATAGCCCCGGTTGCGGGTATCCCAGCGTGGGATTTCAATGACAACGCCGGCAATATTTCGGATCGGAATAGTCTTTCCGGGGGTGCGGGACGAACGGATTGTGCCTGCTTGTGGCGACAGCACGAGCGTTTCTGAGCACGGTCGGAACATTGAGCCGCCACCAGCCAGCAGTCCAACGAGACTAAGGGCGCCAAGAAACCTGCGGATTTGGGGCGAGTGACGGGCCCAGTCCATTGTCATGGCGAGTGCTATCAGACCAACGGCGACGAACCCAAGAGCGGCCATTTGAGGGCGAAGAGCGTAGGGCTCCGGTTGGATTACCGTGAGCCCCCCGCCGGCTAGGCTATGGACCCACGCGACTCCGCCAAGGAGCGGAGTGAAGCCGGCATGAGCGAGGCGCAGTGATTCAGTGGCGATCTGGCTTCGTACTGTGAGGAAAGCAAGAGTCGCGACCACCATCGCAGTACCGGCAATCATAAGCCGCCGGTCAAGGGTTGATGTGGAGAACCACCCAAGGGCAACCGGCCCGCGTGCCTTCGAAGCACCAAGGCGCGACGAAGGTCGGTTGCGGAACGGTCGCATTCTCGAGGTTCGTCTAGTCGCCGAGGATCGGTCGGCGCTGTCCGTCGCCGTAGAAGGCATAAGCCTCTTCACCGTGAACGGCATCGTCGCCGATCTCAAGCATTGTCTCAGGCATCCGGAGCGGCACAAACACGCCGATAACCTTCAACAATAGGTAAGTCATCACGACGTTCAACACGATGATGAATGCGGCGCCGTAGATCTGGAGCAAAACTTGGTGCCAGTTGCCGTCGATCGCGCCGCCCGGGGTGCTGAGACCGAAGGCTGCGCAGCCGGCTTTGGTCGCGAGCAGGCCGACCATGATGCCGCCAAGCAGCCCTGCGATGGCATGGGTGTGTACCACGCCCAGTGTATCATCAACCTTGCGGAAGATCGCGAGACGCTTACCGAGCACGTTCATCGTATACCAGGGCACAACACCAGAGACGATGCCGATGATCAGTGCGCCGTAGCCGTTCACCACGCCTGCGGCGGGGGTGATCGCGACGAGGCCGGTGATCATGCCCTGCACTGCGCCGATGACAGCGGGCTTACCAAAATACTTAATGTCGAGTGCGGTCCAGACCAGCAGGCTCATTGCGGTTGCGACGTTGGTATTCAGCACTGCCGCACCTGCGTCGCGACTTGCAGCATAGGGATCGCCGCCATTGAACCCGTTCCAGCCGAGCCAGAGAATGCCGGCGCCGACCAGCATGAGCAGGACGTTGTTCGGCTGGAAATTCTCTCGATCGCGCGGGCTGCGCTCGCCGATGACCGCCGCACCAACGAAACCGGCTACACCGGCCGCAAGATGGATGACGTAGCCTCCCGAATAGTCGATCACGCCCATCTGCGCGAGGAATCCGCCACCCCACAGGCTAAACGCACCGATCGTGTAGGAGAAAGTGAGCCAGAGCGGTACGAAGATCATCCAGGCAGTGAAATTCATACGGCCAATGAACGCGCCAGCCATAATGATTAGGGTGATCGCGGCAAAGACGAACTGGAAGTAGACCATGGTGGACATCGGAAAATTCGCCGAAGCCTTGGCTGCAGGGATGACCGCTTGATTCAACTCGTCGGCCATGCTGGCGATCGGGTGTGGAATGCCGACAAATGGAAACAACTGGGCGCCAAAACCCATGTTGTAGGCCCAAAGCAACCAAGCTATCAGGACGGCGGCGAAGGCGTAGAATGCCATAAAGGCGGAGTTGATCGCCCATTTCTTCTTGACGATGCCTGCATACATCACGACAAGGCCGGGCACACTCTGAAGGCCGACGACCGTTGCGGCGGTAAGCTGCCATGCATTGTCACCGGTGTTGAGCCAGGAGACGGACATGCAAAACCCTTCCATTTTTGAATTGGAAGCGCGCGCTGAAAATCAGTACCACGAGCGCTCCGGACGTAGAGGATAGATTTGTCTCACACGACCCACGTGGCGGAGCGGCGAAAGCCGTCGACCGCCGCTTCGGTCAGATCTGGAGCAAGATCACGACGTGCAAATACTGACCTCCATATTTCGGTTCGACGAGAGCAGGCGAGTCAGTTGGGCCTGAGGCTTCCCCTCATGCGACAAGGGGTGCAGCAAGTAGCATGCCAGAGGCGGTGGCTGGGCCGATTCGGGTGGTTTGGGTGAAAAGCACAGCCTGATCGGCGCAAATTGCTGGCACATTGAGTGGCCACTGCAAAATATATATGCAAATAAAGATCATTTTATACGCAAAAGAATAAATAATGCTCGAAGATGAAGGGCGATAAACTTATCTGTCAGCACAAAATCGTGAAGTGTCAACCCTTCTTTGGCATGGAATACGAATTCTTGTCGCTAAACGCGGACTCGCTTTTCTCTGCGCTGGAGATCCCGCCCGAGGTTCGCGAGGACCAACTAACTATATCGCCTGATGGCTCAACGTTCTGAAGGTCCCAGTACATCAGGCAAGAGTGTGTCGGCCAGCCCTCCTGTTCGCGGCGGATGCACCGGCGGGCTCGCTGTTCAAGGGATATGAGCTGGGGTTACGCATAAAAGATGCCGGTGAGCACTTGCTCAATGTAACGGTTATCCCAAGCTGCCATTTTGCGTCGCCCCTTGAGACTGGCCTTTGAAGCGTGATGGCGCCGAACGAGGTTGATCGCGATCTTGCGAAGCAGGGAGAAGTTCAGGACGGCGTTGCGATCCCGGATCCGGCAGTGATCTTCGTTGAAGGTGACGTCGAGCACCCAGTGTAGGCTGTTCTCGATCTGCCAATGTTGACGGATCGCTTTCGCCAGGATTTCGGGTTGATCGTCGCTGCTGGACAGGAAGTAGCGGATTTCGGCTTCGATCTTGCCGGATCCGTTGACGCCGCGGATGGTTTCCACGGCCAGAACGCTCTTCAACCCCGGCCAGTCGCGCAGCGGTTCCAGCGCTACGGCGTCCGGACAGACGAATACCCGGCGCCGAACAAGACGGCCGTGACCATCATCGAATTCGTCACCGCCTGTTGTGCATTATGCGCCCCCGCCAGTCGTATATGTGCCATCACCTGTATACTTCGGGCCGCCTTCACTATCCTTTGGTGTAACCTATCTTCTCCATTAGGAAAGTATGGACATAGACAAGATCAGAACATAAAACGAACAAAGGAGTTGCTCCCGAAGTTTCAGGATAGGCGATCACACTATCGTTATGATCCGGACCGTTCCCCAGATCGATCTTGAACTCGAGGCCGAGCGGCGGCTCCTCGAAGCTGCCGTCGCCGAAGCCCGGGCCGATCTCCGCCCGGCTGTGCCGCATGAGCAGGTTCGAGCCGATCTCCTGCGCGAGATCAAGCGGCTGAACCTGGCGATCGCCGGTCTCTGAGCATGCAGGTCGAATGGCATCCGCTTGCCCTGGAAGATCGTGATGTCATTGTTGCTTATCTCGAACTGCTCAACCCGAATGCAGCCTCAAGCGTTCTGCGTGGATTGGTTCTCGCCGGCGACAGCCTGGCGCTGTTTCCCACCAGGGGCCGCGTGGGCTTAGCCACCGGCACCCGGGAACTGGTGGCGGTGTGGCCGTATCTGATCGTGTATGAGGTCGATATGTCATCCGATACGGCACGGATTCTGCGTATCTGGCACGTCGCCCAGGATCGACCGTGATGAATGCCAAAATGAAAATGGCGGCCTAGGAGACCTTTGCGCGGATAGGCGTAGCCAGCGGTTCGGGTTGCTGATTCTCTGTTGCCGTTTGGAGATGGAGGGGTTCAGTGGCGCAACGTCGGATTGGCCAAGAGCGGCTTGCCATGGCGGAACAACCGCGCGTTGCCTCTTCGCTCGACGCGCTGTCTGAACTTATTGATTGGCAGCCAATCTCTGATCTGCTTGCCCCGCTCTATCCGGCGAGGAAAGGGGAACCCGGTTGGCCGCCACTGGCGATGGTCAAGGCACTGCTGCTGGCGATGTGGCACGACCTGTCCGACGTCAAACTCGCCGAAGCTCTCGATGACCGCGCTTCGTTCCGCCGGTTCTGCGGCTTTGCGCAGCTTGAGGCGACGCCCGAGCGGACGGCTTTCGTGCGCTTTCGCCGACTGCTGGTGGCACACCGGCTCGATGGTGGATTGTTCGAGGCTATTACTGCGCAGCTGAAAGCGAAGGCGATCACGGTGAAGACCGGCACCCTGGTCGATGCGACGATCATCGCCTCGGCCAGCAAGGACGATGGTGAAGGACGCTGGGTCAAGCATAAGGGGCGACCCGCCATCCACGGCTTCAAGGCCCATGTCGGCGCTGATACCAGCACGGCGCTGGTGGAGAGGGTCTCGGTGACGCCGGCGAACGTCAATGACGGCCGCGCCGGCGACGCCGCGCTACCCGATGATCCTGGCGAAGTCTTTGCCGATAGCGCCTATCGCGGCGCCTGCTTTCGCGCGGCGGTCCGGACCAATGGGGGCACGCCACGGGTGATCCTGACCGCGATGTGGGGCCGCGACGAACAGGAGACGCTTGCGCGCCTCGACGCCTGGAACCGGGCGATCCATCGGATCCGCGGCCGCATCGAGAAGATCTTCGGCATGTGGAAGCGCAGCTACGGGCTTCACCGAATGCGATGGCGAGGTCTCGCCAAAGCTGCCGTCCAGGTTCACTTCACCGCCATCGCCTACAATCTCAAGCGTACCCTCAACATCCTCGGAACAGCAGCGTGAATGTTCGCACTAGCCAACGGCGTACCGCACGCAGCTCAGAAAGATCTCAGCGCCGCGTGAATCTCTCCGTTGCCAGCATATGCCCCTATCCGCGCACAGGTCTCCTAATTCGGCCGTGCACGCAGTGCGGAAGAGCGTCCGGAATCTCCTTCCGGGGGCTGAGGATCGCCGAGCCGAGGATCCTGGCTGATAAAGATTGCGCAGACGGAAGATCGTAAAAATCAGCCATGCGGAATTTCAACTATTCCGCGAGCCTTGACATCGATAAGATCGAAAATGAAGAAACGGTAATATGTTCGACAAGAAAGGGTCTTTGGGATGGTGTCGCTGCGGCAACGCTTCATTCGCGTCGTGGATTGCATCAGCGCGAAAAGCGTCATTCTCTATGATCGTCCGATCGCGTCTTTTGCTGTTTTGATGATCAGTGTCATCGCTGTCATGGACATAGCCTTCTATCTTCACGGCCATCACCGTGCCCAGTAGCGCGGAATAGGTAGGATCCCAGCGCCGATGATGCGGGCCACACTCGAATTCATCAGGCTGGTTGTGATACCCACTGTAGGGCAGGGGCGTCGGGCCGAGAGGCGGTTTGATGCGGCACGAATGACGGTTGACTAGCTCCAGCTTCCTCGTGCCATGCGCGCCGGCGATTTCAAAGCCAGATGAACAACGCCAGAATAACGGACCAGGCCGCGATCGAGACAAGAAAAATCAACAGCGCCGCCTTCGGCCAGGCGAGCCGTTCAGCATCCTCGTGGCGTATGTATCTTGCCGCGGCACTCAGATGTATCTTGCCGCGGCACTCAGACGCGAAATAACTCCGACATCAATTTGCATCGATTGTATCCATATGGCGAAGACCTCGGCGTGATTGGGGGGCGGTGTTTCAGCATCCCCTGGGTCCGTTGATCAGGCTGCCTGGGCGGCTGTACTTGGATCTTGCTGAGCGATCCAGTTCCATGCGCATCAATTCCAAGAGACTTTCGACGAAATTCCATGATACGGATTCTGGCATTGCGGCTATTCGCCCAATTTATACAACCAAAGATATTTTTCATGATGACTCGACCAAAAGTAGTGTCAGTATATTTTACATCTCGCTTGTCTAAAATATTTTATGCATTGATTTTACGAGCTTATTTGGCTCGGCATGGGAATTGCTTATTCTATTTTGCGGCCCAAATCGGCGCCTCCCCTGCGTAAAGCAGCCGAACCGAAATGAACCGACCGTGTCAGTCAACGCCAGCCTTTCGAAAGGGACGTTCATGTTGAAGTTTCGCCATGTTGCCAGCGCTGTCGTCATCCTGGGGCTTACAACGGCAGGCGCTCGCGCCAGCCTGATCGCCGATGGTCTCACCTATACGCTGACCGAATCAGCGACAGCCAATCCCTTAACGGATCAGTTCACCCTTAATATCGCAGGCATAAATGGGCCTTCCGATACAGAAGGTGGGCGCTATGGCGTACAGTCGTTTGCTTTCAACCAACCATCAAATTTTGCGAGTGCTCTGGCCCCGTCAGGATTCACAGAATCAATAGGAGGGCTGAACTCGAGCGGCTGTAATGGAAGTGGAAATTTCTACTGCTTCATGGCCGAAACAACTCCAACCGGCCCCGTGTTGCCGGCCAATACAAGCATTAATTATGTATTCAATGTTACGTTGTCGTCTGGGACATTTTCTGGATATAGTCCGGATTTTAAGATTAACTGGGATGGGACAAAGAATAATTATGATCTTATATCAGAAACCCTGACGCCGACACCCGGTACTCCAGTACCCGAACCCGGCTCCCTTCTTCTGCTCGGCACTGGCCTTGTCGGTCTTGGTTTGGTCGGACGGCGCAAACGCTCCAAACGCTACCTCTGATAGAGGTAGGGCTTACTGCGGCTTGGGGTGGGGTTCGCAAATCAAGAGAATATCACACCAACTCTGCCCCATTGGCCACAAGCGGGACTTTCTGTTGCAGAAGTCTGGTGCATAGTACCGGCATGATTTACGGGTCTCCACCGACGGCCAGAGCGTGGCCGCCCAGATCACCCAGCTGAAGGCCGCAGGCTGCGTCAATGAGGCCGAGGCGAAAAAGGACAGGGAGGACCGCCAGGCCATCATCGACGGGCTGCAGGCCCAGTTGAAGAAGGGCGACAAGGCGCTGGTCGGCAACTCGGCCTACCGACGTTATCTCCGCAGCCGCGGCAACGCCTTCGAGATCGATCCGGGCAAGCTGGCCGAGGAGGCCCGCTTCGATGGCCTCAGCGTGCTCAGGACCAACGCAAGGGTCACGCCCCTGCAGGCCGTGATCCGGTATCGCGACCTGCTCGAGGTCGAGGCCCTGTTCCGCGCCGCCAAGGCCAGCTTCGATACAAGGCCGATCTTTCACCAGGCTGACGCCGCGATCCGCGGCCACGTTTTCTGTTCCTTCCTGGCCCTGACACTCGCCAAGGAGCTGAACCGCCTGTGCGGCGCCAGCGGCTTCCAGCCCGAATGGCAGAAGTTGCTGAACGATCTCGACAGGCTCCAGCAGGCAACCATCGAAAAGGGCGGCAAGGTCATCACCACGAGGACCCACGTCACCGGCCAGGTCGGCAATGTCTTCAAGGCCGTCAGCATCGCGCTGCCCCACAACATCAGCGAATGAACGAATAGATAGCAACGAAATACATACAACCTATAGCATATTTTAAAATATATTTCGACCTAAAGTGTATATTGAAATAATATTTTGTCGGAATCTCTTACATCTCATAGAATGAGACTAGATAGCTGTTTGATTCCTTGCCTATCCGGTTGTTACCCACACCCACTAAATGTAGGGTGTGTCCATTCCCCGGAATAAAGCTCGTCAAAGGTTGGTGCGGCTGCCCTACCCGCGATTCCGAGCAGCGAGCGGAACGCGTTGAAGGGATAGAGGCGCCGGTTGAACCGAAACGTGAATTCATTGAGGTAGGCTTGTAGATGTTTGGCGCTGACCCCGTGATGGATGCCGTTGATCCAGGTCTTCAGGTTGGTAAAGACCAAGTGGACGATCGGCAGGAATTCTTCTGCCACCTCCGGGTCGCCGCATTCGGCGATTGCATGGTGGTCGAACCCGCGCCTTCCGAGACCGGCATAGCCGCTCCAGTCGTCGGTAACGATCAGCGATCCGGGAGCAACGGCGTTTTCGACGAATCCGCAGAGCGAATTGGCGCTACGGTCGGGGACAACAGCGAGACGAACGCGTCCCGCGTAGCGACCGTCTTTCCGATTGTCGAGCTTGGTTCCCGGTTTCCGGTGGCGCACCTCCACGGCACAGGCGACGAGAACCTTGTGATGGACACCCCGTCCATCGCCTCGGGTTCGTCCTCCAACCCACGTTTCATCCACTTCGACGTGTTCTTGCGGCGTGTCGCCAATCTTGTCGCGCTCGGGGCGCACCATCCCGGCGCGCAGCTTATGAAGGATGCCGAAGGCGGTCTCGTAGCGCGACAGGCCGAGTTGCCGCTGAAATTGGACGGCCGACATTCCGGGCGTCTGGCTGGCGATCAAGTAAGCCGCCCAGAACCAAGTCGACAGCGGCGTGTGACTGCGTTCCATAACGGTCCCAGCCATCAGGCTTACGTCTTTGCGACAGGCCCGGCAGCGCAGAACGCCCGGGCGCGCCTCGAAACGGAACGGCTCGCCAACGACGCCGCACCTTGGGCAGGCGAACCCTCCATTCCAGCGGGCGCTTTCGAGATAGGCGGCACAGGCCGCGTCGTTCGGGAAAATACGCTGGAATTCCGGCAGAGACTGCGGGAACGGCAGGTCTTCACGGGCCAGGACATCCATGCCCAACACTAGATCTAGTAGGTATGGGAGTCAACCGGATAGGCAAGTTTGATTCTATTAAGATTGTAAATATGGCGTGATTTTTGCGTGAGCACTGAACGCACTTCATGTATGAAGTGTCCGTGGTCATTCATGGCATGATTTCTCAAACGTTTGGAGATTGAACATGTCTAGCGTCCGCAAATATCTATTACATGGAGCCGTGGTGCTCCTCGGCCTCACGGGAATAGCGCGGGCGGATATTTATAATCCGACCTGGCTAGTAACGGCCTGGACCACAACGACAGGTAAGATTGGCGGCACCAACTTCATAAACGCTGCAAGCCAGCCTGCGCCATCGGCCGTAGATGCACTGGCTTCCTTCACATACTCAGGGCAGTTGAGTTTCGACAACACCAATAAGCAGGGACAGTCGAATACGTACGCCGACTTCTTTACGAATACCGCCAACATCTCAAATTTCAGCGGTACGGGTGGCGAGGCTGCGTTCCTTGGAACCACGATGAGTTCTCCAGGAAGCTCGAATTATTCATATCTGGAGTTCTCGCTCCAAGGCCCCGCTGCGAATATAGCTGCAGGCACCTACGTCACGATCACCCACGACGATGGCGCCAGCAGCTATGCAAACGGCAACAACGTGACTTACTCGCCTGGCGAAACTCAAGCCGTCAGCGATACCGGCACGTTACCTGTGGGATCGATGACAAGTTTCGCTGTCGACTACGTTGAGGCGAACGGAGCACCGGCCGTTCTCAAAGTGGACGTACCGGAACCGGGCAGTGTTCTGCTCCTCGGAACAGGCTTGCTCGTTCTCGGTCTCGTCGTTCGCCGGCGGCAGAAAGCCCTCTGAGACCCGCTGGTCGATCTAAACTTGTGCGGTCCCGCTCACTCGGGACCGCCTTTCAAATGAAAATAGCGACGATGGCGCCAATCAAGCAAATTAACTTGCTTGCCAAACTCCCACTACGAGGAAGCATCTCGTTCGGATGATGGAGTCCCGATATTTTGCATGAAATTTATTTCATCAGCCACATAAGGGCGTCATTCCGACTATGCTTCAACGGCACCCTAAAAAATAGCCGAATAAAACATATGGTTGTTCGAGCCGATCGCCCGGCGCTACAGCCGTGCCAGGAAAGATGAACGGCTACGCACTGAGCATTTTCACTTCTGGTGGTGCCATGGCCGGTCATAGGTGGAGCGAAGCGGAGCCTGAGGGAACCACCTCTCCAACCCCGCCGTTCAAGGTCCAAACTGGCTTCTGCCGCCCCCACCAGCAGCCCCAATTTTGCTACGGCAGGAGAATTATCAGGCGTCAGGCGGCACCACCACCCGCCGCAGCCAGGCGACCAGCGGCTCAAAGCTGAAACCGTCCGCTTCATACAGACTGACGATAAAATCGTAAGTCTCATCTGGATCGGCCTGCACCCCAGCGCCATTGATAACCAGGAAGGCATAGGTGGCAGCAAAAGCCGTGCGTTTATTGCCGTCGAAAAACGGATGATTCTGCGCCAGACTCTCCCACAAGGCGGCAGCCTCGTCGATCAGATCGGCATAATATCCCGTCTGTGGGCGATACAAGGCCGCCTCCAGCTGGCCAGGGTCACGCACGCCATGAGCGCCACCGTAGCGATCGATTTGGTCTGCATGGATAGCCAGAACCTCGATGACGGTTAGATAATCCGTCATTCAGCCAGCTTTTTATACAGTGTCCCGAATTTTTCATGGCTCGCCTGATAGGCGGCCATCACGTTGGCGCGGGGCCGACCCTGCTTGCGCTTTTCAATGAGGTCGGCGAGCGCCTCATCTACCAGCGCTTGCAACTGCCGCCCCTCGCTTTGCGCGAGGCGGCGCACCGCGGAGAGAATCTCAGAATTCACCTGAGTCGCGAATTTTTCACGGGTTTGGGCTGCCATGATACATCTCCAATCTTTCCTTGATTTATCATGATGTGTCATGAAATATCAAGAATCTGTACGGCTTTCGTTTCCTCAATATCCCTTAAACACCCGATATTTGTCGCTTTTCCCGTATGCCCCTGAACTTTGGTTGATGACGACGCAGGGACGATTGCCTGGTTCGCAGCCTGTCAGCTTGTCTGAGCCTCTGGCGTGTCGCGCGCCGATCGGTCAGGCTCCGAGGATGCGTTCGCTTCGCGCCCGACTCGCGCTGCTCTGGTCGATCTCGCTGATCGCCGCGATCATCGCGGGCGGGCTGATCATCGGGCTGTTCCATCAATCGGCGACGGCGAGCCTCGCGCGTGACCGGCAGGTCGCCGCCCGAGCCTGCGATTCGATTGCGCGAGCCTATGGATTCTACAGCGCCGGGCTTGGATCGGCGCCGCAGGACGAGGCGTTTCGCAAGGGGCTGAGAGGTGTTGCGGCCTTCGGGCTCTGGCCGTTTCCCGATGTCGCCGGCGGCATCGTCTCGGGCAGCACGGCACTCGCGTCGATCGGCGTCGATACGCCGCATGACGCGGGCATCTCCACGGCGACCGCGGCAGCGCTGGACGCGGACCATCTGGTGCTGCGCCAGCGCGGAGGGTTCGGTGACCGTGCGGTGATCGCCGCCTGCCCACTTGGCAGCCCGGCCGAAGACCTTGCGGGGTTCACCATCGTCCGGCTCGACCTGCTGCGCACGCCCTTCTCGAAACTTGCCGCCGGCGGCCTGGCCGTGCTGCTGCTCTTCCTTATGGTCTCGGCCTGGTTCCTCACGCGTCTGGTGCTCGGCTTCTCCCGCCGCCTCGCCGCCGTCGAGGCCGGCCTCGCCACCGACCCCGAAGCAAAACTACCACTGACCGGCGAACCCGATTTTGACCGGCTGATCGCCGCGTTGAACGGCGCTACCGCCCGCCTCGGCCGCGCCCGCGCGCGCATCGCCGAGCAGGAGAAACTCGCCTCGCTGGGACGGATGGCGGCGGGGCTGGCGCATGAAATCCGCAATCCCCTGGGCGCGATTCGCCTCCGCGCGGAATCCGGCCTGGCCGGCGACGCCGCACGACGCGGCGCTGCCCTCGACCGCATCCTCGCGGAATCGGCGCGGCTGGAAAAGCTCACCGGCAAATTGCTGGGCTTCGCCGCCGCGCCCGCGCCGCAGACTGAAGAGGCATCGCTCGCGCATCTTTTCGGCGAGGCGCGCGCACCCCTCGAAGAATATGCCGCGGCGAAGGGCGTCACGATCGAAACGAACGATCGGGGCCTCTCCTGGACGCTGGACCCCGCGCTGACCCTCCGCGCGCTCGACAACCTGCTGCGCAATGCGATCGACGCCTGCGGCGAGGACGATACGGTGCGGCTGACCGCGGCACGCGATGCGGACGGTCTCACGATTCTCATCGAAGATACCGGGCCAGGAATCGCACCCGGAATCGCGGCCCATCTTTTCGAGCCTTTCGTCACCGGACGGCCGGAAGGAAACGGGCTCGGCCTTGCCATCGCCCGCGAGATGATCCGCGCCCAGGGCGGCACGCTGGTCCATGACCCATCCGAGCACGGCGCGCGGTTCCGCATAAGGTTCAGGGGGGTGTCGTGATGGCGCGGATCGCAGTGATCGACGACGATGCCGGGTTCCGCGCCAGCCTTGCCGAGGCGCTGGATGATTTCGGCCATGACGTCGCCGAATTCGCCAGCGCCGATTTGGCCCTGACGGCACTGGCGACGGACCCGGCCGCCCTCGTCTTTCTCGACCTCCGCATGCCAGGCATGGACGGGATCGCCGCGCTGGAAGCGTTGAAATCGCGCGACAGGGCGCTGCCGGTCGTCGTGCTCACCGCCTACGCGACCGGTGAGAACACGATCGCCGCGATGCGCCTTGGCGCGTTCGATCATCTGACCAAGCCGGTCGGCCGCGCAGATCTCGAAGCCCTGCGCGACCGGGTGCTTACCGGCACGGCGACAACGTCGGCCCCGGCAGACTCCGTCGCGCCTGGCGAAATCATCGGCACGAGTCCGGCGATCCGCGAAGTCCAGAAACGGATCGGCCTCGCCGCCTCGGGCCAGGCGACCGTGCTGATCCTTGGCGAGACCGGCGTCGGCAAGGAACTCGTCGCCCGCGCGATCCACCGGTTCAGCGACCGCGCGTCGCGCCCCTTCGCCGCAGTGAATTGCGCGGCAATCCCCGCCGATCTGCTGGAGAGCGAATTGTTCGGCCATGAGCGCGGCGCTTTCACCGGCGCAATCGGCGCGAGGCGCGGCCGGTTCCGCGAGGCGGAGGGTGGCACGATCTTGCTCGACGAGATCGGCGACATGGCGCCGGCGACCCAGGCGAAGATTTTGCGGGTGCTGGAAGAACGCGAGGTCGTGCCGCTCGGCGGCGCGCCGGTCGCGATCGATGTGCGGATGATTGCCGCGACCCATCGCGACCTTGCCGAACGCGTGGAGGAAGGCCGGTTCCGGGCCGATCTCTATTACCGCCTCGCCGTGCTGCCGATCGTCGTGCCGCCGCTACGCGAGCGCGTAGCCGATATCGAGGCGATCGCCCGCCATCTCCTCGCCCGCATCCGCCCGGCCTCGCCGCCGACGCTGAGCAAGGCCGCATTGGACTCGCTCTCCGCCTGGCCCTGGCACGGCAATGTCCGCGAATTGCGCAATGTACTCGAACGCGCGGCAAGCCTTGCGCCGGGACGGGTGATCGATGCGGCCGATCTCGCCCTCGCGCCATCGCCGCGCCAGACCACGTCCCTGCCGCCGCCGCGTCGCCTGGCGGAGACTGTCGCGGATGCGGAAATCGTCGCGATCCGCGCCGCGCTGATCCGCGCCCGCGGGAATCGCACGGAAGCGGCGCGCGAACTCGGCATCAGCCGCGCCGCGCTCTACGACCGGCTCAATCGATACGGGCTGACAACGCTGTCGGAAAATCCGACGGAGACTGTCGGCGGATCCGACGAGTCCTCCGTCGTGTAACTCCCGAAACCCTTGCCGTTCAACGCGTTATGGTTTGGCACGCCGTGTGCAGAGCATCAGGGCGACGGATCATACCGTCGACATCATGGAGATACGCATGACACAACTGAAGCTTATGCTCGCCGCCGCCACCGCCACGACGATGCTCGCCACCGGCGCGGCAAGCGCCGCAACCCATGGCAACCGGGCGGCGCTCAAGGACCTGCCGACCTATTCCGGAACGGTGGCGCATTTCACCATCACGCCGCGCGGCGCGATCGACGGGATGATTCTCTCGAACGGCACCGAGATCCTGTTCCCGCCCTATCTCTCCACGGAGATCGCCTATGCGGTGAAGCAGGGCGACCAGGTCACGGTGCGCGGCCTGAAAGCGGCCGGCGAACCCGTAATACGCGGTGTCACGATCAACGATGCGACGACGCATCAGCGCGTGGTCGATAACGGCCCGCCAGCCGGTTTCGGTCCGCATCACCATGACCGCGCGACGCGGATGATGGCGGATGGCAAGGTCGCGCAGGTTCTCTACGATCCGGGCGGGCGCCGCAACGGCCTGCTGCTCGAGAACGGCACGGTGCTGCATCTGCCGCCGCCGGAATTCGGCAACCAGAAGATCGCGGCACTCCTGAAACCGGGCGCAACCGTCGCCGCAGTCGGCGCGGGCACGGCGAATGCGCTGGGCAAGGCGGTGATGGTGCGCGCGATCGGCCCATCCTTCGACGCGCTGACCCGGATCGCGCCGCCGCACCGCCCGCACCGTTTCAAGCCTCGCGGACCGATGGCGGGACCGGGCGCCTGGCACCATGCGGAATGGCAGCCCAGACCTTCGCAGCCGGCGCCCGCAAAATAACGGGACGACAGCTTCTCCACATCGAAACGCGGCCGGGACATCACCTTCCGGCCGCGTGAATCGTTTCGTTAGATTACGGAGCCCGCCTTGCGACGTCAGACGACGACGCTGCATCCAGAAGATGCATCTACTTGAGGTCGACGGCGATCGGCACTGTCTCGCCGACCCCGACCTTGGTATACAGGGCGATCCGCACGCGCGGCCATTTCCCCAGCGATGAGGCCGCGGCCAAACTGCTCTATCTGATCCTGAACCGATCCGAAAAAGAGCGGGTGATGCCACCTCGAGAATGGGCTATGGCAAAGGCTCAGTTCGCCGTCATCTTCGGCGATCGTTTCGTAAGGGCCTTGGCGGCTTGATGTTCAACCGCCACCCATACACGGAATTCCTGGCATTGCCCTTCCCGCAGTCGGCGGCCTTCAGCTGGGCATCGGCATTAGAGCGGTAGCCGAACCATCTGAATCGCTGGGGTACCGGAAGCGGTTGAAATCTGATTCAAGCTATCTGCGGGAGTTTGGAGGCCGGCAGGAATGGCAAAGACTCTTTCGGAGGATCTGCGGGGCCGTGTGGTGGCGGATCGCCGAGTTCAGGAGGCCATTACTCTCGTCTTCGACAAGGTGGCTGAGCTCGGCAGCGCCCGACAGGCTCTGCTCTGGTTCCTGGAGCACAGTCTGGATCTGCCGGCCCGACGCGCCAATGGCGATGTGGTCTGGCGCAGGCCGACCTACGCCACCATCCACCGCATGATCGAGAACCCGGTCTACGGCGGCGCCTACGCCTATGGTAAGACTCGCGTGGCGCCGCGGCACGACGCGATCGTTCCGCGATCCGGCAGTCGTCGCAAGCGGCGCGGCGACTGGCTGGCGCTGAAGCCAGGGGCGCATGAAGGCTATGTCAGTTGGGAACGGGCAGAGGCGATCCGCACGATGGTCAGCGACAACATCCCTGCGAGCCGGCATCACGGAGCGCCCAAGCATGGCGATGCTTTGCTGGCCGGCCTGCTGCGTTGCCGGCGCTGTGGCCGCAAGCTGACGGTCCGTTATACTGGGACCAATCACAACATCCCCCGCTATTCCTGCTGGCGGGGCCTGCTCGACAATGGCGAGCCGCGCTGCATCGCTTTCGGCGGCCTGCGGGTCGACGACGCCATCGAGGAGGCATTGCTGCGGGTCGTCGAACCCGGCGCCATCGCCGCCGCCGCCGCAGAGGCGCAAGCCGCCGGCCGGCGAGACCAGGTGCGCGAGGCTCTGGTGCGCGATCTCGAAGCGGCCCGCTACCAGGCCGCTCGGGCATTCCGGCAATATGACGCCGCTGATCCTGCGAACCGGCTTGTTGCCGCGGAGCTGGAGACGCGATGGAACCGCGCCCTCGCGCAGGCCGCCGAGGTCGAGGCAAGGATTGCCGAGCACGATGCCGCCGCCCCAAAATCGTCTTCCTTGGCGGTGCTCGACGCCGCCAGGCTTGGTACGAACCTTCGGGCGGTCTGGGCGGCGCCGACAACGGATTCCCGGCTCAAGAAGCGTATCGTCCGCACCGTCATCCATGAAATGGTTGCCGATATCGATGACACAGCCTCCGAGATCGTTCTGCTGGTCCACTGGATTGGCGGTGCCCACACAGAGCTTCGCCTGCCGACGCGGCGCCGCGGACAGCGCAACAGCACGGCCTCCGAGATCATCGCCGCGGTGCGCCATCTCGCGCTCATCGCCTCCGACGACCTGATTGCTGGCATCCTCAATCGGAACCGCCTGCTGACCGGCCATGGCAACCGCTGGACCCGCGAGCGGGTCACAGCCCTCCGTTCGCATCACAAGATCCCGGTCTTCCGCCCCGCGCCCGACGGCATCGAACCTCAGCTCAACCTTACCGATGCCGCACGCCTCCTTGGCGTGGCGCCCAAGGCCCTCAGGCTCGCCGCCGAGGCCGGAGTGATCGAGGGCGACCACCCTTTGCCCGACGGCCCGTGGATCTTCCGCCGGTCCGAACTCGCCAAGCCAGCCGCCGCGCAGATCACTCATCGCGCACGGCAGAACCCCAAACACCCCGCGGGATCACACACCGATCAGAAAAACCTATCCCTCTCAATAACATAAACAAATGGGTCTTATGAAACAGGATTGTACTGCCGCCGCCAAGCCTCGGTCAGGATCTTCGCGTCCATCAGGGTGTAGAAGATCTCCCCCGTCGGCTGTGCTGTGGCCATGAGCTGCTTTGGGTGTGACTTGGGTTACGGGCTGGAGTAGATATTTGGGGTATGAATGGGAATGGTGGGGAGGGGTTGGAATGTCGATCGATAGGTTCGTGGCTGATCCGGCTGGGTATTCCAAGGGGCATATCGTGCAGTTTCAACACCAAGCATTTCCGCCGTCGCAGGCGGGTATGCAAGTCGTTTCCACGATGAACAACTGGGGCGGCCAGTGGACGGCGGAGCGTTACGACCGGGTGGCGGGGCAGTTCACCAAGTTCCGGTTCCGGGAGTCGGGGTTACAGTATTTCAAGAAGGGTAAGGCGGTGACGATGCCAACGCGGGTGGGCAAGGGCAGCGGCGCCCTGCACACGGTGGAGGTTAGTCAAGGGGCGGTGGATCTCGGGATACGGTTTCTGCCGTGGAAGGCCGACACCGTGACTTATATGCGGCTGGACCCGGCGGCGCGCACGTTTTTCACCGGGCCGATTAATGGGTGTTCGGTCTATCTGGGGCAGGTGGGGGCGGATTGGTGGGCGTTCCATGCCAACCGCAACAATGCCGGGGTGCATAACCCCGCCGTGAAAGCGGCGATGACCGACAACGTGAACATGCGGCTGCCAGTGCCGGTGCGGATCGTTCATGCGGCGATTTATCAGCGCGACTATAATGACCTCGGCTTCGTGTGCGGGCAGGTAAAGCACGGGCAGTGGCAGTTTTACGTAGTGGATATGAGCCTAGTGCAGGTAGGAAAATATGCCCAAACGGTGCGCCGGCTGCCATGAGACTTGTGCGCGGATAGGCGACGATACTGGAAAAAGTGAGAAGTGCGCCGGGCTCCGTCAGGTTGCCGAGTCTTGGTGTGGCACCTACCCCGGGTCTTGATGATCGACATCGAAGCCCCGCCGCTCAAAGGGTACCGCTTCCCGGGGTCAATTATCGCTTGTGCAGAATGGGCGTATCACAGGTTTGCGCTCTGCTTCGACGAATGGATCGATATCCGATTAAATTCCATCGGAATGACTGGCCGATCCCGGAGCGGAATCCTCAGGAAATGCTTGGCAGTTCCGCCGCTCTACGGATCCCGTTGTTCTCCAGCCTACTAGATCTTTCACATGTCGTGCTGGAGCTTCCCGATGACTGACAATCGTACGCCCTGGCACGACATCAACAATTTCCGGAAGACTGGCCAACTCCTTTTGGCCTCAAGTCGCCTAGCTTGGCCAGAAGGCCGTCGCCCTCCCCAGATAATCCCGTTGCGCGCCTTACGGCGTATGGGATCACTTAAACCCGCACCGAACAAATCGACCCCGATGGTCAATTTTTGCGTTGCACAATCTAAAAAGCCACCCCAGCGCCGAGTGTCGCAACCAGAGCATTCCTCGGCCCTCCATTGGCATGAATGATCCATTGCAAGTCGGGCTCGATGATCATTCGATCTGGCAAATGGGCCACAAAGGCAACCTCTTCCGTTGTTTCGGCCATGGTACGAGCAGTGCTGAACCAGGCTCTTGCAATTCCAAAGGTTAGCGCATCACGGCGGTGCTGAGCCCAGAAGCCGGAAAGTTTTCCTCCAAAACCGAGGTAACTGGAGATAGGACCTTGCGATTCTGGATTTCCAGCGACTTGTGCGAAAAATCCGAGACGGTAACGTTTGATCGGAATATTTCTCCACTCAGCAATACCGTAGACGCCACCAACGGACGGGCCGAGTGTCGAACGAAGCCTCCGATGCTGCCAGTAGTGCCATACACCTGCTTTGACCGTAATTTCCCGGGCCGCATTACGCCACGTCCGATCTACCTCGAGGAACCCGATGGCACCCCGATCGAATGGCTGATCAAATGTCTGGACCGGGTCACCCTGATACAGGCCAACACGCCACACGAGTGACCGTGCCTTAAGCCATATCATAAATCCGGCGCTGGTATGGGAGAAGCCTGCAACGTTGTCGCCGATTGTCGGCGTCAAGTTAAAAGACAGGTTCTGCAAGCTTGCAGCGAGGCCAGTAACAGATAGCGTCCGTCAATGTGGTGGAAATTCTGGTGTAGCTGAAGCGGCCAATGGTCACGCGGCGACGGTGGAAATTCGTGGTGTATCGGCATCGATGGCGGGTGCCATGAGTTCGACCATTCCCTCGATCTGCATATAGCGGTTCTGTGTTTGCCATTCGTCGTTGGCCTCGAGCAGCACGGCCCCGATCAGGCGGATGATCGAACCTTCATTGGGAAAGATGCCGACGACATCGGCGCGGCGCTTGACCTCCTTGTTCAGGCGTTCGAGCGGATTCGTCGAGTGAATTTTGGTTCGGTGCTGGGCGGGAAAGTCCATGTGCGCCAGCACGTCGGTTTCACTGTCGTCGATGAACGCGCCAAGTTTTGGCCATTTGCCCCGGAGCTGGTCGGCCACATGGCGCAGGGTCTGGCTGGCACTGACGCGATCCGGCTGGATAAACGCCTGACGCAACGCTGCAGACACCATGCTCTGCTGCCCCTTCGGCACATAGGACAAGGCGTTGCGCATCCAGTGAACGCGGCATCTTTGCCAGGATGCCCCCATCACCCGGCGGATCGCCGCCTTCAACCCTTCATGAGCATCGGAGATCACCAGTTTCACCTCACGCAACCCACGGCGGACCAAGCTCTTGAGAAAGGTCGACCAGAAGGTCTCCGCCTCGGACGGGCCGATGTGCAGGCCGACGATCTCGCGCCGACCGTCGGTGTTCACCGCCACTGCGATTATCGCTGCAACTGAGACGATCCGCCCACCTTCGCGCTGCTTGAGATAGGTCGCATCCAACCACAGATACGGCCACTCGCCGGCGAGTGGCCGGTCGAGGAAGGCGTTCACCCTCTCATCGATGTCCTTGCACAGTTTCGAGACCGTGCTCTTGCTGATCCCCGTCAGCCCCATGGCCTGCACCAGCTCGTCTACCCGCCGGGTCGAGACGCCGCCAATCCAGGCTTCCTGGATGACCGCGGCCAGCGCCTTCTCCAGGTCCGGCGAGCTTCCAGGAACGGCGGGAAGTAGCTCCCCTGCCGCAGCTTCGGGATCCGAAGCTGCAAGCTGCCAAGCCGCGTGTCCAATGCGCGTTCCCGGTAGCCGTTGCGATAGGTCGCGCGCTCGCCGCTGCGCTCGTAGCGGCTGGCGCCGATCAGCCCATCCACATCCGTCTCCATCAGCAGTTGAACCACCGCCTCCGCGACGCTGCGCAGAAAATCGCCGTCCCCGGCTTTGGCCAGTAGCTCAGCCAGTGGTAATCTATCTTCGGTCATCGGGTTCTCCAGGCTTCAGGTTGAAGTCTCGCAACTCCACCATAGCCGACTGATCCGATGGCCACCTCAAACTACACCGTTACAGGGCCCAAAAGTCCACCACGACCCCGGACACTACCGCCGGCCACCCCAGCATGTAGCGCGACAATCTGGGTGAGAAGGAGCGACAATCAGCATGAGAAAAGCTGACGGCGACGGGGGCGAGGATATGTGTTTTGAGTTGGATGGCAAGTGGGTTTTTGTTGATTGTCGCTGAGCGGCGATCAGGCGGCGTCGATCAGGTTTCTGAATTTGGGGTTTGCCTGGCTGGCGGCCTTCCTGCGGCTCGTTTGCGGGCGATAGCGGTGCGGCGCCGGTAGCTTTCGACATTCATTTCGATGATGGTGGCGTGGTGAACGAGGCGGTCGACAGCGGCCAAGGTCATGGCCTGGTCGGGAAAGATCTTGTTCCATTCTCCGAAAGCCTGATTGGCGGTGATCATGATGGAGCGATGCTCGTAGCGCCGGCTGATCAGCTCGAAGAGCACGGAGGTCTCGGCCTGATCCTTGGTGACGTAGGAGATATCATCGAGGATGAGCAGATGATAGCGGTCGAGTTTGGTGATGGCGGCTTCGAGGGCGAGGTCTTGCCTGGCGACCTGCAGGCGCTGGACGAGGTCTGTGGTTCTGGCGAACAGCACGCGGAAGCCGGCTTCGATGAGGGCGCGGCCGAGACCTGAAGCGAGATGCGATTTTCCGACGCCGGGCGGCCCGAACACGAGACAATTGGCGCCGTGTTCGATCCAGGCATTGCCGGAGGCGAGAGCGGTGATGTGGGCCTTGCTGATGACCGGCACGGCGTTGAAGTCGAAATTGTCGAGTGTTTTGCCGATCGGCAGATGAGCTTCGAGGAGATGGCGTTCGATGCGGCGCCGTTCGCGGTCGGCCAGTTCGTGTTCGGCGAGCGCTGCCAGGAAGCGTGCGGCAGGCCAGGCTTCCTTGTCGGCCTGGGCGGCAAGATCGGGCCAGAGCTGCTTGATGCTGGGCAGGCGAAGTTCGTTGAGGAGAAAGGCGAGACGTGCGGCATCGGCGGCAGGAGTTTTGCTCATGCTGCATCTCCACGACTGATCGTACCGAGTTGGCTATAGAGATTGAGCGGCACCGACTGGATCGTGATTTTTGGAACTGCGGCACTGGTGGGACGGAAGCGCTCGCGCAAGGTGTCGAGATTTGGGAGCCGACCGGCATCGAGTTCAGCATCGAGGACTGCGGCGAGTTCGGCCTCGCACCCCGCCTCATGCGCGAGGGCGAGCAATTCGACGGTGATCTTGCAGGCGGTCTTGTCGGCACGACGCGCGGTCAGGGCCTGCCAGGCGCGGGCATAGGCGGGGCGGGGAAAGAGCTTATCGCGATAGACGAGGTTGCGCAGCGCCATGGGTTTGCGGCGCAGGGCATGGATCACATGGCGGTAGTCGATGACGTGACCATGCTTGCCGGTGGCATGATCGGCCCGGCCGCGCACCAGGTTGAGGACAGGACTGCCGCCAAGGAAACATTCGAGGCGATCGTCATAGAGCCGAATGCGCAGGCGTTGGCCGATCAGGCGGGCGGGCACCGAGTAGAAGACTTTCCGCAAGACGAAACCGCTGGAGGAAGTGACCTGCACCAGGGTCTCCTCGTAATCGACGGCTCGGGCCTCCGGCAGCGCCTGCAGGGCATTGCGCTCGATCGCGATGAGCTTGCCGCGGCGGGCATTGTGGCGGGCGAAAATCTCGTCGATGAACCGGCGATAGGCTGGAAGATCCGTGAAGGCGGGACTACCGCGCAGCAGCAGCGCATCCTCGATTGCCTTCTTGGCATGGCCATGGGCGCTCTCGATCACGCCATTCTCATGGGCGATACCGGTATTGTTGCGCGTCGGTTCCATGCCGAAATGGGCGCAGAGTGCTGCATAGCGGGTCGTCAGATCGTCGATCGTGGCCCGGTCGAGATTGCGGAAGGCGGCGGACAGGCTGTCGGTGCGGTGCTTCAGCGGCGCGCCCCCCAGGGCGAAGAGCGCGTTCTGCAGCCCCTCGGCCAGTGCGGGATAGCTCTCCCCACCCAGGATGACATGGCCGTGCTCGAAGCCGGAATGGGCGAGCCGGAAATGATACAGGCGATGATCGAGGGGGTGGCCGGCGATGATCACGCCCAGCGGTGTCAGATCGGTGAAATCCGAGAGGCCGAGTTCGCCGGGCGGATGCGCCTGGCGGAAGATAACATCTTGAGCTGGGCCGTGCAGGCCGCGCCAGAGCTTGATCCTGCGTTCAAGGGTACGCCGCACACCCACGCCGATCTCTGGATGCCGTCGCCCCAGCTCCTCCAGGATTGCCACGGCGCGCAACCCCGGCGCCGCCGCGAGCATCGGTACAATCTCGCTGTCCCAGACCGCGATAAGCGGGTCAGGCCGCCGGCGACCGCGGGGGGCCACTGGTAATGATGGGTGATCCGCCCCGGCTTCGAGACGATAGGCAGTGGCTGTGCTGAACCCCGCCTTGGCGGCAGCTTGCTGCGGGGTGTCCCCCTCGGTCCGAAATCTCATGAACAATCTCTTCTGCTGAACGGTGATCGGGCGACCAGGCAAGGCTGCGGCTCCATCGGTGGAGCCAACCCCTACCAGCCGGTCACGGTCAGCCAGACAGGACAAAACAACCCGCTCCGGGGCTGGGGCCTGCTCAGGCTACGCCCTCACAGCCCCCAGCCCCGGATTCTCACCCTGATTGTCGCGGATTCTCACGCTGATTGTCGCGCGGCACCAGCAAATTCCGCGTATGTTGAGCCTTTTAGGCTGTCAGGCTCACAGATAGGCCGCAACGCTTCCTCAAGCCCCATACCGATCCGTGAACCGTGCAGGAAGCTCGTTCCGCCCTTCTGCAGCCCGCCGACTGGCTCCACTGGTAAGCCATCCACGATTGGCCGTTCATCGCGCGTATGTCCGGCCCACTCGTAAACCGCCGAAAACAGAAAGCGATGGATGTCTTTCAGGTGGTCAGCGTCAAAGCGGCCCGCTGGGCCATGCCAAGTTCGATTTCAACCAGACGCTCGCTGGTGATGCGGTATTCATCAATGCGAAGCTGTGAGTGTGTTCGATAGCCGAACCGATTGCGGAGAACGTCTTGTTGGTCAGGGTCGTCAGACGTGTTCGGGTAGGTATATCCGTGAGGGGGCGTATCATCCGCCATCCCGGCACCTCACACCGGACGCCTTAGCGCCCGGTGCCGACGATCTCCCCGATCGCCTGGCGAAAACCAGCAAGGTCAAGTTCCCCACGAACAAAGCGGTCATTGATCGCTTCCAGCACGGGGTCATGAACATACCCCTGCCGAATGTTCGCCGCCCGCGCCCGCTCAACCGCCCTGCGGCGCCGCTCAACCTCAGCATCGGAGATCAAAGGCTTTGCAACAACCTGATCCATCAGCGCCTCGCTCCTTTCCAACGTTTCACAACATAGCGAGAAATCTGCATTGTTACAAGAAAATGCAGGCATAATCTGGGAATTCTCTTTGCAATCCGTCCCGCAAATCGCCCCCTGACTGTGCTGGTTTGCGACGCTGCGGGCCTATCCAATCATCCGAAGATCGATTGTTCGGCCGCCAGCACAAGGAACACGAGGGCCGCTCCTAGGGCCAGGCTCCAAAGCTGGCGCGTGCGGGTTGGCTTCTGCCGCCTCATGCGCCGTCTGTGCGCATCCGAGAGCGCAGCCTGCCGGGCTTGCCCCCGGAACCGCGCCAGGGTCTCCAAGGCCGCCAGAGCGCGGCCAGAGGCGGCCCCTGCCCTCGTCATCTCCATGACGGCACTGGTGAGCGGCACCATCCCCGGCACTGGCCCGCCAGCAAGCCGCACATGGCCGGCAAGGATCACAAGCGGCCTGACGGGCACTTGTGCCACCCGGCGGATCACGTCGCGATGGGTCTCGTTCTGCATAAGCGGGTTATAGACGCTCTGCGCGGCACCATCCGGCTTTTTCAGGGTCCATTGCTGGGCATAGCAGCTCCCGACATAGGCCGCATGCTGGCCCGGATCATGGCCGATCCCCAGCTTGTCCGCGATCATCAGCGAGGCGATCTCCGCCCTTAGCTCCTCCCGCGCGTAGGCTTCCGATCCGAACGGCGTGCCAAGATCCGGCCGGTTCAGCCGCGAGGGGTGCCCTGTGGCGTGCCCCTTATGCCGACATCGGCATAAGGGGCATAATGCCGAGATCCGGATTATGCCGCATCTGCTCGGCAGGGCGCGGTTGGCGGTATGATCGCACCAATCCCATTCGGCATAATCTTCATCGCTCCAACAACATGGAGCACGACGATCATGCCTCAATATTTGCAGACCTGCATCGAGCCGTATCTGGACTCGTTCGCCGAGAGCTTTGCGGCGGAGAATTACACCGCCGGCACGGTCAAGACCTACCAATCGATCCTGCGGAAGGTGGGGCACGCGATGGATGTCGAGGGCATCAGTCCTTCGGCGTTGACGCTCGACATGGCCGAGCATCTGGGACGCAAGGTGCCGCGCAAGAAGACGGGCTCGGTATGGCCGTATAGGTTGGCCCGCCGGTTCGCGCAGCATCTGCTCGATATCGGCGTCACGCAGCCGGTGCCGTTGACCGAGGCGCAGCAGGCGCGCGCGACCCTGCTGGCGAACTTCGAGACCTATCTGGTCAAGCATCGCGGCCTGAGTCCGCGGACGATCTATCACACGCTGCGGTTCGCCAACCGGTTCCTCGATCATCGCTTTGGTGATGCGATAGTTGATCCGGGGCGGTTGCGGCCTGCCGACGTGATCAGCTTCATCGAGCATGTGTTGGCAGGCGCGCGTCGCGACAAAACGGTGGCAACGCATGTTCGTATCTTCCTGCAATATCTGTTCGGCAGCGGCGCGACAGCGACCAATCTGGCGCTGAGCGTGCCTAGGGCGGCGAAGCGCTGGGGCGCACGACTGCCGCGCCATCTGTCGCCCGAGGGCGTCGAGGCGGTGCTCGCCTGCGTGCGCGACAGCCCCCGGCACGGCGCTCGGGACTATGCGATGCTGCTCATCATGGCCCGGCTCGGCTTGCGCGCTGCCGAGGTCATCGCGATCCAGCTGGACGACATCGACTGGCGCGCGGGCGAACTCTTGGTGCGTGGCAAGGGGAAGCTCCACGATCGCGTGCCGATCAGCGCGGAGGTTGGCGAGGCCCTCTGCCGCTATCTGCGCGAGGAACGCGGACCCGCGTCCTGTCGCACGATGTTCGTCACCCATCGCGCGCCGTACCGTCCGTTCAAGGACAGCCAGATCGTCAACGCCGTTCTCAAGGATGCGCTGAAGGCGACTGGCCAGAAGCCGGTAACGCCCTATGTGGGATCGCACCTGCTGCGTCATAGCCTTGCCACCCAGTTAGTGAACTCGGGTGCATCGCTCGACGAGGTGGGCGATGTGCTGCGGCACCGCTCACGCACATCAACGATGATATATGCCCGTCTCGACATCGATGGGCTGCGGTCAGTGGCAATGCCTTGGCCCGTGGCGGGAGGCGCGCAATGAGCCTCACCTTCCAACTCGACCGCTATCTGGCTGTGCGGCGCCGCCTCGGCTACGACCTGAGCACCAGCGAGCGCATCCTTCGCCGCTTCACGCGGTTCGCCGACAGCGAGCGTGTGACGCATATCGACACGGCGCTGTTCCTGCGTTGGCACGCTACGCTCGGCGAGGCCAACGGCATGACGCGAGCGGCGCGGCTTACCGCCGTGCGCCTCTTCGCGCAGTGGCTGAGCAGCTTCGATCCGGCGCATGAACCCCCACCACGGGGCCTGTTGCCGGACACTGTCATGCGCTCGCGTCCGCATATCTACAGCAATGCCGAGGTCGCTTCGATTATCGCGGCCGCAAAGGCGCTGCCGTCGATCTGCGGGTTGCGCGGGCTGACTTGCTCGACACTGTTCGCGCTCATCGCGGTCACGGGCTTGCGCATCAGCGAGGCGCTCGCGCTCGATGGGAACGACCTCGACGCCGATAATGGTGTGCTGCGCGTCCGACAGGGCAAGAACGGCAAGGAGCGGTTGCTGCCGCTCGACCCCAGCACCGTCGAGCGACTGCTCAACTATCGCATCGAACGCGATCGGCTGATCGGTCATCCGGCGGTGCCGCTGTTCGTAACCGACAAGGCGACCCGGCTCACCGACTGCACGGCCCGCTACAACTTCGCGCAGGCGTGCCAGCAGATCGGCTTGCGATCCGAGCAGCAGTACCATCGGCATGGCCGAGGGCCACGCATCCACGATCTGCGCCACACCTTCGCCGTGCGCACGATGATCGACTGGTACCGGACCGGCAAGGATCCGGCGCGCGAGATGATCCGGCTGACGACCTATCTGGGTCATAGCAGCCCTTCCCGAACATACTGGTATCTGGAGGCGGTCCCGGAACTGCTCGATCTGGCGATAGCCCGTGCCACCGCGAGCGGCGGGGAGATGGCACAATGAACGCCGTCACCTTGCCCGCGCTGATCCAGCGCTTCTTCACCGACCGGCTTTGCACGCAACTGGAGGCGAGCCGACATACGGTCGCCGGCTATCGCGATACGTTCCGGCTGCTGCTCAGATATGCGAGCGCCCGCCGCAAAAAGCCGCCGGTCAACCTGACGGTCGAAGACATCGACGCCGATCTGGTCGCGGACTTCCTCGCCCACACCGAGACCGCGCGGGGTAATAGCGCTCGCAGCCGTAATACCCGGCTCGCCGCGATCCGATCGTTCTTCCGCTTCGTCGCGATGACCGATCCGACTTGGCTGCTGCACTGCCAGCGCATCCTCGCCATGCCCAATAAGCGCTATGTGAAGCGTGCGGTCACGTTCCTCGATGCCGAGGAAATGGCGGCGCTGTTGGCGGCTCCGGATCGTACAACATGGGCGGGGCGGCGCGATCACGCTCTGCTCCTGCTTGCGGTCCAGACAGGCCTGCGGGCTTCCGAACTGGTCGGCCTCACGCGGGGCGATGTCGTGCTGGGGACCGGCGCGCACATCCGTTGCATGGGCAAGGGCCGGAAGGAGCGCGCCACCCCGCTTCGCCGCGAGACAGCCAAGCTGCTGGCGACGTGGATCGGCAACGACAAAGATGAGGGCAAGCCGCTGTTCCCGTCGATCCGGGGCGAACGGCTGAGCCGTGACGCTCTTGAGCATCTGGTCCGCAAGCACTGCCTCACGGCGTCGCGCGCGTGCCCGAGCATCGGCACGAAACAGGTCACGCCACATACGCTGCGCCACAGCACGGCGATGGACCTGCTCCACCACGGCGTTGATCCTGCGGTGATCGCGCTCTGGCTTGGTCACGAGAACGTCGAGACCACCCAAATCTACATCCATGCCGACATGCGGATGAAGGAAAAGGCGCTCGCTCGCGTCGCCGCTCCAGCCACGCCGTCGGGCCGGTTCCGGCCCGACGATCAACTCCTCGCGTTCCTGGAAGGGCTCTGATTATGCCGAACAGCCGCATGGCCAATGCCGGGCTATCCGGCCTCCAGCGGAGGCCATGCGGCATAATCCGGATCGCGGCATTATGCCCCAGCTCATGCAGCGCCGTGATAAACCCCCCATATCCAAGCGCCGGCTTCCTCGGCCGGAGGCGGATCAAATCGCCTGGTGGCGTTCATCTGCTTTGCGATTTCGAAGGCGGCGGCCATCGGACGGCAGCGGCGATCATCAAGCGTGCTCATCAGCTGTTCCAATCACAGGTCGAGTTCAGAATGGGAGCCAAGGCGCACAAGGCGAAGCGTGCCAGCGTCGGGAAGCTGGTAGATCAGCACCAGGTCGGGCCTCACGTGGCAATCCCGATGGTCTTTCCAATCGCCGCTCAGCGCGTGATCGCGATGGCGTGGTTCCAGCGGCAGATCGGCCAGCAACGCGGACAGGACGGCGTGCAGGTCCGCGTCGAGCGTGGCGCGATGCCGACCCTTCTTCTCGCGTTTGTAGTCGCGCTTGAACTGGCCGGTATAGTCAGGCGTCCGCATTGAGATCATGGAACAGCGTATCGAGATCGGCCGCCTTCGTGACGCGGCCGGCTCGTGCGTCCTTCATCGCCTGAATCGTCGTCGCGTTCGGGATCAGCGGCTCGAAAGGCAGTGCCTTGTCCTGCGCCACCTTCGTGAGCAGCAGCCTGACCGCATCGGAGACGGTCAAACCCATGGCGGCCAACACCGTAGCCGCCTCCTCTTTGATCGCGCCATCGATGCGAGTTTGCACTAGCTGGTTGGCAGCCATGATGGTCTCTCCCTTTGGGAATGTTGTGAATGACAATGTAATTCACGGCATTCAGAAATGCAAGACTTTTGGAAACCGGATAACCCTCCCCTGTCGCGCTATTGGTCTACTTCCACCGTATCGGTGTCGGCACGGGGAATGGAAGAAAGGTCAGCGGAGCTGATGTGACGATTGTATCTCTAGCCGGGAAGTTGGCCGAGTTTGCGGTACTCCGTCCTCGATAGCGCGGTGCCCGAACGGATGTACAAGTCAGTTTAGATGGATATCGTCAGCAGAAAATTTTCGGATGATTGATTTCGCTTCTGTAGGATGATCACTCCCCCTAAGAAGAGATTTCCAAAAATCTTCATCGAAAGCACTATCCAAAAACATATATCGGCAGGCTATGAGTAGAGATACACGGTCCCATGTCGTACGGCCAGACCGGACTCTGTAATGATCTTCTAGCTGATAAAAGCTAGGCACTTCTTTCCCGAGCCCTCTATCTGATCGACTTTGTCGGGCTGGCGATGTCTCTTGCCGCGCTCAGGGTCATTCCCTAATTCCTGCTTCCGACAATTGCGGCCGCCTTCGCCAAGGCGCGGATGCGCTGGTTTTCGTCGGCCTGACGCCAGACAAGGCCGAGCGGCAGCAGTGGCATGTCGCGAAGCGGGATTGATACGATGTCGGGCCGTTGGAAGAGTGCGAGGCTGTCGAGGGTGATGTGGACGACTGTGCCCGAAGCGACCGCCTGGGCGATTTCGATCATCGATTTGACGGGGAGGATCCGCTGAATCGATTTCCCGGAGGGCGTGACCTGCGGATTGAGGACGTCCATCAGCGCAGCGGGAAAAGGCGCTTCGGCCCAAGGCACCCCATAGTCCGCAATGTCCTCGATCGACACAGATGATCTTTTCGCCAACGGATGGCGCGCTGCAACGATGACCACTCTCGGAAGAAGGTCGAGCACAGGTCCCGCGACCAGATCCGGTTCGTCGATGGCAAGCCAAGTGACCAGCACGTCGACCTCGCCGGCCCGCAAAGCGCGGTATGGGTCGAACGACTCGACTTCCGACAACATCAGCCTGCAGTTCGGAACGCGGCGCGCGAACGCCTCCATCAGCCGGGTCAGCACAGGCCCCGTGGTCGTGGCGAGCGCGCCAACGCGCAGAACGCCGTCGACGCCTCGTGCCTTGTCTCGAGCCTCATTGAAGGCGGTTTTGAGGTCCGCATAAGGCTGGCTGAGGGAATCGCGCAGGAGGGTGCCCAACGGTGTGAGCCTGACGCGCCGGCTGGTCCGCTCGAAAAGCGCGCCACCGACCTCATTCTCCAGCCCTCGGACGATCCGGCTGACTCTCGGCTGAGGCAAGCCCAGGCGCTCGGCGGTCCGCCCGAAATGCAACTCCGTGGCCAGCTTAAGGAAGACTTCGATGGCGGTGAGATCCATGGCATGACGTCCAGATCAATTCAATTTTGACCCCAGTTAAACAGCGGGTTTTCCTAAGCAATTGAAAAGGCGTGTGAAATCTGGCGTGCGCCGGAGCTGTGGCACTACAGGGCGGAATGCGCAGCCGGATCAGGTTACGGCTTGCTGGGGGGTCTGCAGACGGGGCGGCAGGGCGATGCGGGCGGCTTTGAAGGCTGTGGCCGCCGCAACGCCGGCTTCGGTGCGCAGCTGCCAGCGCTTGCCGTTCTGACTGATTTCGCCGTGCTGCAGTCTGTCGAGATCACGAAGGAGATCGGCCCATTCGACGCGCTTGCCGGCCCGGCGGAGTTTTTCGTCGAGCGCCTGGTGCAGGATCAGCGCGAGAAAAGAACAGAACACATGGCCGCGGATGGCGGCGTCGGAGGAATGGTAGATTGGCCGGGTGCGCATCGTCGCCTTCGCCACACGGAACAGCCGTTCGACATTCTGCAGGTCCCGGTAGCGGAGCACCGCCTGCAGCGGCGAGATCCTGGCATTGGAGCGCAGCACGAAGACGCCGTCGAAGCGGGCTTCCTCGGCGAGCTTGCCGGCGTCGATCTCGAACAGCTTGCTCTTGCGGCCGGGCTTTGCGTCACTGACCGGGCGCAGGAAGCGGCGATAGGCGGAGTTGCCGATCAGCGCCTTGTCGCCTCGCTTCAGCTGACGATCGAGGGCGGCGACCACCTGGCGCCTGGTCTCGGCCTCTTCGATGGCCACCGCCTCGTTGCGGCAGACGATATAGCGCTTGCCCGCGACCTTGACCTCCTTGATGAAGAGCTGTGTCTCGTCGCCACTTGCGCGCTCGAGGCAGAGCGGGATGTAGGGGCGCTCATCGGCCAGCACCACCTCGCGGACGATGCGGTCGGTGCGTTCCCTTGCGCCGAGGACGTATTCCAGCCCGCGCTCCTCCAGCGCGGCGATCGTCGCGGCGCTGATCATGCCGCGATCGGCGACAACGCAGACCCGGGTGATGCCGAAGCGCGACCGCAGGCGGTCGATCACCGGCACCAGCACCGAGACATCGGCGGTGTTGCCCGGCCACATCTCGGTGCAGATAGGCCTTCCGTCCTGATCGATCACCACGCCCAGGATCATCTGCGCGAGCTGTGGGCGGTAATCCTTGGAGTGGCCCCACGCGCCCAGCGTCTCGCCGCCGGCACCTTCGAAATACAGCGAGGTGGTGTCCATGAATACGACCGAGAGATCGGTGAACAGATCATGCCGCCGAGCGAAGAGCCGCTCTTCCACCAGATCCTTCACCGTCCGTGGCGCAAAGGGCGTGGCATCCGCCTGCTCTGCCTCCGGCAACTCCTCGCCAAGCCAGGCCATGGCGCGGTAGAGGTGATGCAGGCCGAGCTCCTCGGTGCTGGGAATGTCGTAATCGTCGAGCCATTTGTCGCAGGCGCGATCCGAGCCCGAGACCATAATCCGGTGGAGCACGGTGGCGAACACCGCGCGCTCGACCGGGAACTCGAACTGCCGCCCGGCCAGCAGCTCCTCGAACACAGCAGCGATCCCGCTCTCCTGCCACAGTCGGCCGAACAGCAATGGCGCGCCGAACCGGCGCATGCTCAGCGTGGTCGCCTCATTCTCCATGGCGGAGAGCAGCATCATCTGCTCGCAATGGCGGGCGCCGGAGGCCAGGAGCCTCGCGAGCTGGCCGCTTGCTTCGAGTTCGTCCATCCGGCCGATGGTCAGCCGCACAACCTGGCGGACCTTGCCATCGACCCGCTTGTTCTCGACGATCTGCAGGTAGCGACGGCCACCTGATGGTTTGATGCGGAAGAACATGACCCCGACTCCGGACACCACGCTACGGAGCCGATGCAAGCAAGATCAACACACAATCGCGCGATACGTGGCACTACGTTTTTAAAAGATCTTCAAACGGCTCCGAAAAAACCGTTATCTCCCAATCCTCTATCGTGCCGTTATCGTATCGTTCCGGGTTCCACTGTTGAAGTCGGGTTTGACATCGATCATTGCGCTCGGGCTCATTGATCCGCAAGCGGGATTCCGCGAGCGTTGCGGCACGGTAGGGGCCGCCTCCTCACGGTCCTCTCGCCCCCCGCGCATCTCCGACGTCAGAGCATGCTCTGAACGTGGTGTTCGCCAGCGACTTACCGGCCGAGGAGATCATTCATATTGGCGCCACAGGCGCTGGAGATTTTTGTCGTGAGTGCTGCACACTTCCCCATCGCGATCGAAGACAATGTGGCGATCCTGAAGCTCAATCGCGCAACGTGCCTGGACGTCGCGGGCAAGCATGCTTTGACGGAAGCCTTGGACATTCTGAAGGGGCGAGAAGACTTGCGCGCGCTCGTCATCGCCGGTGAACATCCGCAGGCCTTCCTGGTGAACGTGGCCGAACTCGCCGACATGTCGGCGCAGTCCGCGCGCAACTTCAGCGCCTCCGGGCATGCGCTTGCGGCGGCGCTGGAGGCCCTGCCGTTCCCAGCCGTGGCGGTGGTGGAAGGACCAGCGCTGGGTGGCGGCTGCGAAGTTGTGCTGGCCTGCGACATTGCCTTTGCAGGACGCGGAGCGAGCTTTGGGCAGATCGAGGCCTTGGGCGGGGTCATGCCTGCCTTTGGCGGGAGTTGGCGGCTCGCACGGCGCGTCGGCTACGCTCGTGCGCTGGAGATGATGTTCACCGCGGCTGTCATCGACGCTGAAACTGCCAAGGCCTACGGCCTTGTGCTGGAAACAGCGGAGCGTGGCGGCGCGCTCGACGCAGCCAAGGCCTTTGCAAGGCGGCTGTCGCCGACCCGGGCGGCCTCCGTGGCGGCGATCAAGGCCGCGGCGATCTTCGGTTGGAATCGTAGTCCGGCCGACATCAACAGGTTCGAGGAAGACCGCTTCGCAACCCTCTTCGGGCCCGAGCAATCGCAGCGCATGCACGCCTTCCTTGCCCGGCAACAGGAGCCGGCCAAGCCATGACCGACATGCTGTTCTACAACGTCTGGCGCACCGAGACTCCCGAGAACCAGGCACGACTGATCGAAGCGATGCGTGAGGAGGCGCCCAAACTGGCTGCCAAGCCGGGCTTCCTGTCCATGACGGTGCTCGAAAGCCAGGACGGACGTGTCCTCGTCGAAGGCCGTTGGGCAAGCCGCGAGGCATTCGATGCTGCGGTGAGTCACAGCGACGATGCGCAAGCGAGCCGCCGGAGTTTGGAGGCGTTCGGGACGGCGGAGCCCGGCGTCTTCACCGAGGCATTCCGAATCGGCCCAGTGGAGGCGCCGCCGGCTGACTATCCCAGCCCAACCTTCTGGGATCGATTTGCGCGACGCGAAGTCGTGGCGAACGGGCTGAAGCTCAGCGTCGTGGAGGGCGGCCAGGGCGAGCCAGTTCTCCTTGTGCCTGGCATGCTGGAAACGTGGGCGATATGGAGCCGCGTCATGCCCCGCCTGGCCGATCGCTACCGGGTGATCGCGCCGGACCTGCGTGGGTTCGGGGAAAGCGAGGGGACTGGCGCAGGCTATAACAAGGTAACCCTCGCTGCCGATCTGCTCGCGCTACTTGACGCGCTCAGTGTCGGCCGCGTGCATGTCGTGGGTCATGATTTCGGCGGTCAGGTCGCTTATGCGCTGGCCGCCGAACATCGCGATCGCGTCGCCACCCTCAGCGCGATCGAGGCCCTGCTGCCGGGTATCGCCGTCGCGCCCCGCGGCGACGAGGGCAAGTTCTGGCTGTTCCCCTTCCACATGGCGCCTGACGTGCCGGAGATGCTGACCGCCGGGCGCGAGCGCGAGTACGTGCGCGCACTCTGGGATCTCTTCGTCGAACCGGACAGCGAGGTCAGCGTTGAAGACCGCGCTGAGGTCGAGCGTGTCTTCGCCCAGCGGGGCGCCCTGACCTCCGGCTTCGGCCTTTATCGGGCGACACCTAAAGACATCGCCGACCTGACGCCGCACTACGCGAACAAACTCACCATTCCGGTCCTGGCCTTGGGGGGCGAGCACTGCTTCGAGCGCCGGACGCTGGAGACATTTCAGCAGGTCGCGACCGATGTTACCGGCGGCGTGATCGAGGGCGCTGCCCACTTTGCTCCGCTTGAGCGTAACGAGGCGACGGCCCGCCCGCTCTTGGAGTTCCTCGCAGCTCACCCGATCGAGACTGACGGCCGCAGCCAGGTCTGAAGACAACACCGGGAGGATCTCGAAATGTCGGTTGTCCGTATCTCGCTCGCCCGGTTTGACGCCAGCCAATACGACACGATCCGGCAAATGTTGGACGAGGCGCAGGCCACTCTGGCGCCGGCGATCCGGGCGCTGAAGGGGAACCTCGCTTTCTATGCCGGCATCGATCGCGAGAATTGCGCCATGCACAATGTCAGCGTCTGGGAAACATTGGACGACGCGAAGCAGATGGACACGCTACAGGTGATGCTGGACCTGGGGCCGCCCTTCGTGGCGGCCGGCGTGCGCTTCGAACGGCCGATCACCAATCACGAGACCTTATGGGCTCTGTGACGTCGAGCAACGATACCGACGTCGATCTTAGGTGTGGCGCGCCGAGCGCGATGCCAACCACCCGGCGGCCTCGTGTCGTCGCGACTTATATCGTGATCTCCGCCAGCGCGCTTTCCATCCGAATGCGACGTTCGATCAGTAGCGGCATCGCCAGGCGTCTAAAACATCGGCGGGGTCCGAGGCCCTGGAGGTGACGAGGGCTGCGTACTTGACGCCGCGCCACCGCCGAAGTGCCATACGCTAATGGCGAGCCGCCCCGCAGACACTACCCCTGCCCAAGTACCGGATCGCGAGGTCCTCGCTGGCCTGGTTGAGCGGGTGACGTTCCACAATGTCGAGAACGGCTTTTGCGTGTTGGCCCGAAGTAACGGATCGCCCCGCGCTGTAGCATAAGCGGACAAAGTGGGAACATCAGGCTGCGTGGGTGGTCGTGTCGGGGATTGGCCGGAGCGGCCGCAATCCGGCATGGTTTTCCGTCGATTTCTGATTGGCGCTCCAGATGTAGTCGCCGGTCAGGTTCACATGCTCCCAGCCGATCGGCGAGAGATGTCTGAGGAGGGTTCCGGGCACATCCTCGACCTGGCGTAGGGCCTGTATGGCTTGCGCGAGATAGCGTGTGTTCCAGAGGATGATGGCGGTGACCAGGAGGTTCAGGCCAGAGGCTCGATGTGTCTGGTTCTCGAAGGTCCGGTCGCGGATTTCGCCGAGCCGGTGAATGAAGACGGCGCGGGCCAGGCTGTTGCGGGCCTCGCCCTTGTTGAGTTCATGACTGCTTTCACGGCGCAGGCCCGGATCTTCCAGCCAGTCGAGGGTGAACAGCGTCCGCTCGAGACGGCCGAGTTCGCGCAGTGCCGCGGCAACGGCGTTCTGTCGTGGGTAGGCGGCGAGTTGTCGCAGGATCACCGACGCGGACACCGTGCCGGTGCGGATCGAGGTGGCGATCCTCAGGAGATCGGACCAATGGGCGCGGATGAGACACATGCCATTCCGACTATGTTTTCCGTACATGATTCGGCACGAAATCCGGGATTTTTCGGCGGGTCTCGGACCACCGACGGAAAACAGGTGTTTTCCGTCAGCGCGCGATTCCGGCCTCAGAACCGCGCTCTCCGCTCAAACCCGCAGAAAACCTCGATCCCAACCAATCAACGTTCCCACTTTGTCCGCTTATGCTACAGCGCAGGGCGTTTCGTTACTTCGGGCCACCTCGATCTCCGGCCGCCGGGTCGCGCGGGAACTGACCGGATTGATCAGGCGCCGCGGCAAGCCCGACATCATCGTTTCCGACCACGGCACCGAGTTCACCTCGAACGCCATCCTGGCCTGGTCAAAGGATTACCGGGTGGACTGGCATTACATCGCGCCCGCCAAGCCGATGCAGAATGGCTATGTCGAATCCTTCAACGGCCGCATGCGGGACGAGTTTCTGAACGAAAGCCTGTTCTTCGACCTCGATCATGCCCGCGGAGCCATCGCTGACTGGGTGAAGGATTTCAATACCGCGAGGCCGCACTCCTCGCTCGGCTACCAGACCCCGGCGGCCTACGCCGAGGTCCTCACCGCAACCGGCTCCAGCGCTGCGCTCCGCAATGGCTCCGCGCCTCCGCCGGTTGCTCACCCCGCGCCAAACGGCGTAACAAAATCGGTCGAGGCTCCAATCACAGCCGGATGAAAGTTCAGGGGCTGGTCAATCCGAATCCTCCCGAAAGTCGCCCGGGCGCAGTGCTAAGAAACCACGCGCACCTCGTATCTTGCTATTTTCATTGAATTATTTTCATACCGCTGTTCAAGTCGGGTCGGATGCCGGAGCGCCTCTGCTCGGTGCGACCGATTGGGCGCTCCGGCTGACCGAGCGCTTCGCAACCTGCTTCACCGATCGGCGCTCTGCCCGATCACATCGAGCACGACGTGCGGACGCTCCTGCTCCAGCAGGGTGGTCGGCATCGCGCTCGGCTACGAGGACCTGATCGATCATGACAAACTGCGCCATGATCCTCGGAGGCATCCACAATTTCAGTTCATAGTAAGAAGCTCGGAGCGGCTTGCGCGCCGTTCGGCGGAACTCCCAGGCACAGTTGACTGTTTGAACGAAAATCCGCCCTAACAGACAACTTCATCGTTTGCGCGCACTTTCGGGTGATCACGAACGTTTAATCAATTCAATCGTGATCATCTTTAACTGATGAGCAAAAGGCTGCCGTAAGGTCGGGCCGAATATCCGGCATATCAATTTCACCCCTCGTGGTCCTACTCTCGCTCTTTGAAACGTATGTTCCTGCAAGCACGTAGTAGCAAAGTCCTGCGACCACAATACCGGCTTCGAAGCTGCAGTCGCCGAGATGAAGTATCCCTGTCATTAGTGGACTTGCAAGTGTTGAAGAATTCGAAAAGAGAATGCAGGCACAAATTCCCGCGATAAATGACACTATGCCAGGCCAAAAAATCCCATTCCGGTACCAGTAGGCGCTTTCTTTCCATTGCATCATCCCGTCGCTGTCGTAATGTCCACGCCGCAGAAAATAATCTACGACCACGATAGCCGCCCAGGGCGCTATCCAATACGACATGTAAGCGAGAAAATTCTCGTAAGCCCCGACGAAATCACCAAGCAGCATTACAGCTACGCGAATTGCCAGCGTGAACAGAGCAATCACCAGGAGCGACGGCACCCGCTTGATCGGCATTCGTAACGCTAGAAGTCCGAGACCTGCCGTATAGCCATTCGGCACGTTGGCTGCGATGCCGCCAACAATGATCCCGAGCAGAAGCGGAACAACAAACCTTGCCTATCCGGTTGACTCCCATACCTACTAGATCTAGTGTTGGGCATGGATGTCCTGGCCCGTGAAGACCTGCCGTTCCCGCAGTCTCTGCCGGAATTCCAGCGTATTTTCCCGAACGACGCGGCCTGTGCCGCCTATCTCGAAAGCGCCCGCTGGAATGGAGGGTTCGCCTGCCCAAGGTGCGGCGTCGTTGGCGAGCCGTTCCGTTTCGAGGCGCGCCCGGGCGTTCTGCGCTGCCGGGCCTGTCGCAAAGACGTAAGCCTGATGGCTGGGACCGTTATGGAACGCAGTCACACGCCGCTGTCGACTTGGTTCTGGGCGGCTTACTTGATCGCCAGCCAGACGCCCGGAATGTCGGCCGTCCAATTTCAGCGGCAACTCGGCCTGTCGCGCTACGAGACCGCCTTCGGCATCCTTCATAAGCTGCGCGCCGGGATGGTGCGCCCCGAGCGCGACAAGATTGGCGACACGCCGCAAGAACACGTCGAAGTGGATGAAACGTGGGTTGGAGGACGAACCCGAGGCGATGGACGGGGTGTCCATCACAAGGTTCTCGTCGCCTGTGCCGTGGAGGTGCGCCACCGGAAACCGGGAACCAAGCTCGACAATCGGAAAGACGGTCGCTACGCGGGACGCGTTCGTCTCGCTGTTGTCCCCGACCGTAGCGCCAATTCGCTCTGCGGATTCGTCGAAAACGCCGTTGCTCCCGGATCGCTGATCGTTACCGACGACTGGAGCGGCTATGCCGGTCTCGGAAGGCGCGGGTTCGACCACCATGCAATCGCCGAATGCGGCGACCCGGAGGTGGCAGAAGAATTCCTGCCGATCGTCCACTTGGTCTTTACCAACCTGAAGACCTGGATCAACGGCATCCATCACGGGGTCAGCGCCAAACATCTACAAGCCTACCTCAATGAATTCACGTTTCGGTTCAACCGGCGCCTCTATCCCTTCAACGCGTTCCGCTCGCTGCTCGGAATCGCGGGTAGGGCAGCCGCACCAACCTTTGACGAGCTTTATTCCGGGGAATGGACACACCCTACATTTAGTGGGTGTGGGTAACAACCGGATAGGCAAGCAACAAACCATACCGGCAGAATATTCGCCAACTGAGCGACGGGATTTGCCGACAATCCGCCACCAACTAGGATTGCAACGAGGACGCCCAGGATCTCACACAGAACGACGGCTACGAACTGGCCGAGCCCAGCCGCCAGCGCGACCTTCTTCCAGCTCAACGTTTCAGGAAAATACCGACTATAATCCGATGCGTAGTTCGACCAACCGACCGGAAATGAAAACGCGAGGCTCATCGCGCTAAGCCAGTGAACCATTGAAAACACAGTTTGCTGTTGTGCCACAATATGTCCCACGGGCATCCCAAGAATTACGAAATAGGCCAAGACCGCAAAGATTACGGCAAGGAGGATCGCGATATATGATTCCATGAATATGATGGTCGCATGCCCATATATCGCAATCACGACTTCCAGAACCAGTATGATCGCCAAACCGATCCATGGGACGATCACGCCTGTAACGCCTGCCATCGCAAATAATTTATTGATAGCTTCAGTTGCCAGAATAGCGTTGATCGAGAACCAGCTCAGCGCAGTGATAACGCTCAGAATCTTCGGAAAAAATGAGCCTAGTTGTCCAAAGGACGTTCTGGATGTCACAATCCCCGCCGTACCAGTTCGCGGTCCCATGATGGATGCCATACCGACAATGATACAACCTAGAGCGTTCCCTACGAGGATCGCGGTTATGGCAGACGTAAGCGACAACCCGAACGACAAGATAAATCCGCCCGTCACCACTACGACGTAATTCGTATTTGCACCCACCCAGAGCTTGAACAACTCAAAGGCATTACCGTGACGGATATTTTGAGGTATCGGATCAATCCCGTGTACCTCAACATGCCATGTAGCGTCTGCTTTGATAGAACTTGGTGAGCTCGACATTTCAGATCTCCCTATCATCTTGTTTTTAATTGGATGGTTGTGCCGGACTACGGAGCCAGAGGTGAGAAAGGAGCCGCCCTGGCAATCCTGCTCTCCATAGTGTCGATCAATTCCTGGATTTTCGGCATAAACGCCTGCCAGCCTGGATCGGCGGCCAACGCAGCCCGCCGCCTTTCCCGCTCATCCAGACTCTCGTAGGCCCAAATGTGGATAATCTCGTTCAATGAGCCGATTTCGGTGTAGAAATAACCAACCAATGCTCCGAGATATGATTTCTGAATTGCAATACCTTCGTCCTCGACGAGATGAAGATATGCTTGAACTGTGCCGGGCCTGAGTCTGTAGGTACGTATCTCGTAGAACATATCAGTCCTTCAGCGCATGATAAACGGATCGGGAAACGGACAGGTCGAACTGTTGATCCAGACAGCCTTCGGCCGCGTATATTCCATAACCGATTCCCGACCGCCCTCGCGGCCCAACCCACTCCACCCAAACCCACCAAACGGAACAACCGGTGAGATCGCCCGATAAGTGTTCACCCAGACAACACCAGCTTTCACACTTCTGATAAGCCTATGGGCACGACGTAGATCGTTCGTGAAAATACCAGCTGCCAACGCGAAGCAGGTATCGTTTGCAAAGGCGATGCCATCGGCTTCGGTATCGAAACGCATCACGCTCAGGACGGGCGCAAAGAGCTCTTCGCGGCTACAGGGAATATCGTTGTTCGGGCACTGCAGAATCGTCGGTTCAAGATAAAATCCCCGCTCGTGTCCCGGTGGAACCTTCCCTCCAGCGGTGAGCACGGCGCCCGCCTTCACGCTGGATTGGATCACTTCCACAGCTTTCCGATGCTGTCGCGCGGTCGCGAGCGGGCCCATCTCGGTTGCCGGATCGCTGGGATCGCCAATCTTGATTTTCCCGACTCTTTCGGAGAGCATGCTAACTAGAGTGTCATGGATGCTGTTCTGGACCAGCAGCCGCGACCCGGCAACGCAGCTCTGCCCGCTTGCTGCAAAGATCCCGGCGATGATGGCGTTGCATGCATTGTCGAGATCGGCGTCATCGAAAACCAGCACGGGAGATTTGCCGCCAAGCTCCAGCGTTACGTGAGATAGATTTTCGGCACTGTTGCGCACGACGTGCCGCGCGGTTTCGGGGCCGCCCGTGAAGGCGATCCTGGAAACCAGGGGATGGCTTGTCAGACGTTGACCGCAAGGATCGCCGAATCCGGTAATGATGTTCACCACACCAGGAGGGAAGCCGGCCTGATCGACAAGTTGTGCGAACTCAAGAAGAGGTGCCGGCCCATCCTCGGATGCCTTGACCACAACAGTGCAACCGGCGGCCAGTGCGGGACCAATTTTGACCGCGGCCAGAAAGAGTTGGGAGTTCCACGGCACCACCGCCGCAACGACGCCGATCGGCTCCCGCCGTAGATATACCTCCATATCGGGTTTATCGACAGCAAGGTGCGCGCCTTCAATCTTATCGGCCAACCCGCCGAAGTAACGGTAGTATTCCGCGATGTAGGCGACTTGTGCGCTCGTCTCGCGAATGACCTTGCCGGTATCCCGCGTTTCAAGCTCGGCCAAGGCCTGAGCCTGTTCCTCCAGCAGGTCTCCCAGCCGGTAGAGGAGTCGCCCACGCGCGGTGGGGGTCAGCCCGCTCCACGAGAGGTCATGCAGAGCCCGATGGGCTGCAGTGACGGCACGGTCGACATCTGCCGCGTCGGCTTCGGGCATCAAGCTCCAAGCATCACCGGTGGCCGGGTCGATGCTCTCGAAACTCCGTGCCGCATCGACGAATTCACCATCAATATACTGCCGGAAACGTCGCATCATAGCGCCGGCTCTTCCGCTCGGGTCGGGGTTGACGTCGCGAAACGCGGCATAACCTCGTGAATGAAGCGCAGCAATGACGCCTTCTTGCGATCGAATGGCATGCCGCTGTCAATCCAGAAGCTGTACTGATCGTAACCCAGAGCCTCATAGTGCCGGAGGCGTTCCGTCACCTCATCCGCGGTCCCGATGACCAAGTTGCGTCTCATCGTCTCCGGTGCGTAGTTCGTCATAGCCTTGATCTCATCATCGTCGAGTTCGGCGATGAATCCTTCTCGCACCGGCCTCTTGTTGAGAAACCAGCTCCCGAAATAACAGTAGAAACGACTGAGATCCTCGGCAGCTCGCGTTACATCTGCTTCATTCTGACCGACATAGGTATGCATCAGAAGCATTATCTTTGGCCGGGGCAGATTCTGATGTGCCGTACAGGCCGCGCCGAAACGGGCGATCAGCGTGTCCACTTCAGTATCTCCCGACGCGAGGGGCGTCACTTGCACATTCCAGCCATTCGAAACGGCAAATTCATGGGAATTGGGATCTCGCGCAGCGACCCAGATCGGAGGCGCCGGCTGCTGCAAGGGCTTCGGAACCGATGTGCTCTTCGGGAAGCGCCAGAACTCGCCGTCATGCGCATAGTCGCCTGACCAGAGCTTCTCGACCGCTGGAATGAGTTCCCGCATGCGCTGCCCGGCATTCCAAGCATCCAGTCCCGGCATGAGATGGGGTAACGGGCCGGTCATCTGGAGATGACGGATTGGGTGGCTGTCCCTCAGAATGATGGTGTGAGTTTGAACGGAGTCAGGATGGTCCTGCTCCAAGCATCATCGAGGGACAACCATGGAGCATTATGCAGGAATTGACGTGTCGTTGGAAAGCTCGGCGGTATGCGTGATCGACGCGACGGGTCGGGTGGTTTGCGAGGGCAAGGTGGCGACGGAACCAGAGACGCTGATCGACTGGCTGCGACAATCAGATGTTGCTTTCGCCCGGATTGGCCTTGAAGCGGGCCCGCTGTCGCAATGGCTATATGCGGGCCTGCGGGAGGCGGGTTTTCCTATTGAGCTGCTGGAGACGCGGCATGTGCGGGCGGCGTTCAGGACGATGCCGGTGAAGACGGATCGCAAGGACGCCCGGGGCATTGCGCAGCTGATGCGCCTTGGCTGGTTCCGGCCGGTGCACTGCAAGTCGATGGCGGCCCAGGAGTTGCGGGCGATCTTGACGGCACGCAAGCTGGTCCAGGGCAAGCTGCATGACGTGGAGATGAGCCTGCGCGGCATTCTCCGCGGCTTCGGGCTGAAGGTCGGTCCGACGACACGGCGGACATTTGCCGACCGTGTCCGTGAGCTGGTGGCCGGACATCCGACCTTGCAAATGATCGCCGAAGCACTGCTGTCGGCCAGCGATGAACTGGGTCGTCAGCTTGGCCAGTTTGAGGCGCAGGTTCGGAGCCTGGCACGGCGGAACCCGAAAGCTCGGCTGCTGATGTCCACACCCGGCGTCGGCGCGGTCGTGGCGTTGACCTACGTGGCGGCAATCGACGATCCGGCTCGGTTCCGATCGTCACGAACGGTCGGGGCGCATTTCGGCCTGACGCCGCGGAAGTACCAGTCGGGCGAGACGGATGTGACGGGACGGATCTCGAAGATCGGTGACGTCGGTGTCCGCACCGCGCTCTACGAAGCGGCGAACGTCATTCTCACTCGGCCAGTGAAAGGATCGACGCTGAAGAGTTGGGCGATGCGCGTGGCCGCTCGCGCGGGGATGCGCAAGGCCAAGGTGGCCCTGGCCCGCAAGCTCGCCGTTGTGCTGCATCGGATGCTAGCCGGCGGCACTGCGTTCGACGCCACGATGGCGGCAGCGCCGCGGGCATAAGCATGAGCACAAAATAGAAGCAGGAGGAGATATCAAGTTCGGGCGAGGCTGACACCTCTCGTCCGGAGCAGGTCCCGTCGCCGGGACGATGGATCAGGCCAGGCCGCTATGAGCGCGGCAGCATCATTCGGTGACTGCGCATCTTGAGATTGGCCGACCGGTCCTCATCAGACCCCATGAAGCAGCGGACCAGCGCCGACTGCGGACAGAAGCAAGACACCGGCGATGGTACAGCTCTCAACGAGGGACTTGACACCCATAGGCCCGTTACAGAAGGCGCTCATACTCGAAGCTGTACGCGCCTCTGGCGATGCCCAGATCGAGCCGGCCGCCGCTGGCAATATCGAGCATAGCGGCTTCACCGGCCAGTTTGATTGGGTGCCAGAACGGCGCGATAACCGTGCCTGTCCCCAGCCTGATGCGTTCGGTGCGGGCGGCAAGATAGGCAAGATTCACGAACGGATTCGGAGCGATCGTGAATTCCATAGCATGGTGCTCACCGATCCACGCCGTCTCCATGCCTCCCTGCTCAGCAATGCGTACGAGTTCTTCCAGTTCCCGGAACAGACCAGCATGGGTCTGATTCCGATCAAAGCGCTCCATGTGAACGAAGAGAGAGAACTTCATGCGATTGCTTCCTCATCTATTGTGTGGACAACACCTTCGCTCGCTGTGCCTACGTAAACACCGAAACCATCGGTTCTCTCGCGCACGTAGCGTGCGAGCATGCTACGAGACGCGGGGTCGGCCACGCGTTCGAACGGGATCGCCGTCAGCGGGTGGGGTTCAACGTTGGCGCCAGCGATCCCGCCGCTCGCGGTGCCTCGGTAGACGATTCTCATCGCTGCCATGTCCGGATTTTCGAAGACGGCAAAAAGGAAATCCAACTGCGCCCTGAGACCGAACGTCTCGAGGAAGCCGTAAAGCGAAGTGGGGCTCGAGCGTGGGCCGAGGGTGGCGCCGCCGGGTAGAGCGAGGCAACCGTCCAGGCTTCGCAGCAGGAGCACGCGATCGTCGCGCTCCAAGATGGCCTCGACCCGGATTTCGCGGCCCAGCGCGGAAACTGCGCTTTGCGAGAGGGCGAAATCGACATAGGTTCCCCGGCAATAGCCGAGCGGCTCCTCGGGGGCATGACCATAATCGAGCACCCGGCCAAGTAGGATCACATGGTCCCCCGCATCGATCGCGCGTTCCCGCGCGCACGAGAACCAGGCAGCGCCTCCCTCGATCACCGGCAGGCCGGCGGCACCGGAGCGCCACGCGACCCGTGCGAATTTGTCAGCGTCCTTTGATGCGAACAGAGCGGAGATCGGCTTCTGGGTGTTTTTCAGGATAGTGACCGCAAAACCCTCCGCCGCCTCGAATACGCCGCGGCTCGCGGCGGCCTTGGCTATGCAGACCAGCACCATCGGCGGCTCGAGCGACACCGACGTGAACGAGTTGGCCGTGAAGCCCCTGGGTGTGCCATCCGGTTCGCGAGTAGTAACCACGGTGACGCCGGTGGGAAACGCGCCGAGGGCTCTGCGGAAATCGCGGGAATCGAACATCGTCGCCCCCATCATCCTGCCACAAGGGGAAGCGTGGCATCTTCCTCCAGAAAATCACGCAGCGCGGCGTTGACTGTCACGGGCGAAGCGAGACTCATCATGTGACGTTCTCCACTCAGGATAAGAGCGCGGGCATCGGGTGCCTCAGCTGCCATTTGCCTTGCCATTGCGGGGGAGGAGTTCCCGTCGAGTTCACCGGTTAGGAACAACGCTGGCAGGCGCAAGCGGCCGAGCCGGCCGGTATGCGCCGCATCAGCGGTCGCAAACAGGCGATAGGCACGGCGGTAGCCTTCCGGACGAAGACAGCCCAGCGCGGCGCGGACCCAGACCGCCGCAGGCATACATTGCGGCGAGATGCGGGCGCCAAACCAGCGATCCATCGCAGATTGCTGCCAGTCTGCCGGGTGATCGTCGTCCAACAACCGCACACGGCGCTCGACCGCCGCGCGCTGCTCGGGTGAGCGGCGGTAGACCGCGTTCATCGCAACCACGGCGCCAATTCGGTCTGGATGACGCAACGCCAAGTCAAGGGCGATAAGAGCACCCATGGAATGACCCACGACCTTCACGCGGCCGACGCCGAGCCCGTCGAGCAGGTCAATCGCCTGTGCCGCATACTCAGCGAGGGTTGCAGGGTCCGACGGCAGCGGGCTGCCGCCATGCCCTAGAGTGTCGTAGGCAATGACGTCCCATTCCGGCGAGAAGGCATTGATTTGCGGCGCCCAGAATCCGCAATTCATCCCGACACCGTGGATCAGCAACAGCACTTCTCCGGCACCGGCGCGGATGTAGTGAGTGCCCTTGTGCCAACCGGCGGACAGGCCCTGTTCAGCCATGAAGATCGCCCATTTCTTGTAGATCCTTATACCGATCACCGATGCGATGATGCGGTCGACCACCGATGGAGGCGCCAAGGGCGACGACGATCTCGTCCGGCCCCGGGGCATCGTCGATCGAGAACTGGACGGTTTCGTAATGCGAACGCATCCCTTCGTCGTGCTTGTGCATCAAGGGGATCTGGATTGAGGCACCCGGCGCTCCGCGTGTATTCGTAAATGCCAGATAGGATTTGGCCCCAACGGCGCGGCGATAATGGTTTCCGAAGCGTAGGGTATGGATTAGGGCAGAGCCGTGCTCGATCTCTCCATTCGATCCCGTGACCGCCGACTTTCCGTATCCTTCTACAGCTCCCCCACCTCCCGCCAACTTCAGAATTTCTTCGGTCAGCAGATGTCCGAGTTCCGGGGCTACTTCCCTTATCTCCGAAGCCAGATCTTCCACAAATCCGGAACCTGCCCAGGGGTTACGCAGGACCGCCGCGACAGCCATCAGTCGCGACATCTTAGGCACCGCTCTGCCGCCTTCAGTCCAAAGCACTTCCGTGTGGGTAACGAGTTTTCTCAACTCCAATGGCATCGATCGTCTCTCCCGCCGCAACAATATTATGGTATACCATAAGATGGTATGAAAATTGAGTCAAGCAGTCTATCAGCGACAGTCAAGCACCGTTGCGGTTGGCTAAGGTGGATCGTGAGGATGAGATGGGAACGGACGAAGGCAGCATGCCGGAATTAGGCGATGATACAATGCTCGTGAATCGCGCCACAAAGACTCTGCGGCAGCTTACGCTTGAAAAGGTCAGAAGCGCGATTCTCACTCTTCAGTTCCGACCTGGCGAACGCCTGGTAGAGCGAAAGCTCTGTGAACGTCTGGGCGTCAGTCGCAGCGTGGTTCGCGAAGTCCTACGAAACCTCGAATCCGAAGGATTGGTGGAGGTCATTCCCGGGCACGGTCCCGCGGTAGCGAGTCCAGATACGGCGAAAGTGCGGCAGATATATGAGCTACGTTCGATGCTCGAATCACTTGCAGCCCGCCATTGTGCCGAACATGCGACAGCAGAAGACGTCGAAGCCTTAGCTCGCGGGCTAGATCGCATTCGTGACGGCTATGCCGCTCATAATCCGGCCGCTGTTCTTCAAGCTACAACAGAATTCTACGAGATCATGTTCCATGCAGCTGGTCGATCGGTTGCATGGGATGTCGTTTCGGCTCTGAACGGACGCATCACCCACCTCCGAGCCACTACAATCGCCACGAAAGGCCGAAGCAAGTCTGGCGTTGCTGAAGTTGAGCGCATTTATTCGGCAATTGTCAGGCACGATGCCGACGAAGCGGAAGCCGCATCAATAGAGCATATCAACTCCGCCCTGCGGATTGCGTTGGAGCAATTGCAAATTTCGAAGCTTGTCGGTCATCAAGGCTCACAGTCATGATGTAGGCATGGCTGCTAAATGCTGATTTTTGATCTCGTGTAAGTCCGATGGTTCTGGCGCAAACTTTCGACGTTCTGAGCGCGCGTGATATTTTGGCGTTGTCAGAGAGTTAGCTAGTCGCCTGTGAAAAATCGAATTTTGCTGATCTTGCCGCGATGATTTAGCGGCGGGCGATATTGGGATTTGCAAGGTCTTGGAGACCTGAGTGGAAAAGCCTTGCAAAGCCGTTGGAGCGTTGCGCGGTGGTCGCGATCGTGATTCTCTCCCTTTGATGCCGAACATCATGTGTTTGGCGTGGAGGAAAGAATGCCGCCGAAGCTGAATGCCTCGCAGGATGATCTCGAACTGTTCCGCTCGCGGCTGGAGAACATCATCGACCAGCGGCATCCCCTGACGCGGCTGGCCCGGCTGATCGACTGGCGGGTCTTCGAGGAACGCTTTGGCGCACTCTACGCCGAGGCGGCGGGACGTCCGGCGCTGCCGACCCGCCTGATGGTGGCGCTGCATCTTCTCAAGCACATGGATAGGCTGTCCGACGAAGCGATTTGCGCGCGCTATCTCGACAGTCCGTATGTCCAGGCATTCTGCGGCGAGACGCATTTCCAGCACACGCTGCCCCTTGACCGATCCTCGATGACGCGCTGGCGCAAGCGGATCGGGGCGGAGCGGATGGAGGCCCTGCTCGCCGAGACGCTGGCGGCGGCCGAGCGGGGTGGGGCCGTTGCGGAGAAGCACTACGAGCGGGTCACCATCGATACCACGGTCCAGCCAAAGGCCGTGACGCATCCGACCGACAGCAAGCTCCTGCACAGAGGCATCGAGACACTGGCGCGGATGGCACGCCGGCACGGCATCACGCTACGCCAGTCGTATCGCCGGGTCGCGCGCTACGCCAGGCAGGAGGCGGCGCGCCTGCACCATGGTGGCAAACGCCACGAGGCCGAGGCTCGCGTGCGCAAGCTGCGAACCTGGCTGGGCCGGCTGGCTCGTGACATCACCCGCAAGATCGCAGGCAACGCTGAAGCGAAGGCCGCGTTCGCCGAAACGCTGGGCGTGATCAATCGCCTGCTTCGCCAGAAGCGCTCCGACCGCGGTGCCGACAAGCTCTATTCCCTGCACGCACCTGAGGTGGAGTGCATCGGCAAGGGCAAGGCCAGGACGCGCTTCGAATTCGGCGTGAAGGTCTCCATCGCCACCACCAACGCCGCTGCACCCGGCGGTCAGTTCGTTCTCGGCATGCAGAGCCAGCCGGGAAATCCCTATGACGGCCACACCCTGGCCGGCCAGATCGAGCAGGTCGAGCGGATCACCGGCGTTGCCGTCGCCCGCGCCTATCGCGGCCACGGCGTCGAAGCCGAGGGCAGAAGGATCTTCATCTCCCGCCAGAAACGCGGCATCACCCCCACCATCCGCCGCGAGTTGCGCCGACGCACAGCCATCGAACCCGTCATCGGCCACATGAAGACCAATGGCCATCTGGGGCGAAACTTCCTGCTCGGCGTCGACGGTGATGCCATCAACGCCGTCCTCGCCGGCGCCGGCCACAACCTCCGCCTCCTGCGCAGATGGCTGATCAGGCTTCTTTGCGCCCTCGTCGCATGGCTCTCTGCACCAAACCGCTCACCAAGCCCCGGCTTCACGCACCGCCAGATCACATAGTTCACAGGCGACTAGCTAGAGGCCGGCGACGTGATCGAGTTCAAGGGCGTGCACTATCCGAAGTCGGTGATCCTGTACGCGGGATTCTTCTACCTGCGCTACGCCGTCTCCTACCGCGACTTGGAGGAGATCCTTGGGGAGCGGGGGGTTACCGTCGACCACGCGACGCTGAACCGCTGGGTAGTGAAGTTCGCGCCGCTAATCGCGGCCCAGGCGCAAGCGAGGAAGCGGCCGACCGCCACCTCCTGGCGGATGGATGAGACCTACATCAAGGTGAAGGGCAAGTGGACCTACCTCTACCGTGCCGTGGACCGGGATGGCCAAACTCTTGATTTCATGCTCTCGGAGCGCCGCAATCTGGCCGCTGCCCGGCGGTTCTTCAAACGGGCAATTGCCGCCAACGGCGTGCCCGACCGGGTTGTCATCGACAAAAGCGGTGCAAATCTTGCGGGCCTGCAGGCGGTGAATGTGATCCTGAAATTCACCGGCGATGGACGCACCATCGAGGTCCGGCAGGTCAAATTCCTCAATAACATACTTGAACAGGACCATCGCTTCATCAAGCAGATCACCGGCCCGATGATGGGCTTCAAGGCGTTCCACTCGGCCGCAGCGACCATCGCCGGGATTGAGGCCGCCCACGTGATCAGAAAAGGCCAGATCCCGGCCAACGGCACCAGCGCGTTTCAGACCTTCGCGGAGCTCGCGGCATAATAGTGTCCCTAGCTCGGGCTACTCCGCCATCCGGAAAAGTTTGCGACGTAACCCTCTTCCGTCCTGTGGGCGTGCTGCGATCGAGTTGTACAACACCGGCAGGCCGCACAGTTCGCTCGGATATCGCCCGCCGCCCCCAGAAACCGCGACGCCGCCACGGCCGCCCTCCGGTTCCGCTTCGCTCCACCGAAGGCCGGCCATGGCGGCGGAGACAAGAATGCACTAACTTCCAACACGCACCACTCACTGGGGGCCGGTCAAGCCGTTTCGGAAGCGTTCCACCGGCAGGCAGTAAACCGGTCGTTTGATTGCCGGCACCCCAGCATTCAACCAACGCTCCGGTGCAATCAGCGTGGGCACGACACCGATGATTGCGATCCCAGTTGCAGCCGTTATGCGCCCATGTGCAATGATTTCGGGCCAGACCCCAAAAACCTGTTGCAATCATTCCGGGCACAGCCGCCCGATGATTGCGATCCCAAGCACCGATGATTGCAGTTCACTACACAAACCGATCCGGCAGGCCGAACCCCTCCAGCCCCACCGCACGATACGGCACCGCGTGCAGAGCGGCGATCGCTTCGATCATCCCGGTCTGGATCGCACCGCGACCAGTGCCGCCAGCCCCGGAATCCACCCCTCCAGATACGCGCCCAGTCGCACCGGATCGAGCCGATGCTGCTGCAGACCCTCGCCTAACCCCTCATCCATCCAGGTCCCTCCCGACCCGCACTGTCCGCGATCGCCGTGGACTGTCAAGCGCGGCCGAGGGCAGGATCAACTCACGGTGTCGCCCCTGACCGTGACCGGGCTGGTCGCCTCCGAAATCCGCTTGCCGACCTTCTCCACCTGGTTGCGCTGGCCCCCGGTCATGTCGCCGTCCATGTGAAAATCGACCACGCCGAGCAGCTTGCCGGTCTCTGCCACGAACAGCAGGTTCTTATGCGCGTTGCCGCCGACATGGATGTGGTTGATCCCACTCGTCCCCGGCGCGCTGCGCCCCACGTTGGCGCCGATCGCCATCCGTACCGCCTGCGCCATCAGCCGGTCGGTCCCCCTGATCTCGGTCGCACCGCTCACCGCGACCGTGCCGGTCGCCACCGTCTCTGGCTTCCAGAACTGCCCCCAATCGACCCCGGCCGACTTCGCGAGTTGCGCAATCGCCTCCTGGGTCGCCCGTCCATCCTTCGGAAACGTCTCGTCGATCGCGATCCGCAACTTGGTCTCGACCGTCGCCGCCGGCAATAACTCGCCCCGATCAGCCCGCTCGCGCAGCCAACAGAAGTTCGGATGCTTCTGCACCTTCGACAGTTGCTTAACAGTAAGCCCCATCGCACGATCCCCCGGTACCCACCGCCATCATAATGTTAGTCCGGTTCCCCCTCCCGATCAATCCGCTCCCGACATAGTGATCCAAACCAGTTATACGCCGCCAAGTCCGCAGTCAAAGCTCCGGTCTGCTCGGCCAGATATGCGATTGCAGCGTCCGGGAACTCGCTGGCAGCCCGGCCAAACCTTCCTGTCGCACGATACATCATGAGCTGCGCGGCAAAACCGAGCCAGGTGCCGGCCGGCTTGGCATTCAGGAACGCCAGGTCCTCAAAGCCCAGGCTCCAGCGAATGGCCAACGCCCCATCCGGCCGTCGGTGGAGTCCCGTGCATAGCCGTAAATCATGCCGGCACTATGCACCGGACTTATGCAACAGAAAGCCCCGCTTCCGGCCTACGGGGCGGGGCTGGTATGAAAATCTTGATTTTCGTGCAGACTCAGCGCATTTGGGGGAAACCAGACCTACGCGTCTTGCTGTCCTCGTGCGGCTAATTGATCGAGGGCTGACCCCTCAAGCACATAATAAATCTTGTCAGACCCGTTTGCGCCCAGCCCGTCATAGAGCGACCGCGCTGCCACGTTTTCTCTTGAGGTGGACCATTCGATCCTAGTGCTTCCTGCGGCCTTCGCCGCCTGTGCAATCCCAGCCATCAACTTCTGTGCGACGCCACGGCGGCGTGCAGCGTGGCCGACATAAACCTGCTGGACGTAAGTGAATGTGAGCAGGCCGGCGACGGGGTAGAGAGAGGTGAACGTGGCAAAGCCGAGAAGTCGAACATCGTCGTGGGCTACGATGATGTCCACCTGCCGGGCACGGCGAAGCACGTCCTCAGCGACTACCAGATCAGAACTGATAGTGGCTCCGTAGAAACCAGCCATCTCGATCATCAAGTCGGCTAGGGCCTGAGCATCTTTCTCGTCAAAGCGACGTATGCGGACCACCATTCACCCTTTCCCGACACAACCTGCTGCTTCGCTACATGGCCTACTTTTCTACCACCGCATACAAGGATGAGTTATGCATTACGCCCCATTCTGGGGCTGCCGGGGGTAGTTTTGTCTATTTGGAGAGGTGACTAATCCGCTTATGGTAAAGACATGAGCGATACCTCTGATTCCGTAGCCTTGATTGCAAATTGGATTTCCTTTGGCAGCTTCCTCCTTACAGTGGGGATTCTTATCGCCGCGTGGGCAGCACTAGGCACTTGGCGCGCGCAGGTGCTCGGCGGACGAAAAATTCAACTAGCCGAAGAATGCCTGTATTCGGCGCACGACTTCGCTGTGCAGGTCAAGCTATTACGCTTGGTATCTCCCAATAATCTTGACACCGAAAAGAAGATCGAAGAACTTCGAAAAACACTCTGGCAATTTCAGAGGTCATTTCTAATAATAAATTATTATCTTAAATCACCGATATCTGAGGAAATTCCGAAAGCGTTCATCGATTTCTTTGCCTCTCTCGACACGAATTTTCGAATTTTGAAGCAGTCTGATTTTCAACAGCCACCACTGGTTGTACAAGGTGCTTCTCTACTTGCCGCGGCAGCCGCATCTTCGAGCAGGCAACACTACGACAATGCTCTCGATATCTTCTACGGAAACCGCCAGAACGACCCAATCGAAGCAACGTATGGTGAACGTGTCAACGAACTACATGGCATTCTACAACCAATACTGACCCCCAATAGGGGGTGCCTCGGTTGGCTAATCGACAAAGCCGCTGCTGCGGTACAACAATCTTGATTTTCGAGACTTCAAACCAAAGGCGCAAATTTACCCCTTAACCGTCACTTCATTCATCTAATGTCAAACTTGTTAAAGGAAATACGCTTGATTCCATTTTTCCATTATTAAACCATTCACACCAGGCGCTTTGTACTCCAGAAGATACTCCAAATGACGCAGGTATATCGATTTTGTTGACGGTCATTGCAGGCGATCCTGACTTAAGTCTTACAACATCGCCAACTTTTATTTGGTTTGTCATAGCGTTTTTCATTCCCGTTTACGTCTACCTGACAAAATTATAGCTGGGTTTCGGACTCAGCCAAGAGGCACTCATTGCCCCAGAATTCTGCATTATGGAATTTCGGCAGAAGTCACCGTGAAGTCTTCAGATATATGCCGCGTAGGCCGGCAACCGACCCCATAGTAGACGTGCAACCGAGACTGTCAAAGCACCCCGCCAGAAGCGGGCGATGGCGGCGCGAATACTTGGAGCGAGCGAATGGCGGCGATCACGAAACCGATGAGGCAACGAACCGACGCCAGGTGCGGCACGGCCTGCAAGCCGTACGCGCAAGGTCACTGGTGGCGGGTACAAAAAGAGAACGATGACAACGGTCAGACCAGCGGGGGAGCCAACATTCCGGGGACCTAAACACAAGGAAAACCTTGGGTGAAATAGGTCTGATTGGCTGTCGTTTGTATCAAAATGAGAAATCCGGGGGATGTTATACGAACCCCCAAGACGGCCCTGAAGGGGCCGTATCGATCTCACGGTAATGCGTCACTGCGGTCCCTGGCACCATGCCAGATGCGGAGGATTCGAACAAAATCGGCGTTCATGTCGATCTCGTAGACGATCAGATACGGCCACACGGCCACCAGTTCGCGGGTGCCGGCAACCAGGCCGAGGCGGCCCCGGTTGGGAAACAGCGCCAGGCTGTCGCCGGCGAGGACCAAAGAGCGCAACAGATTCGCTGCCGCATGGGGGTTCAGAGGTTCGAGATAGGTGACGATGGAATCGCGGTCCGCCAAGGCGAGCGGATGCCATTCGACCCGCACGCTCAGTGACCGGAGATCTTCCGGTTCAGCCGTTCGATCTCACGCAGGAGATCGGCGCGCACCTCTTCATGCGGTACACCTGGACGAGGATCGGCCCGCGCCTCGGCGATGGCGGCCTCGAGAAGCCGGCGCTCGGCCTCGAGCTCGGGATCAATCTGGGGGACTGTCTGGTTCATTCGGCGAACTCCAGGTGTAACTTCTGACAGGCCAATCAGATCCTGCATCCATGTTGGTTGCACGCGCCAGAAGATTTGACTTCCGGACGACGGCCGGCTTCTCGGTGCACAGGAAACCGGTCGGGATGCAGTATCACCTATATCGTGTGCGGCGGGCAACCCGCCGATAGCGACAGCCGATGTCTGGAATAGGCGCTGATGTCCGGACAGGAATCTACCTGAACCACGACGAAGGCGCCGGCCGGAACCAGTGGGCGGGCGGCCATTTTTTCCCTGGGCTTTGGCTTCGCCTGGGACAGGCCGGACACCATGACCATCTTTTCCGGCCTGGTTGATTTAGCGTCACTCAGGATCATGCCGGCTTCCAAAACCCCATGTCCGCCGCAGATAGCGCGTTCTTAAGCCAAGATTTCAATGCGATGTAACGCCTTCTTGTCGTGGCCGCAGATGCGTTTCCAAAGCTATGCTGCGTCGCACAAAATTCATGTTGAAGCCTCTCTTGGCTGAGCTATATCTCATCACACGGGGCTCATGCCCCGTTGGACGTTTCCTCCCTAAACTTGGCGGCCGCAATGGTCGCCATTTTTTTTGCGCCGATCCGATTGGCTGGAAGTGTCCGCAATGACCGAACGCCATCCTCTATCCGCAAAAGTCCTTTGAGCCTGTCGTGGTCCGGCATTTCATCTATGGATATGGCCTGACGCACCGCGTGGATCGCCGGATAGGCCTCGGAGGACAGATTGTCGCTGGCCGGGATAGAAGCGGGTTTTTAGTTGGCAGATCCTCATGATTTACCGCCCTGCCGTTGCACGCCGTGCCTGCCGCTCCTGCTCGGGCTGTTCGGCTCGTTCCGCCCGCCGGATTTCCGCGCCGCTCTCAGCGGCCCGCTGCCAGTAACCACGCGCCTGCTCACCCGTCTGGCTGTCAGCCCGGCCAGTGATCTGCCCTGCCTTCTGCTCGGCTCGCAGCGCCATCAAATACCCGGAAATCTTCTCGGCATCGGCAGCCGCCCGGAAGATCTCTCGCGCGTCTTGCTGCAAGGCTTTGATCCAGCTTCCGACATAGGCCGCATGCTGGCCCGGATCATGGCCGATGCCCAGCTTGTCCGCGATCATCAGCGAGGCGATCTCCGCCCTTAGCTCCTCCCGCGCGTAGGCTTCCGATCCGAACGGCGTGCCGAGATCCGGCCGGTTCAGCCGCGAGGGGTGCCCTGTGGCGTGGCCGTTATGCCGATGTCGGCATAAGGGGCATAATGCCGCGATCCGGATTATGCCGCATGGCCTCCGCTGGAGGCCGGATAGCCCGGCATTGGCCATGCGGCTGTTCGGCATAATCAGAGCCCTTCCAGGAACGCGAGGAGTTGATCGTCGGGCCGGAACCGGCCCGACGGCGTGGCTGGAGCGGCGACGCGAGCGAGCGCCTTTTCCTTCATCCGCATGTCGGCATGGATGTAGATTTGGGTGGTCTCGACGTTCTCGTGACCAAGCCAGAGCGCGATCACCGCAGGATCAACGCCGTGGTGGAGCAGGTCCATCGCCGTGCTGTGGCGCAGCGTATGTGGCGTGACCTGTTTCGTGCCGATGCTCGGGCACGCGCGCGACGCCGTGAGGCAGTGCTTGCGGACCAGATGCTCAAGAGCGTCACGGCTCAGCCGTTCGCCCCGGATCGACGGGAACAGCGGCTTGCCCTCATCTTTGTCGTTGCCGATCCACGTCGCCAGCAGCTTGGCTGTCTCGCGGCGAAGCGGGGTGGCGCGCTCCTTCCGGCCCTTGCCCATGCAACGGATGTGCGCGCCGGTCCCCAGCACGACATCGCCCCGCGTGAGGCCGACCAGTTCGGAAGCCCGCAGGCCTGTCTGGACCGCAAGCAGGAGCAGAGCGTGATCGCGCCGCCCCGCCCATGTTGTACGATCCGGAGCCGCCAACAGCGCCGCCATTTCCTCGGCATCGAGGAACGTGACCGCACGCTTCACATAGCGCTTATTGGGCATGGCGAGGATGCGCTGGCAGTGCAGCAGCCAAGTCGGATCGGTCATCGCGACGAAGCGGAAGAACGATCGGATCGCGGCGAGCCGGGTATTACGGCTGCGAGCGCTATTACCCCGCGCGGTCTCGGTGTGGGCGAGGAAGTCCGCGACCAGATCGGCGTCGATGTCTTCGACCGTCAGGTTGACCGGCGGCTTTTTGCGGCGGGCGCTCGCATATCTGAGCAGCAGCCGGAACGTATCGCGATAGCCGGCGACCGTATGTCGGCTCGCCTCCAGTTGCGTGCAAAGCCGGTCGGTGAAGAAGCGCTGGATCAGCGCGGGCAAGGTGACGGCGTTCATTGTGCCATCTCCCCGCCGCTCGCGGTGGCACGGGCTATCGCCAGATCGAGCAGTTCCGGGACCGCCTCCAGATACCAGTATGTTCGGGAAGGGCTGCTATGACCCAGATAGGTCGTCAGCCGGATCATCTCGCGCGCCGGATCCTTGCCGGTCCGGTACCAGTCGATCATCGTGCGCACGGCGAAGGTGTGGCGCAGATCGTGGATGCGTGGCCCTCGGCCATGCCGATGGTACTGCTGCTCGGATCGCAAGCCGATCTGCTGGCACGCCTGCGCGAAGTTGTAGCGGGCCGTGCAGTCGGTGAGCCGGGTCGCCTTGTCGGTTACGAACAGCGGCACCGCCGGATGACCGATCAGCCGATCGCGTTCGATGCGATAGTTGAGCAGTCGCTCGACGGTGCTGGGGTCGAGCGGCAGCAACCGCTCCTTGCCGTTCTTGCCCTGTCGGACGCGCAGCACACCATTATCGGCGTCGAGGTCGTTCCCATCGAGCGCGAGCGCCTCGCTGATGCGCAAGCCCGTGACCGCGATGAGCGCGAACAGTGTCGAGCAAGTCAGCCCGCGCAACCCGCAGATCGACGGCAGCGCCTTTGCGGCCGCGATAATCGAAGCGACCTCGGCATTGCTGTAGATATGCGGACGCGAGCGCATGACAGTGTCCGGCAACAGGCCCCGTGGTGGGGGTTCATGCGCCGGATCGAAGCTGCTCAGCCACTGCGCGAAGAGGCGCACGGCGGTAAGCCGCGCCGCTCGCGTCATGCCGTTGGCCTCGCCGAGCGTAGCGTGCCAACGCAGGAACAGCGCCGTGTCGATATGCGTCACACGCTCGCTGTCGGCGAACCGCGTGAAGCGGCGAAGGATGCGCTCGCTGGTGCTCAGGTCGTAGCCGAGGCGGCGCCGCACAGCCAGATAGCGGTCGAGTTGGAAGGTGAGGCTCATTGCGCGCCTCCCGCCACGGGCCAAGGCATTGCCACTGACCGCAGCCCATCGATGTCGAGACGGGCATATATCATCGTTGATGTGCGTGAGCGGTGCCGCAGCACATCGCCCACCTCGTCGAGCGATGCACCCGAGTTCACTAACTGGGTGGCAAGGCTATGACGCAGCAGGTGCGATCCCACATAGGGCGTTACCGGCTTCTGGCCAGTCGCCTTCAGCGCATCCTTGAGAACGGCGTTGACGATCTGGCTGTCCTTGAACGGACGGTACGGCGCGCGATGGGTGACGAACATCGTGCGACAGGACGCGGGTCCGCGTTCCTCGCGCAGATAGCGGCAGAGGGCCTCGCCAACCTCCGCGCTGATCGGCACGCGATCGTGGAGCTTCCCCTTGCCACGCACCAAGAGTTCGCCCGCGCGCCAGTCGATGTCGTCCAGCTGGATCGCGATGACCTCGGCAGCGCGCAAGCCGAGCCGGGCCATGATGAGCAGCATCGCATAGTCCCGAGCGCCGTGCCGGGGGCTGTCGCGCACGCAGGCGAGCACCGCCTCGACGCCCTCGGGCGACAGATGGCGCGGCAGTCGTGCGCCCCAGCGCTTCGCCGCCCTAGGCACGCTCAGCGCCAGATTGGTCGCTGTCGCGCCGCTGCCGAACAGATATTGCAGGAAGATACGAACATGCGTTGCCACCGTTTTGTCGCGACGCGCGCCTGCCAACACATGCTCGATGAAGCTGATCACGTCGGCAGGCCGCAACCGCCCCGGATCAACTATCGCATCACCAAAGCGATGATCGAGGAACCGGTTGGCGAACCGCAGCGTGTGATAGATCGTCCGCGGACTCAGGCCGCGATGCTTGACCAGATAGGTCTCGAAGTTCGCCAGCAGGGTCGCGCGCGCCTGCTGCGCCTCGGTCAACGGCACCGGCTGCGTGACGCCGATATCGAGCAGATGCTGCGCGAACCGGCGGGCCAACCTATACGGCCATACCGAGCCCGTCTTCTTGCGCGGCACCTTGCGTCCCAGATGCTCGGCCATGTCGAGCGTCAACGCCGAAGGACTGATGCCCTCGACATCCATCGCGTGCCCCACCTTCCGCAGGATCGATTGGTAGGTCTTGACCGTGCCGGCGGTGTAATTCTCCGCCGCAAAGCTCTCGGCGAACGAGTCCAGATACGGCTCGATGCAGGTCTGCAAATATTGAGGCATGATCGTCGTGCTCCATGTTGTTGGAGCGATGAAGATTATGCCGAATGGGATTGGTGCGATCATACCGCCAACCGCGCCCTGCCGAGCAGATGCGGCATAATCCGGATCTCGGCATTATGCCCCAGTTCATGCAGCGCCGTGCTGTAAAATCGATCCGCCGTCTTGAATTGGTCGCGCTCCGGCATCGTGACCCGATCTTGCGCCAGGGTGTAAAAGGCCCGGTCGCCGGGCCGGTAGATGATCGGCACCCCGGAATTGCTCATGATCTGCTCGGCTGCGGCGTGCCGTTCCCATTCCGCCAGGGCGGGCCGGGCCTCGATCTTCGGCATGCCGGCGATCTGCTCGGCATTGAACACCACGGCCGAAAACACCCGCGGCCGTTCCAGCTCGACGCTGCGGTAAACCTGATTGCCTTCGGCATCCTTCACCGGCCGTCCCTGCTCGTCCTTCACCGGCACCCGGTCAAACTTCTTGAAATACTGGATCAGCGTGCCCTTTTCGCCCTTCATCACCTGGGCATCGAGGCTCTGCGCCTGCTTGTAGGTGGTCCAGCGCGGATCGCTGTAGCCCTTCATCTCGGCCACTGCCATCAGCCAGATTGCGTTGCCGCCCTGGTAATCCTTGCCGGTGATCGCGTTGTAGGGAATGAACCGGAGGCCGCTGGGCTCCCACGGCTTCACCCAGGGTGCGGTGCCATCCTCCAACTGCTTGACGATCGAGGCGGCAACCGTCTGGGCATAATCACCGGCCATGGGTGGCCTCGTTGGTGTTCTCCACGTCCGCATTGGACTCCCAGGCATCCGCCTCATCGAGTGCCGTTTCCTCAACCAGTCCCAGCTGCTCGACCTCAGCCGGGTCGATCTCCACCATGACGCCCGGCCGCATCAGATCGGCCAGATCGCGCGAGATGATTGGTGGCTTCGGGTCCATCGCTGTCCTCCTTCTCAACGTGCTCTGTATCGTCCGGCGCAATCGGACGGCCCTACCTCGGCCCCCTACCCTTCCCCGGCACGCGCGGGAGGGCTGCGCAAACCAACCTTGTTGCACAGGCCATCGGTCAGATCGGGCTCATAGGATATGTCCGGACCAGTGTTGCGGTGCGGCTCGGGATCTTCCGCCATCCCCACAAACCGAACCTGGGGCATTAGCGCCCGGCCCGGATCGCGGCGATCATCCGGCGATCCAGGCCCGCCATGTCGATCTCACCCCGAATGCACCGCTCATTCACGGCCTCAAGCTCCGGGTGATGAACATAACCCTGGCGGTTATTCGCTGCATGGGCCTGCTCGATCGCGCGCCAGCGCTGCATCATCTCGGATTCCGAAATTTTGCTGACCAGCCGGTCCATCCCGCGGCGCCTCTTTACTACCGGAAGTAGAGGTTAAGGGGGTCACCGCACGATCTGTTCAAAATCGTACGCTAAGCGGCGCGGGGTATGAACGGAGCGCGAACATCGCGTAGCGGCCTGAAGCTGGCATTGGGATTGGCGGGATTCCAGACATAATCGCCGGTCAGAGCGATGTGTTCCCATCCGAGCGGCGCGACATGCGCCAGGAGATCATCGGGCACTGCCGTACCCTGGGCCCGCAGGTGCTGGACGGCCTGGTCGAGATAGATGGTATTCCAGTGGACGATGGCGGCGGTGATGAGACTGAGCCCGGAGGCCCGGAAGCTCTGATTTTCGAAGGTGCGGTCGCGGATTTCACCCTGGCGATGGAAGAATACGGCGCGGCGCAGGGCATTGCTGGCCTCGCCCTTATTGAGCCCGGCATGACTGCGCTGGCGCAGAGCGGGATCGGACAGCCATTGCAGGGTGAACAGGGTGCGCTCGATCCGCCCCACAGCCCGTAACGCCCTGGACAGAGTGTTTCCTCCACCGGCGGCGGCCAGCTTCCGCAAGATGACGGAAGGCAGAACAGTGCCGGCATTGATGGATGCCTTTAACCGCATCAACTCCGGCCATTGCCCGAGGATGGCGGTGGTTTCGACGGCGTCGCCGATGAGCGGCACCAGCAGCGGCCAGGTGCCTGGCTTTTCTATCGTGTAGAGCTTGCGGTCCCGGAGATCCTTGATCCTGGGGGCAAACCTGTAACCCAGCAGATGGCAGAGACCGAAGACATGATCGGTCGCGCCGGCGGTATCGGTATAATGCTCGGCGATGCGCAGATCGGTCTGGTGGACATGATGCAGCAGCCCGTCGAGCACATAAGGCGCCTCGCTCATCGTCGCGGAGATGACGCGCGTGTGGAACGGTCCGTATTGACCGGAAACATGGGTGTAGATCACCGCGCCCGGCTCGATGCCGTATTTGGCGTTTACCGAGCCGCCGGCTCCGGCGCGGCCTGCGGCCCGGAAATATTGCCCGTCCGAAGACGAGCTTGTCCCATCATCCCAGATTGCCGCCATGGGGTGTGCATGGTGCGCATTGATGATGGCGGCGCGGGCGGCGACATAATTGTCATCGCTGATGTGCCATTGGGCCACATTGACCAGGTGGTGATAGCTGAGACCGCGCGAGGCGTCCGCCATGCGGGCAAGGCCAAGATTGGTGCCGTCAGCGAGCACCGCTGCCAGCAGGGCCGCTTTGTCGGTGACGGGGTTACCGGTGCGCAGATGCACGAACCTGTCCGTGAACCCGGTCCAGGCATCGACCTCGCTCAAAACCTCGGTGATCCGCACCCGCGGCAGCATACTGTTCAGCCGCAGCGCCAGATCGCGAGCCGCGTCGGGCACGGTGGGCGGCGTGCGGGCGATAAAAAGTTTGCCGTCCTCAATCTCCACCCCGTCGAGGTCGCCCTGCGCGGCCCGGGCGGCCACGAAGGTCAGACGCTCGCGCAGCATCTCTGCCCGGCTTGCGACGTAACGATCGGGATCGGCCTCACCATCGATGCCGGTGGCCGCACCCGCCCCGGCCGGAAGCAGATAGGTCTCGAACGCCTGGTAATCGCGGCTGCCAGCGACCCAGATATTACTGCCCCGCAGCTTGTCGCGCAGCACGGCCAGCACCGCTGTTTCATAGAGCCGCCGGTCGGCTGTGCCGCCGGCAAAAATCAATTTCCGCCACTGCGGCGGCAGGAACGTGGAGGGCGGCCGCTTGGGCAAGCTGCGGATCGCGCCACGGTTCAGGGCGCGGAGAAGTTCGATCGCGGCCAGAACGGGATCGTTCGGCATATTCGACCGGAAATCGAAGGCGGCCAGGAAGCGGGGGCTGAACCGGCGGAGCACCGTATATCGCTCGGCCGCCGTGACCAAAATATCCTGATCCGCCACATCGGCGACGGCGCCGATGATCGGCAGCACATCTTCGAGCTGGTTCATGCCGATCTCGCGCTCGATGGCGGTGATCCCATCTTCTCCGGCCTCCTTCGCCTGGCGAAGGGCGGCGATCGTCCGGCGGAACAGCAGTAGCGCCTTGGCGACATCGCGCCGCGTGGCCTGAAACCGACGCTCATCGCGGTTGCGCGCCCGGCTGAACAAAGTGCCGACATATTTCTCGAACATGGCAAGCGTCGCGTCCGTCAGACGGGTTTCCAGGCTTGCGATCTGGGCAATGAGAATGGCTGTGCGCCGCGCCGGCTCCAGATCGGCGATGTGCTGCACGGTCATGAGCGCCCCCTCGTCGGTCAGCCGGACCAGGCGGGCAGCATGGATACGACCAGCCCGTGCGGGATCAATGCCCATGGCGCGGACATATTCGAGGCGATCGAGCAGGGAGACGATGTTGGAGGGAGCTGGTGATTCCGAATAATCCCGCAGCCAGGCAAAACGGGAGCGACGCAACTCGGGATCGACCGTCAGCAGCTCGGTCAGAGCACTGCGCTCCGCATCGGCCATCCCGGCTGCCAGCACCTCGAATGTTTTCTTGCGTGCTCGGACACGGGCGGCCAGTCCAATTCGCTCCAACACTGTCGCCGAGGGAAGCAATACCCGGCTTTCTCTCAGATGAACGAGCATAGCCTGGATGATGGGTTCGCCGCGATCTGTGGCCCAAGCCGTATCCGCACCAGCATGTAGGCAGGCGCGCCAGTCATCGAGGCCAAAACTACGCAGACCAGTGAACTTTTGGAGCTCGACCAAATGCTCCCGACGGGTTTCAGCACGGCGCGCGTATTCCGCAAACAACAAAGGATCGACACCGATCTGTTCAGCAACAAAAGCCAGCGCCGGCGCCGGTGGATATTCCGATGGATCCAGAGTGCGGCCTGGGAAGCGGAGAACACAGAGTTGCACGGCAAAGCCGAGCCGGTTGCTTGCCCGGCGTCTGACCCTGACCATAGCGAGGTCAGCAGCATCCAGTACGTAATGCCGGCTCATGGAGGCCATGTCCGTTGGAATTGAAAACAAACGGGCTCGTTGTTCAGCGGATAAAAGAACGCGGAGTGGCATATCGGGTTCCGGTTGATGAGAAAATTAGCGCCCACCGTGCGTCCGCAAGAGGATCGTTCAACGGACAGATGTAACGGCCTGGCACTGGTGGCTGTTTCCCTCGGCAACGGATGGATCATTTAACTGGTACGATATCTTTTGCAATGAAGGGGGGTCATACGTTACAATTCCGCATGGCCCACACCCTGATCGGTTACGCCCGCTGTTCAACCGACCGGCAAGATCTCGCCGCGCAACGCGCCGAACTCGAACAGCTCGGGGTAAAGCCGGACCGCATCTATACGGACCATGGCCTCACAGGCACCAATCGTGCCCGCCCCGGGCTTGCTCAAGCCTTGGCGGCGGTGCGTAAAGGCGACACCCTGGTCGTGCCAAAACTCGACCGCCTTGCACGCTCCGTTCCAGATGCCCGTGCGATCGCCGATGAACTCATTACCCGCGGTGTCAAACTCGCGCTCGGCGCGGCCGTCTATGACCCAACCGACCCAATGGGGAAGATGTTCTTCAACATTCTCGCCACCTTCGCAGAGTTTGAGGCCGACCTGATCCGGTTACGTACCAGAGAAGGCATGGCCATCGCTCGCGCCAAAGGAAAATTACGCGGCAAAAGGCCGACGCTATCCGAAAGACAACAAAAAGAACTGCGCCGCATGTACGACACTGGCAATTATTCCATCACTGATCTCGCAGACCTATTCTCCGTCTCCCGCCCAACCATCTATCGTACCCTCGCCAGGCAGCCCGCCAACGCTTAGCGTACGATTTTGAACAGATCGTGCGGTGACCCCTTAAGAAGAAGCGCAGCGAAGTTCAAGGAACCTCAAAGGTTCATTTCGGCGCGGCGAATGTCTGTCTTGGAAAAATCATCACCTTTGAACAGCAGCGCTGCCCGATAAGATTTGGCGGCGCCATAGGCAAAGCAATCGCCTATATTCAAGGCGGCCGGATGCCGCCCCTTCCCGAAATCGGCATAAGCCTGGATTGCCAGATCATATTCACGCTCACCAAGAGAAATGACCTCGATCTCGAGCGCGCTCATAAAGCTCTTCACCTTTTGCCGGGCACCGTCCATCGAAAGGCCGAAGCTGCGGCAGAGCCCGGCCGTCGCCTCCCACATGGCAACCGGCGAGACGAGACGGGTGCGTTCCTGGGCCAGAAGATCCGCCAGCATGTCGGCATCCTCCTCGCCGGCGATCATCGCGATCAGGGCCGAGGCATCGATGAAGATCATTCCCCCTCCCCCGACAGATCATCGAAAAACGCCTTGTCTGCCTTCAACCCTGTGGGCGGCGGCAGCGGATTGGCTTCGCGCCACTCACGCAGGCGCTCGCGCAAGGGCTTGGCTTCGCGGGTTCGGTCAAGCTCGGCCTGCACCGCAAGCCGCACGGCATCCTGTTTGGTTAAACCCCGCTCTTTCGCCAGTTTGGCGACAAGCTCGGCGGTCGCATCATCGCGGATATAAAGGGGCATGGGCGCCTCAAGATATTCAAATATCTGATTAAAGATATCTCGATATTCAGCCTGGAGCAAGGATATCCACCAGAACATCGCCTGCTCGACATATGCCTACGCCCCGGAATGGATTTCCTGGCTCCTCTCATTGCCAGTGCTACCTTCACCGCCGAACGGCTTCCATGTGACCGAATGCCAGGAACTTGGCTTTTAGTTCCCACCCCCCACACCGAGTGACGCCGCGATATCGCTGATCGAGCGGAGCAGGACCAACGGATCGTCCCTGGATTGCTCAAAGCCGCGCCGCTGCCAGAATTCGGCGGCTTCCTTATCGACCGCGTTGACCATCAAGGCCCGACCGCCAATAAGCGAAGCCGCCTGAACGCAGCGCTGAAGGGCGTGCTTCACAAGGCCTGTGCCGATGCCCAACCCCGCCCACCTGGTGTCGATCGCCAGTTGACCGAGTAGCATGCATGGAACCGGATTGGGTGGCTGCCCTGTCCGGATCGAGCGGGGCAGAACTGTCGGCACGATAGCGGTGGGAGCAAGGCCGTAATATCCAACAACACGACCAGCCTCATGCACAACGACGACGGCGGTAAAGCCCTTCTGCTGGTTGGAAAGCGCGCGCGATTTGAGCCAGTGATCGAGCGGCGATTTCCCGCAGGAGAACTCCGATACATCGTGAGCAGCGGTAAGTGGTTCAGGCTCCGACAGCGGCAAATAGCTCACCGCTTGGCAACGTAACCGGGCTCCCACGGCGCGGGTCGCTTCAGGACTTCCACCATCTCCGGCACCGGAGCGGCGGGACGCGCCAACACATCCATGAATTCGGCGAAGCCTTCCGCGCTCATCCGGATCAAGCCCTGCTCCATCACAACCTCTTCTGCCGCACGCACAGCGGCGTCGCGTACGAAATCCGTGCGCGAACGCCCGCGCAAGCTCGCAGCGCGATCGATCATTGCAACATCCGCCTCGGGCAAGCGCATCGAGATCGGGTATTCCTTGCGTTCAGCTACTGTGGCCATGGCTAATCTCCTTGCCTGCCATATAGCGCACCGTATCGCAAAATCCAATACATAAAGCTCGACACCATCACCAACGATCTCATGAGGAGAGGCGCAGGATGACGATGCAAGCGCAAGGTTCTTAAAAACCTGGCTCATCAGGGCACCAGCCGCCTCGGCTTACTCGCTCCCCCTATCAATCATCCCGACATCACGCTTCATTCTTGAGCCTACGGATCTGGGTGGCACGGGCATAGCCTCTTTGTTAGACTTTGCCGGCTATGAACTCCTCTCAGCAAAATATCGAGGCACCCAGATCCAGTCAGATATATCGACACGCCTCGCTGCAACCTGGTCATCTGCAATATTCCGCATCTGACGCGTGTCGTGCGACAGAAAGGGATTTCAAATCGATGCAGTTGGCTCTGTTCCCAGAGCAAATCAGACTCATCCGGGTCCGACCCGAACACAACGAAAAGCGCTACTACCAGATCGAGATCGTTACAGACCTGTTCGGTGCCGTCGGCCTCGCACGAACCTGGGGGCGGATCGGACGTTCCACACACTCCCGGTTTGACCCCCTCCCCGATCTCGGCACCGCCATCGATGCCCTCCGCCGTCTGGCTCGCGCCAAACGTCGCCGCGGCTATCAGGACTATCCATCTACAGGGTGGTTCTGACAAAAATACAGTTCCGCGACAGCCAAGCTCAGGCGCATTCGAAGAGCCAAGTTCCGATCGATCAGGCCTTTGTAGCCGAGCGCGATGCAAACCACGCGGCTGTATTGCAGACATTAGATCGAGCGCGACGCGTCACATGCGTGCGACCTTGGTGGCCGCGGCATCCCGCTCGCTGCCCGGATCCCCCAGATCGATCGCGCCAGGTTCAGCTCGCCGGCCCGCGCCCGGGCCACCATCCCGTGGAAATATCCACCCGGCGAGCCGCGGAAGTGGTCGCTCGGCTTGGTCGAGACGATGGCCAGTGCCACCGCCGCCTGTTCGCGCCCCATCGCCAGGCATGCATCCCCCCATAGCGGCTTCGAGACACCGAGGTCATGACGCAGCCAGTCGGCCGCCTCCACGATCTCCGGCCATCCGGGCGAGGATTTCGCCAGGTAGGCCCGCAACCGGGGCGCCAGCCTGACCAGCTCGTCCGGCGTCATGCGGAACACCGTGCCGTCCGGCGGGATTTCAGGCTTTATCGCCCGACTGCCGGTTGGCCGATGCCCGGCTTCCTTTCCATCCCCACTCCTGCCGGTCCTCGTCGAGCCTCCAGCGCTCGTGCCCGCGCCACCCGAGGTGGAGCTACGCTTTCTCAATGCAGATACGTGATCCGCAGGATCAAGAGTCTGGTTTGTATATGTAATATGAGGCTCATCCGTGAGCCCCTTGGGGTTCATATTTGTTGATTCGACACCACCCAGCGCGGCCTCCTTCAGCGTGTCGATCGCTGCCTCAAGCCTGCCGCGAAGGTCCGCCTGCCGGTTTTCCAGCGTCGTCACGCCGAGCGTCACCTCGTCCAGCTCCTCGATGCGACGGATCCGCGCGACCAGACGCCTCGCCTCATCCGCCTGGCGGGCCCATCCTTCGGCGATCCCGAGCTCTGTCGCCGTCTCCACGATCTGCTGGATCCCGCGCACCGCGATCGTCGCCCGACGACGCAGCTGCTTCAGCGCCTCGAAGCGGGCCCGGCCACGCTCGGCGATCTCCCGGAACTCGGCCTGGCGGACCGCAATGGGCGAGAGATCGAAGCCATACGCCTCGACGATCCGGCCGCGCGGATCCCGGCGGCCGTAGCGCTTGCCGTTCGGACTGTCGCGCATGGTGATCAGCCCGAGATGAGCGAGCAGCCGGTTCAGCCGCTTCACCTGCGCCTCGCTCAGGCACAGCGCCTCCATCTGCATCGCCGCCGACGGCCAGACAATCGGCCGCGCGCCCTCCTGCCAGTCCTGCACCTGGGTGAAGCGGAACAGCCAGTCGATCGCCTGCGTGACCCGCGGACCAAACCGCAGATACGGCGCTGCCGCCTTGAAGGCGGCCAGCACCCGACCGGGGTCGACCTGGCCACCCTCGCTCACCGTACCGAAATCATCGGCGAGTCGCTCTGTCGCAACCATCCCGAGCGTGAGGCGCCGCGCGCCGCGCACGCCTCGTCTTTTGGGACCCGGCCCCGATTCGGGGCGGAAATTCTCCATCTTGATCCTCCATCAGTGTCGGATCGCGACGGGCATAGCCCTCCCGTGAGCGGAAACGGCAATTTCCGCTTGGCAGGATGGCTTCCGATGAGTATGTTCGGGATTGCGAAATCACCGAACGGCTCTCGGAGCCCGTAGCGAATTTAGCGAAAGCCCGCCCGGCAAGGCGGGCTTTCGCGCGTCTGGGTTATAAAGTTCTGGGTGAGGCCGCCCTCCATTCCTCAATGAGCTGCTGGAGCGCTTGGCCGCGGCTGCGCAGACCTTTTCGCTCCTTGATGGTGTCGATCAGGCTGATCGTCTCGTTCGGAAGGTGGACGAGCACACCTGTAGCGCCGCGCGCGCGTTGCCTGCGCCTGTAGCGTGCGCTCGCATCATCACCGGCGGTACGTGTGTTCGGCATCCTGTTCACTCCACCATCTCTATGGCTAGTCAGTCACCATTCAGAGATTCACGGAGCGAGTCCACAGTTTCTTGCGCCCGAGTCGCGCTTAGCGGCTGATATGAAACGCTTTTTCCTAAAATTTTTCTTTGCACCCCCGAGTCGCAGACGGCGTAGATGGCTAGCCTGAGAGCGCCGGGCGCATGCGACTCGGGACCGGCAGTCCGACCTGCTGGATTTTGTCCGCCATCCGCAAACCACGGTCAGGGGGCAATTAGCCTGGTCCTGGGATCTTGTCCGGCTCTGCGGCACCGTGGCCGCTCGCTGCCGCAGTTCCTTAAACTGCCGCTACTGCATAGTTTCGGAATTTTCCTCGGGCCATAGGCCGACATTGTCCTTGCTGCTCCGGCCGATCGTGCAGTGACGCCCACTCACTCCCATTGCCAATTGGCACATCGCTATAATATAAGTGCCAGAGGAGAGAGGTTGTGAAATTCGCCACGGTTCAGCCACTCACGGCACGTCCTGACATTCCCGTTATCACAGATGAGGAAGCAACGGCGCTAGCTCGAGCTACCGTCAATCTTTTTCGCGCCTGGAGCCTGACCGATCAGGAAGCCCGAGTGCTCCTTGGCGAGATGGCCCAGCGGACATGGGCGCGCTGGAAGGCTGGTGACGTCGGCCGTATCGACCGTGACCTGCGTGCCCGGATGGCGATACTTATGGGGATCCATAAGGCGCTGCGCTATCTGTTCACCGACCCTGCCCGCGGATACGCGTGGATCCGCAAGCCCAACGACGCCTTCGAGGGTCGAAGCGGCCTGGATTTGATGTTGCGCGGAGAGATCACCGATCTGATGGACCTTCGGAAATACCTGGATGCAGAACGGGGCGCTTGGTGAATGTACCGATCCGCCGGGTGATCTGGCCGCGCACCATACGCATTATCCGCTCTATCTATCCGCCGATTGATCTCTTTGAGGACATTGCCGACCCGGCGGACTGGGATGCTTTGGTCTCGGCGGAGGCCAAGTTCAACCCGCGCATCCGCGATAGCATCGGAGATCTGTCCAAGGTGCCAGTGGCGCGGCGCGTAACCGGGCCGGGCGCTAGTTGGGTTATGGCACCATTCGTTCATTGCTCACCTCTACGGCCTAGCCGATTCTCAGATGGCAGCTTCGGACTCTACTACGCGGGCGACCGCACGGAAGTCGCGATAGCCGAAACCATCCACCACCACGCCCGCTTCATGCGCGCCACCAACGAAGACCCCGGCTGGACCTCGCAGTTCCGCGAACTTGTCGGAACCATCGAGGTAGATCTGGACGACGCGACCGGCCGTGCCGACCTCCTTCATCCCAATGAATATGTCGCCTCGCAGACCTTCGGAGCCGAACGACGCGCAGCAGGATCAAACGGCATCATATGGCCAAGTATCCGCTATCCGGACGGTCAGTGCATCGCTGTTTTCTGGCCCGACGTCATTCCGATTCCCATCCAGGGCGCGCATTATGCCTATCACTGGAACGGCAGCGCGGTGGATTACATCAAGCGTCTCGACGATGGCGTGGTCTGGGAGGTGGCGTAGCCGGCAACACCGCCCTGCACGTGGCCACCCTCAGACACTCCGGACTCTTCCACCGCGGAGCCCCCCCCCGCGCCGCACATCACTCGCGTCACCAGGCGGATGGTATGGAGAAGGCTGAGGGGGGCGCGACCCGCTCCCCCGGGAGGTCCTCGGTTTAAGGTTTGCCAGTTCTCTCAAGCAGGAGCCAGGCAATAGGGCCGGCAAGGTTCGAACGAGCAGAACATTGGCATTTTGAAAGAGTATCAGGCGGGCTTGTCTGCGACTGATCTGTGCAGCAAGCACCGGGTTTTCCGTTTGCTCATGGGCTGATTTCCGGGCCATTGTCGTCCGGCGCCGCGCTTGACATCGCGTCATTCAGCATGCCGCGCACCCGATCGATCCGATTGGTGCCCATTTCGCCTGGTGAAGACCCGATCCCCTCACCAGAGTCCACGGGCTCATGCCGAAATCACGCTTCAAACCAGCGTCTGCTCCCGGTGCAATGCCGAGGTACCCATTCGGCACAAACCGTGGACTCTGGTGATATGCTTGGACCATTGCTCACTAAAGTCCACGGTTTGTGCCCAGAGTCAGGATGCAAACGAGTGTGGATTTTGGTGAGAAGCAGCGTTGGTGGGTGTGCAACCAGCCATATGGACCCTGTCAGCTGACAAGGGTGAGCGGCGGATAAGCCTTTGATCTCGTGATGTTGGCCTTGCGACCACAAATGATTCCGGATCTCGGCAAAAGCTCGACGACTAGGCCGTGGACTCTGGTGAGGGGATGATGGGGAGGCACAGGAAATCTGAACCGAGGCGTGGACTCTAGTGAGTTGCCATAGAACCGGCACCAGGGCGTGGACTCTGGTGAGATGCCATAGGACCGGCACCAGGGCATGCACTCCGGTGACATGCCAAGAAAACAGAGATCAGGATGTGGACTTTGGTGAGGAAATCGAGCCTGGCGTGCTGGCGTGGACTCTGGTGATGCCAGCCTTAATGCGGAACAGTAGGTGTCTATCGGATCGATTGCACGCGAGGACGCACCGGTGGCCGGCTTGATTTCAGAATTACACCCTCGTCCACGATATCCACCTGCGCATCTGGATATACCGCAAGAGCCAGCTTCAGCGCACTCGGCCAGCGAGCCTTGAAATGATATACTTCTCGATAGCCACAGCCGAACTGCGCCTTCAGAGCCTTCCAGGTGACTAGCTTTGCGGCGGGCAGTGCGTGCAGGCGGTAGGCCAGCCAGAGGTAGCAATCCAGCGCCCCGGGGTTGTTGTTGATGGCCTTGATGGCAGCTTCCTCAAGCGGAACCGGATGCTTTTGCAGCTGCTCGAAAAAGCCCTCCGAGAGTCGCGCCATTGAGAGCATCGGCTTTCCGCTGCCCTCCTCGGTATCTTCGACGAACAGGGCGCCGTCCATAATCGACTGGTTGATCAAACCGACTGATTTGCCGCCCTGAATGTGAAATGTCAGGCGGCAGCGGCTGATCCTCTCGGCCTGATCCTTGACCAACTTCGCTGTCTTGCCGCCGACGCTTACCCCGATTCGACTCAGCCAGTCCCGCAAAGAGCGCCCGAGCTCGATTTCTCTCGACCCGGTCCTGATCGCCTCGGTCTGAAGGTAGAGAAGGATAAGTCGTGCATGTGCCCCAAACGGTACACCGACGAAATCTAGAGGGCCTTCTTCGCTCCTGGGCTTCCGACCAGGCTCGACGACAAGCCTTGTTCTTTCAATGCTGATTTCCCATGGTTGATCATCCGCCAGCCTGCGATGAGGGAGGGCGCACTGAGCCCAACCCGAATAGGCAAAGCTCAGGGTCGTGTCCTCGTCCCCCATATACTGGGCCGCAGCTTCAACAAAACTGCGCTCGATACCGGCATCAAGCGCCCCTGCCCTTCCCCTCGCCTCGATTAGATTATGGATTTCTCCCATCGCATTTTCCTTGCCTATCCGGTTGACTCCCATACCTACTAGATCTAGTGTTGGGCATGGATGTCCTGGCCCGTGAAGACCTGCCGTTCCCGCAGTCTCTGCCGGAATTCCAGCGTATTTTCCCGAACGACGCGGCCTGTGCCGCCTATCTCGAAAGCGCCCGCTGGAATGGAGGGTTCGCCTGCCCAAGGTGCGGCGTCGTTGGCGAGCCGTTCCGTTTCGAGGCGCGCCCGGGCGTTCTGCGCTGCCGGGCCTGTCGCAAAGACGTAAGCCTGATGGCTGGGACCGTTATGGAACGCAGTCACACGCCGCTGTCGACTTGGTTCTGGGCGGCTTACTTGATCGCCAGCCAGACGCCCGGAATGTCGGCCGTCCAATTTCAGCGGCAACTCGGCCTGTCGCGCTACGAGACCGCCTTCGGCATCCTTCATAAGCTGCGCGCCGGGATGGTGCGCCCCGAGCGCGACAAGATTGGCGACACGCCGCAAGAACACGTCGAAGTGGATGAAACGTGGGTTGGAGGACGAACCCGAGGCGATGGACGGGGTGTCCATCACAAGGTTCTCGTCGCCTGTGCCGTGGAGGTGCGCCACCGGAAACCGGGAACCAAGCTCGACAATCGGAAAGACGGTCGCTACGCGGGACGCGTTCGTCTCGCTGTTGTCCCCGACCGTAGCGCCAATTCGCTCTGCGGATTCGTCGAAAACGCCGTTGCTCCCGGATCGCTGATCGTTACCGACGACTGGAGCGGCTATGCCGGTCTCGGAAGGCGCGGGTTCGACCACCATGCAATCGCCGAATGCGGCGACCCGGAGGTGGCAGAAGAATTCCTGCCGATCGTCCACTTGGTCTTTACCAACCTGAAGACCTGGATCAACGGCATCCATCACGGGGTCAGCGCCAAACATCTACAAGCCTACCTCAATGAATTCACGTTTCGGTTCAACCGGCGCCTCTATCCCTTCAACGCGTTCCGCTCGCTGCTCGGAATCGCGGGTAGGGCAGCCGCACCAACCTTTGACGAGCTTTATTCCGGGGAATGGACACACCCTACATTTAGTGGGTGTGGGTAACAACCGGATAGGCAAGGCATTTTCCAGTGACTCGGTGATCGGACAAATCCGATATAGCAAAGTTATCAACATCTGTCGCTGTGGACTTTGGAGAGGAAGCTATTTGGTAGAATATTAGATTCCTATTATTAGTTTCATCGCAAGGGTCCACGGGATAATCCTGTTAAGTTGTTGATTTTCCACTTAGGGTCTCTCTCAAGAGTCCACAGATTTTATCACTGAAGTCCACAAGAGAGGCTCACGACCTGTGGATAAGATCGTGCTGACCGAATCCGACTCGGGGTGCCTCCCCCCGCGAATCGCGGAACGCTGGCTCACCAACAAAATGGATAGAACCGCATCTCAAGCACTTAATGGCAGTTCTTCAGCTATCATAAGAAGCCGAATTTTCTGGACAACAAGTTGCAAGGCCCATATGACATGACGGGTAACGCCTGTCAGGGCGTATTTTTGCCGTCAGATCGAGGCTTCATTTAGTCTTCGGAGGGTTTCAATCATA
>NC_015179.1 GCF_000202835.1 Acidiphilium multivorum AIU301
ATGGAGACGGAAAGTCCCGGTTTCGGGCAGAATTCAAGGACAAATCAGGGGTTTGGCGGGCTTCGCCGGCTGAGCCTGGCGATGCTTGCGACGGACCGGACCGCGGCAGGTTTCACGGGACTGTCAGACGGGGCAGGGGGGCCAGGTGCGGTTCTGGCGGCGTTCAAGGCGGCGGCGCCGTATCTCGGCCTGCCGCCACGGGTGGTGCATGCGGTGGACTGGCTGTTCCGTTTTACCCAGCGGCAGGACTGGGAGGCGGGTGCGCGGCCGGTGGTCTGGCCATCTGCTGCCGTCCAGCAGGCGGATCTGGATCTCGGGGCATCACAGACCAAGGCGCTGAACCGGCATCTGGTCGAGCTGGGCCTGGTGGTGATGCGGGACAGTCCCAACGGCAAGCGTTACGGCCGGCGGGACCGTGGGGGCCGGATTATCGAGGCGTATGGGTTCGACCTGTCGCCGCTTGGGGTGCGGTTCGACGAGTTCCGGGCTGTGGCGGAGAAGGGGAGGGCGGAGCGCGAGGCGGTTCGCCAGCTGCGCCGGCGGGTGACGATAGCCCGCAAGGCGATCGAGCAGATCGTGGAGACGGCGGTGGAGGTAGGTCTGGAACCGGGTGTCTTCGTGCGGGAGGCGGAGGAAGCGCGGCGCCTGTCCAGGCGTCTGGCGAAGGCGGAGAGTTCCGCTGTTCTCGCCTTTGGCGTGACGCGGCTCGAGGATCGCCATGGCGATCTGCGCCAGCGGCTGGAGAGCCTGATCGCGGCGCGGCAGGGAACCGGCAGCGCGCAAAAAGATGTGGAAACCGACCCCAAGGCGCCGGAAAACCGGCCCCACCAATACAGATACAAATCAGACCTAAATCCTGAACAGGATACGGTATCTGGCATTGAGAAAAGTAGTCCGGCCCCGGTGGGGTCGGGGGCAACGGCAGAGACGACGGGGCTGCGGAACGGTCGGTCAGGCAGTGAGACGGGGAGGGGCGAGCAAAAACCTGCCCGTCGGGATGATGGAACGGTGCTGCGGATCACGCCGGACGAGCTGGTGCGCCTCGCGCCGCGGCTGCTTCCCTATCTCGGGCGGTCGTCGCCGGCCTGGCCTGACGTTGTGGAGGCGGCGGACTGGCTGCGGCACGATCTGGGGGTGTCGAAACCGCTCTGGGGCGAGGCGTGTATCGCCATGGGGCGGGAGCAGGCGGCGATTGCGCTGGCCATCGTCTCGGCACGGCCCGCGGGGCATTTCCGGAGCACGCCCGGCGGGTATTTCCACGGCATGGTCGCAAAAGCCCGGGCCGGCGAACTCAACCTCGGCAAGACCATCTGGGGCATGCGGAGCAAGCGTGACACTCACGGCTGGAATCAGCCGCAGTGAGACAATACGGGACGGCGCGATAATGACACTGGAAGCCGATTATCTTGAGGCGCTTGGGCTGCTCGGCCGCGTCTGCGAGCAATATCGCCGCGAGACCGGAAGTCCCGCGTACCTCGTTGGAGGGGCCGCGGTTGCGCTGTGGACCGGTGGGGCTTTCCATTCCGCGGATTTCGACCTGATCGTGGCCTCAGCTATATCACACCTTCAGCGCGGATATCGTCCGCTTGCGAGGTGTCTCAATCAACCGTGCTGCGGGGGACGCGTTGCGATACACCGACGTGATTATGGCCCGCTGTGAGGCGTTGAGCCTGTTTCCTAGGGCTGTGGCCACCCCATTTCGTCTTCCGGTTGGGCACCTATCAGCCTATTCTGGCGTTAATCAGGGGTGGATAGGCCGCCTATCTGGCCTGAAGTAACGAAACGGCCTGCGCTGTAGCATAAGCGGACAAAGCAGGAACATCAGGCTGCCTTTATGGTCGTGTCGGGGATTGGCCTGAGAGGTCGCAATCCGGCATGGTTTTCCGTCGATTTCTGATTGGCGCTCCAGATGTAGTCGCCGGTCAGGTTCACATGCTCCCAGCCGATCGGCGAGAGATGCCTGAGGAGGGTTCCGGGCACATCCTCGACCTGGCGTAGGGCCTGTAGGGGTCGTTTGCGGGAGGGAGCGGAATCCTACGTTAACGCCTGAATCTATTTCTTGAGTACGAACCTCTGCGACACGCTGATTGTGATACGGGTTATGGAGCAAGGAAATTGGTTTTTGCTCGTCATCTGCCGGCCGTATGCCAAACACTCGTTTGCGATACATAGTCGATTAGGCGATTGAACAATCCTCCCTTTTCCGGCAACAAAGTGATTTTCGCTTCAGGAACTCGCGATCAGGCCGTGGTGCTGACGGTCCAGGTTGCGGTCTTGATCGGGCCGGCTTTTTCCAGTGCGGCGACGACGGCATCGAGTTCGTCGGGCTTGGCGTTGGTGGGCACCAGGGTTGCCGCCAGTTCAACCAGTTCCTCGCTGTCGGATAGGGTGGCAATCTCGCGGATCGGGTAGTGTGCGGCCTCCAGTTCGGAGAACAAAAGGTCGCGCACATCCGACACGTCGGCCGGGTCACACAGCGCATGGATCGCGTATTGCGCTTCGGTGGCGCGCGCGTCGATCGGCCGGCGGTTGATGTAATTATGGGATGGCCCGCCCCTCTCGCGGCGATCGGGTAGTATCGCCGCTGGTTTGGAGAGAGGAGCAGACCGATGGATATCGTGATTGTCGGCATCGATCTTGGCAAGAACTCTTGCAGCGTGGTGGGCATGGACGCCGCCGGCCGGGTTGTTTTGAGGCGGAGACTTCGGCGGGGAACGTTGGAAAGTTTCGTTGGCGAGCTTGGGTCGTGCATTGTGGCAATGGAAGCATGTTGCGGCGCTCATCACCTCGGGCGGATTTTCGCCGCGCGGGGCCACGAGGTGCGGCTGATGTCGCCGGAATATGTCCGTCCGTACGTGAAGGCGCAGAAGAACGATGATCTCGACGCGGAGGCGATCGCAGAGGCTGCGACGCGGCCAACGATGCGTTTCGTGCCGGTGAAGAGCCAGGACCAATCTGATCTCCAGGCTTTGCACCGAGCCCGGGAGCGCCTGGTCTCGGAACGGACGGCGCTGATCAATCACTTGCGGGCGTTGCTGCTGGAGCGAGGGATCGTCGTTCCGCAAGGCCGGAGGAAACTGGAAGCCGAGCTTGAGACATTGGCCGAAGATGGCGGTTTTGCCGCGTTGAGCCCGCGCATCCGGACGTTGATCGAAGATCTTCGGGCGGAATGGCGTTCACTCGACCAGAGGATCACCGGCTTCGACGCCGAGTTCGTTCAGTTGGCTCGTGACGACGTGGCTGTGCGACGTTTGACCAAAATCCCAGGAATGGGAACGATAAACGCTACGGCGCTGGCGGCGGCGGTCGGCGAGGCGCAGGCATTCAAACGTGGGCGGGACATGGCGGCGTGGCTGGGGCTCGTTCCACGGCAAATGACAACGGGTGGAAAACCGCGCCTGCTCGGCATCAGCAAACGCGGCAATCGTTATTTGCGGAAGAACTTGATCCATGGCGCACGAGCGGCGCTGCCTTATCTTGTCGAACGCGATACACCGTTGGGCCGCTGGGCGCGGGGATTGCTCGATCGAGCGCATAAGAACGTGGTCGTAGTCGCGCTGGCCGCGAAGCTGGCTCGGATCGCATGGGCCGTTTTGGCGCACGGTTGCGATTACGACGCCCAATTCGAAGCGGCGGCTGCGGCCGCATGACGGAATCGCCCGAACAGCGCTCATAGTTGGGCGCGAAAGGGCAGTCGATGTCTGCGTGAGGTGAAAGGAAGATGGCCTGACAGTCGAACGGCGGCTTGAAAACCTGACCCAGTGAACGGCCTCCGAGGCCGGTGTGATTATGAGGATCAGGCCGCGCGGATCTCCATCTTGGCCGGGTTCGAAGCCCGAGACCGGATACGTTGAAGCAGACTGATTAGAGCCAGATGAAAATCACCCCTTGCGGACGGGGCGGGCCATACGTTCACGAGGGGACGGAGCAGCGTGTTGCCGGCAAGGATGAAAACGGTCAGCAAGGTGGCCTCGGCGGAGTAGCCGCAGCCGCAGAACGCGCCGACCGCAGCCGAGCACCAGAGGGTTCCCGCCGTGTTGATGCCGCGGATATTGGCGCCCTCCTTCAGGATGACGCCGGCGCCGAGAAAGCCGATGCCGGAGACGATGTAGGCGACCACGCGGGTCGATCCGGCGGGACCGGCGAGGCGAACCCCGAGATCGGCGAAGGCGGCGGCGCCGAGGGCGACCAGAACGGTGGTGCGCAGGCCGGCGGAGCGCTGCCGCCATTGGCGTTCGGCACCGATCAGGGTGCCGAGCACGAAGGCGACCGCGAAATCACCGACTGTCGTGAGAAATGGAACTGGAAATGGTTGGGATAAATCTGTCATTCAAAACCTCGCTGGTCAGCCTATCCCCCCGCAACATGAAGAAATCCCCAGCCCATGACGATCAGCATGACGCCGATATAGAGGCGCAGACCCCAGAACACGGCCTGCTGCCAGGGCCGCAGAGCTACCCGCTCGATCGGCATGAGTGGCGTCAACCAGCCTTCCGCGCGGGCAATCGCGGCGATGTCGGCACTGTTGTCATGGGCGGTGCGGTCGAGGTCGCGCTGACTGGCCCAGGCCGCGCGCAGCACCGGTATCCGGCTGACGCCTTTCGAGCGACGGGTCTCACTGGCAGGAAAACGGTTGTCCTGGTTCATGACTTGGCGCTCCTGAGCGACGAATTTTCAAAGGGCATGGGGAAACACGGTCGCGATGCCGTAGAGGCCATTGCAGGCGATCAGCATGACCATGACGCCGACCGACAGGATGTTGCGGATCGGTGAATTCACGTGGTCGCCCAGCAATTCCCGATCATTGAGCAGCATGAGCAGGAACAGCATGGCCGTTGGCATGAACACGGTTGCGATCACCTGGACGGTCAGGTTGAGGAACCCGACCGGCACGTGCGGCAGCATCGGCACACTCGCCGCAATCGCGGTACCGAGAATCGCCGGCGCATAGAAATACAGTGAGCGGCGCGGCGAGATGTTGACCGAGCGCGGTACGTCGAGCGCCTCGCCGATCGCCCAGGCGGTGCTGGCGGTGATCACGATCGAGGCGATCAGGCCGGCCTCGAACAGGCCAAGCGCGAAGATCACCATCGCGCCGTGGCCGAGCCGTGAACCGATATCGGCAAGCACCGAGTGGTCCCCTAGCGACGCCGTGTTTGCCAGACCGTGCAGGTATTGCCCAGAAATCACGATGATCGAGGTGGCGACCACCACCATCCCGATCACGCCGAGCATCAGATCGCGTCGGCTTGCCTTGATGTCCTGCGGCAGAATCCCCTTATCGACCACGCAGGATTGCTGGAAAAACAACTGCCACGGCGCGATCGTGGTGCCGATATTCGCCGAAATCAGGATCAGGAACCCAGCCGAGAGCAACCCGCCCGGTAGCGCCCAGCCGGTGCCGGTGAAGGTTCGGCCGATCGCACTCCAGTCGGGATGTGAGAACAGCGCCAGTGGCACGAACACCATGTTGAATGCCGCAACGAACAGCGAGATCCGCTCCCAGGTATAGTATTTCAGGAACAGCAGAATGCTGACGATAAAGACGAAGGCGGCGGGAATCGTCACGAGGTAGGGGATATGAAAAATCGCGCTGGCGACCCGGATGCCGATGAACTCGGTCATCAGCGTCAGGATATTCGCGACTACCAGATCGATCAGCGAAAACGCGCCCCAGAACGCGCCGTAGCGCTTCCAGATCATCTCGGCATGGCCGCGGCGGGTGACGGCGCCGAGCCGGATGGTCATTTCCTGGACCAGATAGGCGATGAAGCCGAGCGGGATCATCAGCGGGATGAACAGGCTGAACCCGTAGGTGGCGCCGGTCTGCGCGTAGGTGATGACGCCACCGGCATCGTTGTCGCCGAGCATGACCAGCAGGCCAGGACCGACCAACGCAAGGCCAAGGGCGATGCGGCTGCCCAGGCTCTGCTTGCCGATACGCAGCCGCTGAATGCGCAGCCGATCGCGCAGCCGGGCTTCAAGACCCTCTGGAAAGGTGATGCGGGCCGTTTCTGGTGAGATCAGGAGATCGGTTTCGGCGGACATGGCATGTCTCCGTGATCGGCAAATGTGAGGTGGGAATGATGCGGAAGTTGACGGTGATCCGGACCGGATTCAGCCGGGGGCTCGCCGCGTGGTGCTGCGACCACTTTCCAATAGGTCACGAGCCGCCCCGAACCGTCGGGGCGCCAACAGGTGACAAGCCGACGGCGGGGGAATGCCGCGTCACTCGATGGGTTACTCCTGATCGGCGAAGACGGCCGATCAGTTCGTTTTCTGCGGAAGATCATCGTGATCCCTCCTCCTGGTCAGCATTGGCTGGAACCCGGGAGGGATGGGCGGGGTTCAGCGCGTTGCGCGCATCACTCCAGCCGCGTATCCGGCCCGGGCAATCGTCCATCCCACGGTTGAACGGACAGCAAGCGAAAAGCGCTTACTATCGTCCTCCGAAGGCTGGCTGGTCGATCGCGGTTTCATGGGGTCCTTGGAAATTTGGTTGATCAAAACCGCAGAAATTCGCCTTCCGCAGCTATCCGTGCCATATACCCCCCCATAGTATTTGGTCAAGAGGCGATGCAATACACCGAAAAGGAAAAACGCAAGCTGGTGAACCGGCTCAGCCGCATTCGCGGCCAAGTCGAGGCGATGCAGGCGGCGCTGGACGCGGATGCGCGATGCACGGCATTGTTGCAGCAGGCAACGGCGTGCCGCGGTGCGCTGGACGGGTTCATCGGCACCGTGATCGAACACCATATCCGCCAGCATATCGTCGATCCAAAGCAGCAGGAGACCGATCGCGCTCAGGCGGCGGAGGAACTGATCGGTGTGGTTCATTCCTACCTGACGTAGGTTGAATTACGTAGGTTGAATTTCTGATCAAACCGCCTCAAGGGCGACAGCGGCGTTCCCCAACAATTTGATACCAGGCGACTTCAATGTCCCATCTGCTTTCATATAATGATAAAGCGTGCTCGCCGGGATGCCGCCCAACTCCCGACATATAGACGGGATGCTGCGCGTGGAATCTGCCATCAGGTGTTGAGCATATCGCAAACGCTCGGCTGTCATCATACGGGGCCGGCCGCCCTTACGACCTCTTGCACGGGCCGCGACGATACCCTCTCGCACCCGTTGTCTAATGACGTTCCGCTCCATCTCCGCAAATGCAGCCTGTATTTGCAGGAAAGCCCGGCCGGCCGGCGTTGTTGTATCAAAGGCGGTGTTCAGCGCGCGGAAGCCAACGCCGCGTGCTTCCAAGTCATCAACCAGCCCGATCAGTTCGCCGGCAAGTCGCCCCAGCCGATCGAGGTCCAGGACGACCAGGACATCACCGCGCCGGAGATAGTCAAGGCAAGCCTTGATACCGGGCCGATCCGAACGCGCTCCGCTGCCGCGATCTTCAAAAATTCGCTCACAGCCGGCAACCGTCAAAGCATCCATCTGGCGATCGAATATCTGTCGTTCCTCTCGCGTGGAGACCCGTGCATACCCCACCATCGACATAGCCGTTCCTTATCGAATTAGTTCACGAAAATTGTTCGAATAGAATATTTTCTGTCAATAGATTTTTGCGGATTTGTCGTGGATAAAATGCCGCTGCTCCACCGGGACGGTCACACTCACGAAAAAGAAGTGTTTGTCGTGAATGGACTCACCCGATGATTGGCCTCTTACAGAGTTTGTGGCGTTCTTGCTTGGTTCACCCTTAGCGTTGTCTGGCGAACAACAGATGCTATGGCCTCTATTACGTCGAATGGCATCTGCGCGACGCCCTCAAGCCCCTGCTGTTCCAGGATCACGACCGGCCAGGCGCGGAAACTGAACGCTCATCGCCGGTTGCCCCCGCATCGACATCCCCGGCCGCCGATCGCAAGCGCGGGCGACGCCGCAACGACCAGAACCTGCCGATTTCGAGCTTCACCGACCTGATGGCGCATCTCGCCACACAGACCCTCAACACCGCCTCCCTACCCAAGGCGCCGAACGCCACCTTCACCGCTCTGGCAAACCCCACGTCGCTGCAAACCACCGCCTTCGCCCTGATCGGGATCGACCCCATGCGTGTCCAGTAAGCGTCAAAATCAAATCAGAAAGTTTGTTGATAAATGCAGGGAGTTTGCATTCAAATTAGTGAAAACTTCAGTCTCAAGCACATGGATGGGCTGTCCGACGAAGCGATCTGCGTGCGCTATCTCGACAGTCCGTATGTCCAGGCATTCTGCGGCGAGACGCATTTCCAGCATGCCCTGCCGCTCGATCGATCCTCGATGACGCGCTGGCGCAAACGGATCGGGTCCGAGCGGATGGAGGCCCTGCTCGCCGAGACGCTGGCGGCGGCCGAGCGGGGTGGCGCCGTGGCGGAGAAGCACTACGGGCGGGTCACCATCGATACCACGGTCCAGCCAAAGGCCGTGACGCATCCGACCGACAGCAAACTGCTGCACAAGGGCATTGAGACACTCGCCCGCATGGCGCGCAAGCACGGCATCACGCTACGCCAGTCGTATCGCCGGGTTGCGCGCTACGCCAGGCAGGAGGCGGCGCGCCTGCACCATGGTGGCAAACGCCGCGAGGCCGAGGCTCGCGTGCGCAAGCTGCGGACCTGGCTGGGCCGGCTGGCTCGTGACATCACCCGCAAGATCGCAGGCAACGCTGAAGCGAAGGCGGCGTTCGCCGAAACGCTGGGCCTGATCAATCGCCTGCTTCGCCAGAAGCGCTCCGACCGCGGTGCCGACAAGCTCTATTCCCTGCACGCGCCTGAGGTGGAGTGCATCGGCAAGGGCAAGGCCAGGACGCGCTTCGAATTCGGCGTGAAGGTCTCCATCGCCACCACCAACGCCGCTGCACCCGGCGGTCAGTTCGTTCTCGGCATGCAGAGCCGGCCGGGAAATCCCTATGACGGCCACACCCTGGCCGGCCAGATCGAGCAGGTCGAGCGGATCACCGGCGTTGCCGTCGCCCGCGCCTATGTCGACCGCGGCTATCGCGGCTACGGCGTAGAAGCCGAGGGCAGAAGGATCTTCATATCCCGCCAGAAACGCGGCATCACCCCCACCATCCGCCGCGAGTTGCGCCGACGCGCCGCCATCGAACCCGTCATCGGCCACATGAAGACCGACGGCCATCTCGGAAGAAACTTCCTGCTCGGCGTCGACGGTGATGCCATCAACGCCGTCCTCGCCGGCGTCGGACACAACCTTCGCCTCCTCCGCAGATGGTTGATCAGGCTTCTTTGTGCCCTCGTCGCATGGCTCTCTGCCGCAAACCGCTCACCAAGCCTCGGCTTCGCCCACCGCCAGATCACATAGTTCACAGGCGACTTCCTACTCCGCCTCATCCATCGTATCGAGAAACCCGCCAACCACATCCATGCACCGCGCGGTCTCCTCTACATGCGGCATATGGCTCGACTGGTCGAACAGCACCCAGCGCGCGCCTTCGATCAGTTCGACATAGGGGCGAACCGTCTCCGGTGTTGCCTCGTCGAACGCGCCGGACAGGACGAGCGTCGGCACCGCGATCACGTGCAGACGCTCCGTGATGTCCCACGTCCTGAGCGTGCCGATGACATGAAATTCGCTCGGACCGTTCATCGTGTGGTAAACTGTTGGGTCTTCCGCCATCTGCGCGAAGCTGCGTTTCACCTCGTCCGGCCAGTGATCCAGCCGACAGAGATGTCGATGATAAAACACATCGACCGCCGCCTCGTAGTCCGGATGATCGGTCGTCCCCGCGCGCTCGTGCGCGAGCAGGGTCTGCTGGACCTCGGCGGGCAATTCCGCCCGCAGTCGGTTCGCTTCCGCGACCCAGGTGACCATCGAAGCAGGGGAATTGGCGATCACCAGCGCCTTCAGCCCGGGAGGACGCCGGACCGCGTGTTCCGCCGCCAGCATTCCGCCCCAGGACTGGCCGAGCACCGCATAACGGTCCCGGATGCCGAGATGATCGAGCAGATTGTCGAGCTCCGCGAGGAACAGATCGACGGTCCAGAACGCAGCCCCCCGGTCGGGCAGGTGGGTGGACCGCCCACAGCCGAGCTGGTCGTAATGGATCACCGCCCGCCTTGGTGTGGCGAGCAGCCGGAACCGGTCTACATAGTCATGCGCCGCGCCCGGGCCGCCATGCAGCACCACCAGCGGCGGCCCGCCCGCCTCGAGGTCGCCGCTGACGCGATACCATGTCCGATATCCATCGAACGGCGCGAAGTTCCCTGCATCCATGATCGTTCCTCACAAATAACGGGCGGCGCGCCGCCGGGTCAGGTTTCCGGAAAATGACAGGCGCAGTCGCGCCCATCATCCAGTGCGCGCAGTGCGGGCCGCTCGGCGCGGCAGCGCTCCTGCGCGCGCGGGCAGCGCGGATGGAACCGACAGCCCGAAGGGGGGGATATCGGGTTCGGCACGTCGCCGGTCAGGATGATCCGGCGCGGTCGCCGCGCTGGGTCCGGATCGGGCATCGGAACGGCGGAAATCAGCGCCATCGTATAAGGGTGGGACGGGCTAGTGAACACGAGGTCGGTCGGCCCGGTTTCGACGATCGAGCCGAGATACATCACCGCGACACGATCCGTGATCTGGCGGACGATGCTGAGATCATGCGCGATGAACACATAGGTCAGCCCGAGCCGCTCCTGCAGATCCTGAAACAGGTTGACCACCTGCGCCTGCACCGAGACATCCAGCGCCGAGACCGGCTCGTCCGCGACGATCAGGTCAGGCTCCAGCGCAATCGCACGGGCAATCCCGATCCGCTGGCGCTGCCCGCCTGAGAATTCGTGCGGAAACCGGTCCATATGTCCCCGCCGCAGCCCGACGAGGTCGAGCAGGCGGGCAACCCGGTCCCCGATCTCGCGCTCCGGCACCGTCGCGTGGATGCGCATCGGCTCGGCGATTAGGTCACGCACCCGATACCGCGGATTGAGCGAGGCGGCAGGATCCTGAAACACCATCTGCATCCGCCGCCGGATCGGCCGCAGCGCGTTGCGGGATCGATGCGTGATGTTGATCCCGTCGAACACCACGCTGCCCTCGCTGACATCGTGCAACCGCATCAGGCACCGCCCGAGCGTCGATTTCCCGCACCCGGACTCCCCGACAATGCCGAGCGTCTCCCCGCGCACCACACACAGCGACACACCGTCCACCGCATGCACCATCCGCCGCGCCGCCCCGATCACCCGGCGCCCGACTGCGAACCGTTTCGACACGCCACTCGCTTCGAGCAGCACGACGCCGTCCGGCGTGGTCATGACAAAACCCCGGCCGTAGGCAGTGCCGCAAGGACACAGGCATAACGGTGCCCGTCGCCGCGCATCTCCGGCCGAACCACGCAGGCGCGCGACCGGTGAGGGCAGCGCGGCGCGAAACTGCATCCCGGCGGCAGCTGGTCGAGTGCCGGCGGCGCGCCGGAAATCGAGGGCAGGCGCCGTGGCCGCACCCCCGTCATCGGCGGGATCGAGCCGAGAAGACCAACCGTGTAGGGATGGCGCGGCCGTTGAAAAATCGCTCTTCTGTCGGCCTGCTCGACGATCCGCCCGGCATACATCACAGCAACCCGGTCGGCGATTTCGGCAACGACGCCCATATTGTGGGTGACCAGAATGATCGACGACCCGAAATCCCGCCGCAAATTGCGGATCAGATCAAGAATCGCCGCCTGCACCGTCACGTCGAGCGCCGTCGTCGGTTCGTCGGCAATCACCAGCGCCGGATTGCACGATAGCGCCATCGCAATCACCACCCGCTGGCGCATCCCGCCGGACAACTGGTGCGGAAACCGCTCGATCACATCGCGCGGCCCCGGAATCCCCACCGCCTCCAGCAGCTCGAGCGCCCGCGCCTTTAACGCGCACCCCGCAAGATCGGTATGCAGCCGCAACTGCTCGACGATCTGTCGCCCGACCGAATAAACCGGCGTCAGCGCGGTCATCGGGTCCTGAAAAATCATAGCGATCTGCCCGCCTCGCAGCCTGCGCATTTCCCGGTCCGCCAACCCGACCAGTTCGCGCCCCTCGAACCGGATCGACCCCTCGACGATCGCATTCGGATCGTCGATCAGCCCCATCACCGCCATCAGCGACACCGACTTCCCCGAACCCGATTCCCCGACGACACCAAGAATCTCCCGCCGCCCGAGCACGAACGAAACCCCATCCACCGCACGCATCACCCCACGCCGCGTGCGGAACGAAACCCGCAGATCGGAAACCTCGAGCAAAGGCGCCTCGATCGTCATTCGGCGCCGGGCCGGGAAAAGGGCAGGGGAGGGTGATACCAGTTGGCACGGCCCACGACCGTCTTGGCGGTCGGATCAAGGCAGTAAAGGAAGGGCTTCTTTTTTGGAAAAAAGAAACAAAAAATTTTTTTGAGCTGGGTCACCGGCGTTTTCACAGGGAAACACCCATATGTCCAAAGTTTTTTTTATTTCTTCTTTGTTTAAAAAAAAGAAGATGCTTATCTTCTAGAAATGTTGCTGAGACTATCATCCGATGCATATTCCAGTATAAGTGCTTATTTTATGTAAAAAAGAATCAAAAAATTTTCGATTAATAAATTCTCGATTGTTCACACGATCGAGCGGCAATATGGAATCCTGTTTTCGATCAGTCATCGCGCACGCGTGGGTCGAAGACGGAATAAAGGATATCGACGAGTGCGTTGGCGGCGACGACGAAGAACGAGGCGTAGATCACGGTTGCCATGATCATCGGCAGGTCGAGATTGGTCAGCGCCTGATAGGTGAGGTAGCCGACACCGGGCAGTCCGAACACGACTTCGACGAGCAGGGCCCCGCCGCCGACGAGGGCGCCGAAATCCAGTCCGAAAAGGGTGAAGATCGCGATCAGCGAGCAGCGCAGCGCGTGGCGGATCAGCACGGCCCGGCTGGACAGGCCCTTGGCGCGGGCGAGGCGGATGTAATCCTCCTGCATCGCCTCGATGATGTTGGCGCGCAGGACGCGTCCATAGATGCCGATGAACGCGACCGCCAGCGTGCACCAGGGCAGCAGCAGCGACTTGAACCAGAGTGCGGGGTTGCGGCGCAGCGGCACATAGCCGAGTGGCGGCACCCATGAGAACAACCACGTCTTGTGCAGCCCCCCCTGCGCGATCAGGTTGACCACCTCGCCGAGCCAGAACACCGGGATGGAAATGCCGATCAGGCTCGCGATCATCAGTATGCGGTCGATCACCCGGTCCTTGTAGGCGGCGGCAAGCAGGCCGACGAGAATGGCGAACACGATCCAGATCGTCGCGGCCCCGGCGACGAGCGACAATGTCACCGGCGCCGCGTGGAACACCGCGGGCACCACTTTCTCGCCGAGATTGACGAAGGACGTCAGGTTTCGCTTGACGACCAGACTGTCCATCATCCGGATGTACTGGACCGGCAATGGCCGGTCGAGGCCGAACTCCTTGCGGATCAGCGCGACCGTCTGCGGCGAGGCGTTGCGCCCGGCGATCCGCGCGGCGGGATCGGAACCAGGGGTCGCGAAGAAGATCAGGAACACGAGAACACTGATGCCAAACATGACGAACAGCATGTGGCCGAGGCGGCGGAGAATGGTGAAGCCGAGCGACAAGCTGGAATCCCGCATTTATTTCAGCGTCAGGCGGGCGCGCGGGTCGAGCGCGTCGCGCAGCGCATCGCCTAGGACGTTCAGCGCGACCACGGTCATCACGATCGCAAGCCCCGGCGCGAGCGAGACGATCGGGCGGGTATAGAGCAGCTGCTCGCCGTTGCGGATGATCGTGCCCCAGCTCGCACTCGGCGGCTGGATGCCGATGCCGAGGAATGAAAGCGAGGCTTCGGTGATGATATCGAGCGCCATCATGATCGGCGCGAACACGATTAGCGTCGAGGCCACGTTGGGCAGGATATCCCGCCGTAAGATCCGCCCGTCCGAGGCCCCGAGCGAGATCGACGCCGCGACAAAATCCGAGCGCCGCAGCATCATTACCCGTGCCCGGATCGGGCGCGCGACATAGGGAACATAAACGATAGCGATGATGCCGATCGGCATGATCAGGTCGTTCGAGGTGATGATGACAGGGCCGAGATGAAACCCGGCATTGATGAGGATGACCGAAAGCGAGATCGCTAGCAGATAGATCGGAAACGCCCATAATATATCGAGCATGACCGAGATCACGCGGTCCGTCATCCCGCCATAAAACCCCGCCGCGACGCCGAGGAGCGAGGCGAGGAGAAGGCAGATCGCGGTCGAGGCAGCCCCGACCAGCAGCGAGACCCGCCCGCCATAGAGCAGCCGCGCCGCGACATTCCGCCCCTGGCCGTCGGCACCGAGCATATAGGGTCCCCAGCGCCAGGTCGGGCCGATCGGCGTGACGCCGAACCCGTCGCTCGCCGGCTGCATCACCGAAACCTGTTTGCCTGCGATCGTGACGGTGCCGCCGAGATTCGACTTGAACGGATCGGTATGCGCGACAAAATGCGCATAGAGCGGTGCCGCCAGGCAGGCGAGCAGCACCACCGCGAGCACGGTGGTGGCGACGATCGCCGTCCGGTTCCGCGTGAGCCTCGCCAGAGCCGCTGCCCAGTAGCCCCGCGAGGCCGCCTCCGGCAGGTCGGGCGCGTTCCAGGCACGCAGCGCCTCCTCGTAGTCAGCATCGCTCACCATCACTGGCGACGGAGCTTCAGTCACTTGATCCAGGCCAGATCGGGGATGAAATAGGTCTGGCCGCTGAAGACGAAATGGTGCAGCCGGCTCGAGACGAAATCGACATGCTTGGGCGTGAACAGCGGGGCGACCGGCGCCTGATCGGTCATTTCCCGGTCGATCTTCGTCCACATCACATCCGCCTTCTTCGGATGCGCGATCGACATCGTTTCCGCCACCGCCATCTCGGTATCGATCGACTTGTCACAGAACTCGGAAATATTGATCGAGTTGTCCGATCCGGGATGGAACGACTTGCACGACAGCAGCACATTGAGGAAGTCCGACGGGGCCGGGTAATCCTGATACCAGGTGGTCACCGCCATCTGGACATGATTGTTCGAGTTCTGGATGTAGGTGAACTGGATGTTCGACGATATGCCCTTCACCTTCGCCTTGAAGCCCAGCCGGTCGAGCACGCTCTGCAGATAGATTCCGATCGCCCGGCTCGGGTCGCTGTTCTGGGTGATGATCGTCACCTTCTGCCCCGCCATGCCCGACTTTTTCATGTAGGCCATCGCCTTCTTCATGTCGGGCGCAGTCCACGTGGTGCCCGGATGTTCGGTGAATGGACAGAAGGGCTTGTAGCCTGGCATCCCCGGCGGCAGGATCTCGCAGGTCGCGGTCGCGACCGCCGGTCCGCCGAACAGTTTCACCAGATCGGCGCGGTCGATCGCGTAATTCACCGCGAGCCGGGCATCCTTGTTGTCGAACGGCTTCATCCGCGTATTCATCGTCGCATACCAGAGTGCGAGCAGACTGTGCAGATAAAGCCGCGATTTATACTTCGTGGCGACCTCGCCGAGCCTGTCGAGCGGGATCGGATTATACATCCAGTCATACTGATCGTTGGCAACCGCCGTCACCTGCGCGTTTGGCGTCAGCCCGAATCGGTAGACGATCCGGTCGGGATAGCCTTTCGGCTGCGCGAGCCGGCTCCACTGGTGAAAATACGGGTTGCGCACCATCACCAGTTTGCTGCTCGGATCGTATTTCGAGATCATGTAGGCCCCGGTGCCGGGAATCGGAATCGTCCCCATGTCCTTGTCCGGCGTGCTTGCCGGCAGGATCGCGCCGAACGGCACCGCCAGCTGGTCAAGAAACTCCGCATCGGGGTGACGCAGGTGAAAAGTCACCGTATCCTTCGCCTGATCAATCACAACCCCCGGCAGCGTGCAGGTGGTGGGCGCGCTGGCGCAGTGCCGCCCACCGACGATCACGTCATACCATGTTCCGGCATTCGGATTGAGCACCTTAAACAGGCGGATGAAGCTCGCCCGCACATCCGTCAGCGTCACCGGCGCGCCGTTGGAGAATTTCACCCCCTTACGCAGGGTGAACACATAGGTCTTCCCGCCATCGGAAATCTTCGGCATCGCGGTCGCGAGATCGGGGACGATGTGGAAGGCGGCGGTGCCGCCGGCCCTCTCGAACGAGACCAGCCCGTCATAGAGCATCGGGAAGATCTGCCAGTAGCGTAGCGTATAGTTGACCTGCGGATCGAGCGTCCCCGCCGCCGACGAAGCGACCAGCTTCAACGTGCCGCCATAATGCCCACCAGCCGCCCGCGCCGGCACCGTTGCCGCCGTCGCCGCAAGGCAGGCGCCCAGCGCCACCTGCCCAGCCAACCGCCGCATCCACGATCCCTGTTTCCGCATCCCGCTCCACTCCGTTGTCACATCACCTGCTGCATCATCCGTGCCAACCGCCCGCCCCGATCTGACCACACAGCCCGATTACGCAAATCCAACGATCGCAATCCCGTGATATGATTACACGGCGGTCGCAACGCCCTCGGCAACGACATGCATGCCTATATTTAGAGCGTTTTTATTTAGAGCGTTTTTCGATCAGTCCGGGTCATATCCGCATGAGCTGAAGTAGTTGGCGCATTCGCGTGTGCGCTCAGCGCTTATAAACTTCGCGTCGGTTGCCGATTCTGACAATGAGGATACGCAAAGCGCCGTCCTCGATGCTGGCGATAATTCGCCAGTTGCCTACGCGGTACTTCCAGAAATCCCCCAGCTTGGAACCTTTAAGGGCTTCGCCAATGCTGCGTGGATTGTCTAGCGCAGCAACCCGGTCATGGAGAAAGGCGAGAATGCGGCGAGCGGTTTGCTTGTCGATTTTATCAAGTTCACGATCGGCAGCAGGATCGAGCTCAATCTTCCAGGCCATACCGCTTCATTACATCTTCGAGCGGAACGGTCTTGGTTTTGCCAGCCCGCAAGTCAATCAGGCGTTGTTCCGCAAGATATAAATCTTCGAGGTCGTCTAAATGCTCCATGATCGCTTCACGGACGTAAAAGCTCTTGGCTCGGCCTGTAGCCTGGGCCAACGCATCAAGGCGGCTCTCGATTTCAGGGGGAAGGCGGACAGCCAGCACGGTAAAAACTCCTTTTGTTATACATGTATAGCATCGGCTCACCGCCCCGTAAAGTTTATTTGCCCTGAAGAGCCGTTCATGGGGTCGTTTGCGGGAGGGGGCGAAATCCTACGCTAAGCCGAGGACGCGCTTCCCATAGTCTCTGAGAGCCTGAATCTGAATGGTAGTATGGCTATTTGTGACCCAGAAGTTCTAAACTTAAGTTTTCATTGATTTGAACCCGAATTCCCTGCATTTATCGACAAACTTTCTGATCTGATTTTGCTGCTTACTGGACACGCGTGGGATCGATCCCGATCAGGTCGAAGACGGCGGCTTGCAGTGGTGTGGGCTTTGCCAGGGTGGTGAAGGTGGCATTCGGCGCCTTGGGCAGGGCGGCGGTGTTGAGCGTCTGGGTCGCGAGATGCGCCATCATGTCGGTGAAGCTTGAGATCGGCAGGCTCTGATCGTTACGGCGTCGGCCGCGCTTGCGATTGGCGACCGGCGACGAGCGTTCGGCCTCGGCTCCTGTCCGGTCGTGATCCTGGAACAGCAGGGGCTTGAGAGCATCGCGCAGATGCCACTCAACGTAACAGACCATCATGCGGGAGACGGCATCGTCCAATCGTCGACCGCCAGCCCGTCGATCATGCGGAACGCCTGATCGTTGGTCACCAGGACGGATCCTGTGGCGATGGCGTGGGCAGCGATCAGCAGATCGAGCGGCCCCATGGTCCTGCCGGTAGCCGTCAGACCGGCGCGGAGGGTGCCGTAAATTCCTGCCGTGGAGCTATCCCAGGCCAGGACATCGATCCGTCGCAGCAATTCCTTGACTACCTGATGCAGTGCGGTTGCCTTCGGCCGTCTAGCCAGGCCAAACAGCAACTCGCCTTCGGTGATCACGGAGATGCACAAGGTGGCCATGGGCATTTCGACCACGCGCCGGGTGACCGCGGGATGCTGCCTGATCAGATGACTTACCGTGTTAGTGTCCAGCATCCGCCGGTTTGGTGTCATTCCGGCCAGCCGGCGAAGGGATCGCGCTCTTGAACGCCCTGGTTCCGCTCTGACCGATCAAGAAAATCAGCCGGCACTTTTGTGTTACGGAGAATAGCGAAAAACCCTTCCCAATCCGCTGGTCGTCGGGACAGGATGACGTCACCGCTATCGGGATCGCGGCGGATGAAGACCTCGGCGCCCTCGAAGCGATAGGCCGCGGGCAGGCGGACGGCCTGGCTTCTGCCGTTATTAAAGAGTTTGGCGATCTGGCTCATGATCCCTCCGGAGTTTCTGACATGATATATACCATATCGGCGCAGTATTACAAGATATATACCATCATTTGTGGGGAGAAATGCCGCCGGTCATTTCAGGAACCAGCCGTAGATGGAGCCATTTTTTGTCTGGTAGGGCAGGCAGAGCGGTTTGCCGCCTCTGGTCTTGATTTTCCATCCCTGTCCGGAGCAGGTTGCGAGTTCGCGGATAAAACCAGCCTTGTAGAGTTGGTAGGCGAGCATGCCATCTGGGGTATTGGCCCAGGAGGCGCGGAGTTTCTGGTCATGGATGTGGGTGAGCAGATCGGCTTTGCCGGTGCGGTAGCCGTGCTGCCAGCCCTGGCGGTGAGCGATGAAGACCGAGGCACCGAAGGTGATCGCCGCGATGACGAACGCGATGGCGAAGGTACGGAGGCTGGCCCGGCGGGAACGGGCGGCTTCGATCTGGACCCGTTTGTCAAGGGCTTTTGAAGTGGCGTCGGCGGCGAGGCTCTGCCAGTGCTGGATGAAATGGTCGCGGGTTTCGGTGGCGCCCGCGCGGAGATTGTTGGCGGCCTGGTCGAGCAGGTCGGTGGCCTGACGGAACGTCTCGGCGATCGCGCCATCCATCCTGGTCGTGCCGGTGGCGATCGTTTCAGCGATTGTGTCTTTTGCGGCGCCGGTGGCCTGATCGATGGAGCCGCGGAGATCGCGCCCGACCTCGAGGGCGGCGTTCTGGATGGATTTGGCAAGGGTGGGGCCGGCGCGGCCGATCTCGCGGGCGATGGCGGTGGCGGCCTTGCCGGCGTCGGCGGCGGCGGTTCCTGCCGCGGCTGCGAGGGTGGAGGCGGCGTCGAGCGTGTTGCGGATGGCGGCGTTGTGAGCCTCGAGGGTGATGAGGAGGAGCCAGCCGCTGTCCTGGTCCTGCAGGCGGAGGATCCGTCCGGCGCTGCGGATGCGGTTGATGGCCTCCTGATCGGGCGCAAAACCGGCGATTTCGCGGTAGGCGGTCTCGATATCGGTGGCCATCGACGGGCTGGTCCTTTGCGACGGGAGTAAGGTCCGCCGCGGCGCCGGCGAACCTGGGACTGGATGCTGGCGTTCTGGCGGCCTGGGGTTGGTCCGGTTCAGGCCCGGGCGGTGGTGAGCGGTTGAGCCTCGAGGAGGGGGGCAAAAGCCTCGGCGCAATCGGTGCGCCATTTTTCGAGGGCGATGCGTTCGAACAGCGGGGCCTGGGCAAGGATGGCGGCGGGGGAGCGGCGATCGGTCTTGATTGCGGTGGCGAGCGGTCGGGGCAGGATGGGGAAGGGGCGGAGCGTGCCGCCGCGGGCCTCGATCTCGGCGCGGATCCTGCTGTCGCGATAGACGGCGAAGCTGCCGGCCTCGTCGAAGAAACGGTTGCCGATGACGTCGACGCGCCCAGGATAGCCCTCCATGAAATCCCGCAGGGCGAGGAGGCTGTCGCGCTCGTCGTTGATCACCCAGGCGATGGCGAGCGGGATGGCAAGGGCTTCGGCGCCGCGGTGGAGATAGTCGCCATAGCGACGCATGGCGTCGTTGTCGCGGGCGCCGGCATTGATGACGCAGGTCTTGTCCTGATGCTGTTCGATGGCGTTGAGCATGGTCTGCCATCCGGCCTCGGTGCGGGTATCGGCGGCGAGGGTGGCGTTGATTTCGGTGCCGAGACATTTGGCGGCGTCGGGGTTGGCGGTATCGGTCTCGACCAGGAAGACGGGGAGATTGCGGGTGTGGCGGAGATGATCGGCGAGGGCGATAGCGACCATGGACTTGCCGACGCCGCCCTTGTTGCCGCCGACATAGATGATGCGGCTCATACGTCATCGCTCCCGATGGCGAAGGTGCCCGCGCCGACAGGTTTTTCTGTCACTGCCGGGGGAGAGCGGGCTGGCATCTTTGCTGGCGGCGCCGGATTCGACGGACGATCGGCCGCGTCGCGGGCAATGCCTGCCGCATCTTTACCGGGCTGTGACGATCCATGTGCTGTGGCTTCTCCAATCTTTGCCGCCGATCGTGCGGATGATCCTGGCTTACGGCTGCGCTTGCTGGCGAGGGCTGCGCGAATGGTGGCGGCGCTGGCGGCGAGGGGGGTGTTGTTGCGCAGCCAGGCGGCGATCTGGTCGATGGTATAGCCCTTGTCGCGCATGGCTCTGATCTCGCTGCTGAGAGCTTCGATCGCGGCACGCTTGGTCAGGAGTGCGGCATCACGGGCGGCGGGAAGCGCCTTCATCTGTGCCGCGATCGCCTTGATGTCGTCACGGCTGATTCCGGCGGCCGGCTTTCCCGATGTGTCGTCTGCCATGGCGCTTATCCTCTCCATTTGATCTCATAGTGATCGTTGCCCAATGTGACCCATGAGGCAATACCGGTCTATCACGTATAGCTAACCGAATATCGATCCAATATCGGCATCCACTCAATGGACAACCATATGGCAATCAGAGCCCTATTTTCTGTCTATCGACGACTAGCTGCGCTAGTCTTTTACACACAACCGCACCTATAATGCATGGCAAGTCCAAAACCGGGGTATCATGTCCCAGCCCCGGCAAGCAAGCGGAAACGGCCTGCTATCCTTCTGGTGATATCTGCCATGATGATCGACAGCGAAAACGGTGAAGACAGCGAGGACCGAACGATGATCTCATACAGCCACCTGACTGCGCAGGGCTCCGGGCAGGGTGCCGGGTCAGGTGGCGGGTCCGGCGCCAGTATTGCCGGCGTAGTCCGCTATCTTGAGGCGATGCGGCAGGACGGGCCGGTCGCGGAGGCGGAGCGCGGCGCTGCGGCGATGGGCTACTACCAGGGCCGTGCGGCGCCCTCGATGTGGCTGGGGGCCGGTGCGGCCGAACTCGGCCTGTCCGGTGCGGTGGACGGTGCGGCGCTGGCGGAACTGCTGTCGGGCTGTCTGCCGGACGGGACGGATCTGAGCGGGCGTGGCAATCGGACGGGAAGCCGGCGGCTGGGGCATGACCTGACGATCAGCACGCCGAAAAGTGTCAGCATCCTGGCGCTGGCGGGCGGCGATGCAAGGCTGCTGGCGGCGCATGACCAGGCGGTTCAGGTGGCGGCGGGTGAGGTGGAGCGGCTGATGGTGGTGGCGCGGCGTGGCAAGGCGGGTGCGGTGGTGGAGCGGACCGGGCGGATGGTGGCGGCTGCATATCGGCATGAGGACAGCCGGCCGGTGGATGGGGTGGCGGATCCGCAGCTGCACACGCATCTGGTGATCGCCAACATGACGCGGCGATCGGACGGGGTGTGGAGCGCGGCGTCGCTGGATTTTGGGGCGCGGAACGAGATTCTGCATATGCTGGATGTGGTCTACAAGGCGGAGCTTGGGAAACGGGTGGCGGAGCTGGGCTACGGGATCGAACGGACGCGTGACGGGTTCGAGATTGCCGGTCTGACGCGGGAGCAGATCGCGGCGTTCAGCCGGCGGACGGCGGAGATCGACCGGACTTTGGCTGCGGGCGGGCTGGACCGGGAGGTGGCGAGTGCGGCGCAGCGGGTGCGGGCGAATGTATCGACGCGGCTGGAGAAGGGCCAGCCCGGCGAGGTGGAGCAGCGCTATGGGTGGCGAGCCCGGGCGCGGGAGGTTGGTCTTGATCTGGATCGGGCGCGAAGCGCCGCCCTCGAGCGGGCGCGATCCGGTCTGGATCGTGGCGGCGCCGTGGAACGCGATGCCGTTGGCCCGGACCATGAGATGGAGATGGCACGGGAGGCAGTGGCGGGAGCGGCGCGGCATCTGGGCGAGCGGGCGAGCGTGTTCAGCGAGGCGGAGCTGGTACGGGAGGCGCTGCTGGCGGGGCTGGGCCGGGTGGGGTCGGCCGCGGTGACGCGAGCGATCGGCGAGCGTGCCGGTGGCCTGGTGGCCGGGACGGATGAGAGGCGCGGTCTGGTGTTCACGACGCGGGACGCGCTGGAAACCGAGCGGCTTGTGCTCGATGTGGTGCGGTCCGGGCGGGGTACGGCCAAGCCAGTGGCCGAGCCGGGCGCGATCGCGCAGGTGCTGGAGCGGCAGGAGCGAGACCAGGGCCTGGTGTTCACCGCCGGGCAGAGCGAGGCGGTGCGGTTCGCCCTGGGTTCGGCGGATCGGCATGTCGGGATCGTGGGGGCGGCGGGATCGGGCAAGACGCGCGCGCTGGCGGCGATCGCCGAAGCATACCGGGAGGTGGGCTACGAGATTGTCGGGCTGGCGCCGAGTGCCGCGGCGGCGCGCGAGTTGGGGCAGGCGGGCTGTGACCTGACCCAGACGCTGGAGGCCGGTTTGCGCCGGCCGGCGGCCGAAGTGGGTGGAGTTACGCCTGGGGCGCGGCTCTGTCTCTATGTGCTGGACGAGGCGGGGATGGTGTCGGCGCGCGATATGGACAGGCTGATGCGGCGTGCCGAGGCGGAGGGGGCGCGGACGCTGCTGGTGGGGGATCCGCGGCAGCTGGCGAGTGTGGAGGCGGGATCGCCGTTTCAGCAGCTGCTGGAGACGGGCGCACTGCGGCATGTGCGGATGGATGAAGTGCAACGGCAGCGCGATCCGGCGCTGCGGGAGATCGTGCAGCTGTTCGCGCGCGGCGACGCGGCGGGCGCGGTGCGTGCGGCGCAGCCCTATATGGCGATGGTGGAGAAAGACCGGCTCGCCCTGACAGCGGCCACGACTTATCTCGGCCTGACGCCGGCGGAGCGGGCGGATACACTGGTGCTGGCAGGCACCAACCGGATGCGCGAGGCGGTCAACGCGGAAATCCGGTCCGGTCTTCGGCAGCGGGGCGAACTCGACCGGGACGAACTGACGGTGCAAGCGCTGGACAAGGCGAACCTGACCCGGGAGCAGGCGAAGCGACCGCACGCCTACGAGCCGGGAATGGTGGTGGTGTTCTCCCGGGAGCTGAAGGACGGGCGGCGCCTGGTGGCGGCGCGGGGCAGCCAGTGGACGGTGGCCGGGCAGGCGGGCGATCACGTGATGTTGCGGCCACTGGCTGCCCCTGCCGGCGGGGCGGGCGCCCGGGAGATCGCCTGGCGGCCATCCGGCGAGATGGCGACCGCCTATCATGTGCGCGCGCTTGCCCTGGCCGAGGGCGAGCGGGTTGTCTTCCGGGAGAACGACCGCGCCCGTGGCGTCAGCAACGGCATGGGTGGGGTGGTAACCAGGCTGGACCGTGCGCGGGGCGAGGCGCTGGTACGGAGCGATGCCGGAGCGGAATTGCGGATCGGCGCGGATCGGGCGCAGGCAATCGATCACGGCTATTGCCGGACCATCCACAGCAGCCAGGGGGCAACGGTGGACCGGGCGATCGTGGTGGGGGAGGCGGGGCGGGTGGCGACGGCGCAGACCGCCTATGTGGCGGCATCGCGCGAGCGTTCGGTGCTGCACATCATCACCGACGACCGGGACAAACTGTCCGCCGCCTGGTCACGCTGGGCGGAACGGCAGACGGCGCGGAGCCTGCTGGCGCGGGAGGCCGAACGGGAAATGCCTCTCAGCGACATCAGCCGGGAACGGGCGCGGCAGAAGACCTTCGAGCAGGCACGGCAGCGGGCCGCCGAACTGGCCAAAGCCCGGGAGGTCGCCGGCGAGAAACAGGCCGAGGTCCAGAAACAACTCGAGCGCACCCGCGACAGGGGCATGGCGATGGGGAGATAGCTGCTCGCTTTTACTGGCGCCTGTGCTCGAATTCATCGCAGATTTCTGCTCGAATTACGTGATCGCAGGCCGGCCGGCGTGCTCGGATTATCTGCCTCGACGCTCGAATTATGTGATCGGTGCTCGATATCAGGCGGTCGTGCTCACATTCGTCGAAGAAACTGGGTTACGTCCCGAAAGCCGCTTTGGCGAACTCAGCGCCACCATCGCCAAAAGGATTGACGATGGTCACGCCGCCCAGTGTTCTTCCGGCCTGTCCATCTTCTGTGAAAAGGATCCGGCAACCGTGTTTTTTGGCGGTTGCCCAAATCATGGCCTCCCAGAACGACCATCCATGATGGATCACGGCATCCTGCCATTCCTGCACGATGTCGGCGGCCAGTGCGGCCGGTACTTTCATTTTCGGCCCGGTGAGAGCACGGAATAATTCGGCGAGAGATTGAAGCGTCAAGACGCAGTCCCGGCCCCGAGCACGGCGGGCGATGTCGAGGGCAATGCAGTGCCGGTCACCCGCGTCCCGGTCTACGGCGTAGACTAGGAGATTTGTATCAAGGGTGAAGCGCACAGGATCACCGATCGTACAGGCTGTCGCGATCGAAGCGGTGACCGCCGAGAGGCAGGCCTTTCTCGAGCGTGGCCAGCAGGCGATCCCAAGCTTGATCCCTGGCCTCATCGGCCGGCCGGCGGCCGAGCGGAGTAAGCTGGGCGACTGGAGCGCCACGGCGCGTGATGATCACAGTCTCTCCCTGAACAGCCTGTCCGAGGATTTCCGAGAATTGCCGGTTGGCATCGGCGGCTGATACGAGGCGAGGCATTGAGCGCTCCAGTAGTGATATGACTACTCTATGGAAGTTCTACAGGCCGGGCAATCGAAAATAGTTATATAACTATTTTATTGACTCATCTGGGTATACCCAAGAGAGGCGTCTTCGTGAGACGATTTTCCCGCTTCAATAGGATTGTTTTTGAGATTCTGATACAATAACGTGAAGACATCTAGAGCCTCGCGAGTCAATTCATGACTGCTTATAGCTATGCCCGTGTCAGCATGATCGACCAGGATCTCACAATCCAGCAGGAAGCCCTGCGGGCGGCCGGGTGATCCGTGCGGAAAAAGCCAGTGGCTTACGCCGCGGTGGGCGAACCGAACTGGCCCTCCTGCTAGACTGAAGTTTTCACTAATTTGAATGCAAACTCCCTGCATTTATCGACAAACTTTCTGATCTGATTTTGCCGCTTACTGGACACGCATGGGGTCGATCCCGATCAGGTCGAAGGCGGCGGCTTGCAGTGGTGTGGGCTTTGCCAGGGTGGTGAAGGTGGCATTCGGCGCCTTGGGCAGGGCTGCGGTGTTCAGGGTCTGGGTCGCGAGATGCGCCATCAGGTCGCTGAAGCTCGAAATCGGCAGGTTCTGGTCGTTGCGGCGTCGCCCGCGCTTGTGATCGGCGGCCGGGGATGTCGATGCGGGGGCAACCGGCGATGAGCGTTCAGTTTCCGCGCCTGGCCGGTCGTGATCCTGGAACAGCAGGGGCTTGAGGGCGTCGCGCAGATGCCATTCGACGTAATAGGCCATCATGCAGAGGAAGACGTGGGCACGCACCCGCGGCGAGAGCCAGTGATGCACCGGGCGGATCGCGAGATCGACCGATTTGAGGGACCGGAACGCCCGTTCCACCCGTGAGAGATCCTTGTAGGCTGACACCGCCTCGGTCTCGCTCATGACGTCCGCGCTCACACTGGTGCGGATGACATAGATCCCGTCGAGGGCCGCCTCGCGCGCGATGCTGGCGGCGTTGCGCTGGAAATCGAAGCGGCTGGCGGTGATGGTGAGATCGAAATGCTTGGCCATCTTGCGCTGGTTGATCACCGCCCCCACCGCCAGCCCGATCGCGGCCTCGCCATGAAGAGGAGCGCGTTTGCGCCGTGTCGCATCCCGGATCCGCGCCAGTTCCGTCTCGGTGGCCACGAGCAGCGCCTCGCGCTTGCGCCGTCGTTCGGTCGCCAGGGCGGCGTTGCGACAGGCGATCAGCCGCTCGCCCGGATAATCGGGCGACGTGATCGCGGCGATATCGCGCTCGTCGAACAGCGACATCTGCAGCGGTCCCTCGGCAAGATCCTGGATCTGCCCCGCGCGCAGGCAGCTGATCCAGTCCAGCCCCGCCGGCTTGATCGTCTCGCGGATCCGCGCCGTGGTGATCATTCCGCGATCACCCACCAGGACGACGCGCTCGAGATGGAACCGGCGCTTGAGTGTCTCCACCTGGGCGGCGACCGTCGCCGGATCGGCGGTGTTGCCTTCGAACACTTCCACCGCGATCGGCCGCCCCTCGCGATCGCACAGCAAGCCATAGACGATCTGCGGCCGATCGGGCCGGTGATCCCGGCTGTATCCGTGGTGTGCCAGTTCGCAATGCCGGCCTTCGAGGTAGGATGAACTGACGTCGTAGAGCACCAGCGTGCCGTCGCGCAGATGGCGCCTTGCAAACTGCCGTTCGATCCGCCCCTGCTGCGTGCCCAGCCAGTCCAGCGCCGCATAGATCTCGCGCTCTTCAATGACACCGAGATCGAGCATCTGCCCGAGGCTCGATGTTGCGGTCTCCGGGTTCAGGCCGCGCAGGGTCGAGAGCTTCGATCCCGGCGCGATCACCCGGCCGGCGATCAGCGCCAGGGCGAGACTGCGCTCGCGCGACGCCCTCCGGCCCAGCAGGCGAGGTATCCCGAGCTTGCGCATCATCCCGAGTGCCGCCGCCACATGACCATGCGGCAGCGAACGCCGGATCTCCAGCGCCTGATCGGCACCACCAACCACCGCGCCACCCGCGAGCAGCGCTCGTAGGCCATCGATCAACGCGGGCGGCATCTGGCTCAGATTGGCGATGGTACGCTTGTGAACCTTCCGCCCCTCGCGGAAACTCTCCCGCAACAGCACGGCCGGCGCCGATCGGCCATTCGGAACCACATCGATGAACATAACCCGAGCGAATCACAGATCGAGTCGCACCGCAAGCCCCATTTATGGACACAAAACGCTCGCAAGAAATCAGCGCTACGCGAGGCTATCCGCCACGTTCAGGTCATTCCCAAGTAAAAACTTCAGGCTAGACTTCCTCAATGCCGGCGACACGCTGGTCGTCACCCGGATCGACCGGCTGGCCCGGTCGGCTGAAAGACCTCCAGGATACTCCAAGATCGGCGATGTCGGTGTCCGTACCGTGCTCTACGAAGCGGCGAACGTCATTCTCACCCGACCGGTGAAGGGATCGCGGCTGAAGAGTTGGGCCATGCGCGTGGCCGGCCGTGCCGGGATGCGCAAGGCCAAGGTCGCGCTGGCCCGCAAACTTGCCGTCGTGCTGCATCGGATGCTGGCCGACGGCACCGCCTTCGATGTCACGCTGGCCGCCGCGGCGCGCGCATCGGCATGAACGACGCATAGCACAGGAGGACATCTCGAGTTCGGGCGAGGCTGACATCTCTCGTCCGGAGCAGGTCCCGTCGCCGGGACGATGGATCTGGTCAGGTCGCAAATGCGGGAGCGGCACCATCGGATGACCGCGCGTCCCTAGATTGACCGACCGGTCCTTTCAGACCCCATGAGGCAGCGGCCTCGCGCTGACTGCGGACAGAAGCAAGACCCTGGCGACGGATCCTCGCTCAACGAGGGATTGACATCCAAGGGCCCGTTACAGAAGCCCGCATTATGCATGAAGGTTGGCGAGCATAGCGTAAACCGTTGATTTGATGTAAGAAATTGGTGTCGAGACCAAATCTTCATCAGCACGGAACGCGATGCCCGCCACGGTTGAAACTACCCCATGCCTCCCCGGTCTGTCACCTGTCGCCGGCAAACCGGTGCTGGCCCGCTTCGACGGCGAGATGCTGTCCTCTGAGAGATCTTCCTGGCCTTCAAACCACGCCCACCGCCGGCTCAGGACGTCAGGGCGCTCCTGCTCGGCGGCGCGCGCGGTCTTTTTTGCGCGTGATACGATGCCGCTGGAAGAAGCGCCTCAGCGTCCCGTAACCGAATTGGTGGCCCTGTGTGGCCAGCGCACTGCGCAGTTCCTCAATCGTCGCATCGCGCATCTGCTCCAGCAGGTCGAGAACCACATGCGCCTGCTTCTCGATCCGCCCGGAGCGTCGGTCGCCACCATGTCGACCGGGCTTCAGGTTCCTCTGCGCGCTCAGCAGGCTGCGCCACCGACTGACGCTCGCTGCGCTGACACCAAGCCGTGCCGCCGCCTCGCGGTGCGTCGCTCCCTGTTCCACAGCCGCCACCACACGGCCCCGCAGATCCTCCGAAAGAGTCTTTGCCATTCCTGCCGGCCTCCAAACTCCGGCAGATAGCTTCAATCAGATTTCAACCGCTTCCGGTACCCCAGCGGTTCAGATGGTTCGGCTACCGCTCTGATCAAAAGGCTACATATTGCGATTATAATCGATTCGTGCCACTATATATTGAGAGACGCGGAGGATTTCTGATGTGCGATACAGCGGTTGTAGGGCGGGGATTTGCTCAGCGAGTAACCGAGGGTTTTGCTACGCAAAACGTCGTCGATCCCATTGCCACACTTGAAGAGTACCTCAATCGTGAAGACTGGCGGGTTAAGGCCAATGCCAACCAGAGTTACTCGCTTGGCGGATTGATTCTTCACGGCGCGGCAAAGCTCGTTGCCAATTACTGGCTCGATCATATTTATCCACCTGAGGTCGGCCGCGCCCATCGGGAGGCTGACCTCCATCTCCATGATCTGGATATGCTTGCTGGCTATTGCGCCGGCTGGTCCCTACGCACATTGCTCGTGGAAGGCTTCAACGGCGTCGCGGATCGTGTCGAGGCGTCGCCACCGAGACACCTTTCAAGCGCGGTCGGCCAAATGGTAAACTTCCTAGGCACAATGCAGAACGAGTGGGCCGGAGCACAGGCATTCAGTTCTTTTGACACCTATCTCGCGCCGTTCGTGCGCAAGGATGGCCTTTCCTATGCCGAGGTTAGGCAGAATATCCAGGAATTCATCTACAACCTCAACGTTCCATCCCGCTGGGGAAGCCAGACGCCATTCACCAATATTACGTTTGACTGGGTATGCCCCAAGGATCTCCGTGATCAGATACCCCTGATTGGGGGCAATGAAATGCCCTTCCGCTACGGCGATCTGCGGGCGGAAATGGACATGATAAACCACGCCTATATCGAGGTGATGAGTGCCGGTGATGCCAACGGCCGCGTCTTCACCTTTCCAATCCCGACCTATAATATCACGCCAGATTTTGATTGGGATTCGGAGAACGCCGAACGTCTTTTCGCAATGACCGCGAAATATGGATTGCCCTATTTTCAGAATTTTCTGAACTCAGATCTCGAGCCCCATATGGTGCGCTCGATGTGCTGCCGACTGCAGCTCGACCTGCGCGAATTGCTCAAGCGCGGTAACGGCCTGTTCGGATCAGCCGAACAGACCGGATCGATCGGGGTCGTGACGATCAACTGTGCACGGCTCGGCTTTCAACACAGGGGTAATCGTTCAAGTCTCTTTGAGAGGCTCGATGTGTTGCTTGCGCATGCATGCGACAGCCTGGAGATCAAGCGGCAAGTGATCGGGCAATATCTCGATGCCGGTCTGTTTCCCTATTCAAAACGCTATCTCGGAACCCTGCGCAATCATTTTTCGACGATCGGCGTCAATGGAATCAACGAAATGATCCGCAATTTTACAGCGGATACCGACGACATAACGACGCCGGTGGGACATCGGATGGCCTGTGACCTGCTTGACCATATTCGGGCCAGGATCATCAGCTTCCAGGAACAGACCGGCCATCTCTACAATCTTGAAGCAACACCAGCTGAAGGAACCACCTATCGCTTTGCGAAAGAAGACCTGCGCCGATATCCGGAAATTCTTCAGGCAGGTACTCCGGACAAGCCCTATTACACAAATTCCTCACAGTTGCCTGTCGGGTTTACCGAAGATCCTTTCGAGGCGCTTACCCGTCAGGATGAACTACAGGGTAAATATACCGGCGGCACGGTTCTGCATCTCTATCTCGGCGAACAGATCTCTTCCTCCGCGGCCTGCCGAGACCTGGTGCGGCGGGCACTGACGCGCTTCCGGCTACCCTACCTCACTGTAACCCCGACCTTTTCTGTTTGTCCGGTGCACGGCTATCTTCCAGGCGCGCATCATCACTGTCCGCGCTGCGCCGCGGAAGAGCCTGCCACAATCCCACGCGCGTGTGAGGTCTGGACGCGTGTGATGGGTTATCATCGTCCTGTTTCCTCGTTTAATATCGGTAAACAGAGCGAATTCACCGAACGGCGGTTTTTCGTCGAACCCAGAGCCATGTGCCATGCCACAGCCTGATGAGCCGCAGATCGGTGGCTGGGCGCCGTTCACCACCCTTGATGTTCCCGGACGCCTTGCTGCGACGTTCTTTCTCCGTGGCTGCCCACTCCGTTGCCGCTATTGCCACAATGCGGATTTGCAGGCACGCCGAGGGACTTTTCCCTTACGATGGCTAGAAGCGCTGACTTGGCTTGATCAGCGACGTGGTCTGCTTGATAGTGTTGTCTTCAGTGGCGGCGAACCAACGATGGATCGGTGCCTGGAACAGATGATACGTGACGTTCGCTCATTGGGGTTTGAGGTCGCTCTGCATACGGCCGGCGTTTCGCCGAAACGTCTTGGGCGGGTACTGCCTTTGCTCCAGTGGGTTGGTTTGGACATCAAGGCGCCGTTCGGCGACTATGCTCGGATCACTGGCTCCGAGGCGAGCGGTGCCCGAGCGCGAGTCGCCCTTGCGATGCTCCGTGAAAGTGGCGTGCCGTATGAAGTGCGGACCACCGTGCACCCAGCGTTGCTGGATGCACAAGTGCTTCAGACTCTGGCGCTCGATCTCCGAGCGAGTGGCATCGGACGGTGGGTGCTTCAGCCGTTTTGTGGCCGTGGCTGCGTGGAGCCAGCGCTAAGCGCAGAAAACATCAGCATTGCGACATCTCTTGTTACACACTTGCGACGGATTATTCCAGAAATCGTCGTTCGTACGAATGGTTGTTGATCGAGGACCATTTTCTGGATGGGTAATCTTACAAAGTTCGTGCTTTCGCTGAACAAGAGAGGCGCGAGAAATGGTCAGCATTTGTCCCAGCCGCTGTTCCAGACGTCGCTCCATCAGCTGGGCTGTTCAACGCTTTGGCCCGAGTTGGACAGTGGGTGGGCGAGAATTGATTTTTCGGGGAGCGCGGGGATTCCCGACGGGCGGGATTTCGGATTCTTGGGAAGGCAACCGATCCGGAGGTTGTCATGGTCGCGTTCAGTTCGTTGCTCGATATACTGGCAGAGGTCCCCGATCCGCGGCGCGCGGAAGGCAAGCTCTACAAGCTGCCGCATGTCCTGCTGTTCTCGATCCTGGCGATCATCAGCGGCAGTAACTCGTATCGCGGCATCGTGACCTTCATCGACGTTCATCGCCGCCGGCTGAACCGCAGCTTCGGCCTGAAATGGCGTCGCGCGCCCTCGCACACGGCGATCCGCTACATCCTCCAGGGGCTCGATCCGGCCGCGGTGGAGGCCGCGTTCCGACGCCATGCGGCACAGCTGCAGGCGGCCAGGGCCAAGCCCGGCACGGCCAGCATCGCCCTCCACGGCAAGACCCTGCGCGGCAGTTTCGACAGGTTCCATGACCGCACCGCGGCTCATGTGCTCAGCGCCTTCGCCACCGACACCAGGCTGGTGCTCGCTCATGTCGACATCGGTGAGAAATCCAGCGAGATCCCTGCCGCCCAGGCGTTGCTCGCCGAAATGGGCATCGCCGAGGACGCAATCGTCACCCTCGATGCCCTGCATTGCCAAAAAAGCCTTCAACGTCGCCCAGACAGGCAACATCCGCCTCATCGTCCAGGTCAAGGACAATCAACCGACGTTGAAACAGGCGATCCACCATATCGCCGCCATCATTCAGGTCGAGCGCGCAATCGCCACACGCAATCCCGAAACCGGGCTGCTCAAGCTGGCACACGATACCACCTTCTACGTCGCCAACACCTCGCTCACCGCCGCCATCGTCGCAAAGGCCATCCGCGCACACTGGGGCATCGAAAATTCCTCCCACTATGTCCGAGACGTCACCTTCGCCGAGGATCGATCCCGGATCCGAACCAACCCTGGCGTCATCGCCCGATTGCGCAGCTTCGCCTTCAACATCCTGATGAACAGCAAAGCCAGCGCCAGCACCCTCAGCCAGGACCGCTACCGCGCAGCTCTCGCCGGACTCGATCACCTTCTCGCCCTCATTACTATCCCAAAGCGTTGAACAGCCCTGCCGAGAACCCCATCCACGTAACGGTAACGTTGAACCTTGCCTATCCGGTTGTTACCCACACCCACTAAATGTAGGGTGTGTCCATTCCCCGGAATAAAGCTCGTCAAAGGTTGGTGCGGCTGCCCTACCCGCGATTCCGAGCAGCGAGCGGAACGCGTTGAAGGGATAGAGGCGCCGGTTGAACCGAAACGTGAATTCATTGAGGTAGGCTTGTAGATGTTTGGCGCTGACCCCGTGATGGATGCCGTTGATCCAGGTCTTCAGGTTGGTAAAGACCAAGTGGACGATCGGCAGGAATTCTTCTGCCACCTCCGGGTCGCCGCATTCGGCGATTGCATGGTGGTCGAACCCGCGCCTTCCGAGACCGGCATAGCCGCTCCAGTCGTCGGTAACGATCAGCGATCCGGGAGCAACGGCGTTTTCGACGAATCCGCAGAGCGAATTGGCGCTACGGTCGGGGACAACAGCGAGACGAACGCGTCCCGCGTAGCGACCGTCTTTCCGATTGTCGAGCTTGGTTCCCGGTTTCCGGTGGCGCACCTCCACGGCACAGGCGACGAGAACCTTGTGATGGACACCCCGTCCATCGCCTCGGGTTCGTCCTCCAACCCACGTTTCATCCACTTCGACGTGTTCTTGCGGCGTGTCGCCAATCTTGTCGCGCTCGGGGCGCACCATCCCGGCGCGCAGCTTATGAAGGATGCCGAAGGCGGTCTCGTAGCGCGACAGGCCGAGTTGCCGCTGAAATTGGACGGCCGACATTCCGGGCGTCTGGCTGGCGATCAAGTAAGCCGCCCAGAACCAAGTCGACAGCGGCGTGTGACTGCGTTCCATAACGGTCCCAGCCATCAGGCTTACGTCTTTGCGACAGGCCCGGCAGCGCAGAACGCCCGGGCGCGCCTCGAAACGGAACGGCTCGCCAACGACGCCGCACCTTGGGCAGGCGAACCCTCCATTCCAGCGGGCGCTTTCGAGATAGGCGGCACAGGCCGCGTCGTTCGGGAAAATACGCTGGAATTCCGGCAGAGACTGCGGGAACGGCAGGTCTTCACGGGCCAGGACATCCATGCCCAACACTAGATCTAGTAGGTATGGGAGTCAACCGGATAGGCAAGCGTTGAACTACGGAGAGCAATTCTTTCGGTCGAGTTGTGAGCGGTCGGCGGCGGCGCGAAGCAAGGCAAGACTACGGTATAAGCCATGGACAAATTTGCTGTAGGGAAGCAGCAGGAATAGTGCGAGGATAATGCCCAGATGGAGCGCAAGCAGGACGCCCATGGCGGCTGTCGTGCGCATAGCAAGCAACACGAGGCCGGTCATCGCAGCTAGCCAGAGCAACACGAGCAAGGCAAAGTCAGTGCTCATCAGCCGTGCCACAGCAGGGGCAGGATCACTGATTATTTTAACCCAGATAAGCCCCGATGTGCCGATAGTGATCCCGATGCCACCAATCGTGCCGAACAAAACTGGTAGGCTGAATAGTGGGTAGGGTGCCGGCTGGTCGAAGAAATGTGCATAAATGGTCGCGGTACAGGTCGCCAAAAAACAGAACAAAAAACCATAGGCCATGGCATGATGGAATCGTCGCCGCAGGATCGAGAAGCTTTTATCGTGATCGCTACAGTTCTGATCGCCTCGACCGAGGTTTTGAAGTGTCGCGATATCGCGCATTGCGTGCATAATAACAGTCAGTTTGATCCACTTACCCTTCCTGCCCGATTCTTGCCAAAATTTGACGCCGCTTACAGCTAGCGCAAAAACAGAGAACAGCAGGCTTCCACCAGCGATGCTGGCCATCAGCACCCAGGGGATAACCTGATAGAAGGCGCCTGGGCCACTCTGGGCACGTGTAATTGCCCCTGGGTGTGGGGGCAACAATAAAGTGGCTAAAAACACCAGCATGATGCTGACTAAGCAGGTGACAGATACGACTAAGCCGTTACGTCGAAACAAAGGTGCGAATAGGCCGGGCCAAACGAAGCGTGCGTGGCTCTCGTCTCTCAACTCCGCGAAACTCCGGGGTAAATTGATATCGATTGGCTCCGGAGCCTCCTGACAAGCGTAGTAGCAGCCACGGCAATTATGACAAAGATAAGCAAGGTAACGTAGATCGCCATCAGAAAATGCGCGCTGTAGTTCCATCGCTGGAAATACCGCACAATAGCTATCACAAAACCGGCAGGCGTTGCAGATTTCCGCGCCGCTTCGGACTTCCACTAGCGGGTCAATTTCAGGCATGCTTTCCTGCCTCCACGTCGGTGGGCCGCACGAAATCGGCGCCGGCAACCATGAAAATCTTACCTAAACTGAGCGCTTCCGAATGATACAAACGCCCAGTTCTTTATCGGTAGCAGCGGTCGTTTCTTGCGTTCGGTCGGATTAGGATGAGCGCGAATATCTCGGGATACAAGGGGAACTGCATGGGTTGTTGCCTTGCGGTCACTGCGACGACTTGTTCTGGGCGACGGCCAAGTCGGTCAAGAAGCTCATAACCAGGGCTGTAGTAGAGTGTTCGATTAACGGTTAGGCCGATCTGCTTCGGCTGTTGCCAAGCGGCATGGACTCGCCGTCGAGGTGCCGAGTGGTGTGACACGCTCGCGATCGATACCCATGATCGGGCGGCGGTACTCCAGGCAGTTGGGATCACGCTATTCTTCCTGTCGAATTGGTCAGGCGTGTCCCGCACGGTCATTTGCCGCCCACACGTTGATTAATTTTGGTCCTTCAAGGTTGCCAGATAGGCGATCACATTCGCGCGCTTCTGTGCATTCGGCATGCCCATGTAAGGCATCTTGGTGCCCGGCACGGCGGCTTGCGGGTTGGTCAAGAATTTGTCCAGTGCGGCCGCGGTCCAAACGATGTGGGCGGATTTCAACGCGGGCGAGAACGGGAAGCCGGCCACGCTCGCGGCTGGCTTTCCAAAGACGCCGTAAAGGCTCGGGCCGATGCCGTTTTGCCCGGCGACCACGCTGTGGCATGCGGCGCATTGTGCGCTGAAGATCGTCTTGCCCTTGACCGCATTGCCATCGGGCATGCCGCCGGCCAGAGCGGGCGTGGGGAAAACCGGGGTTGCCGCTGTGGCAAAACCAGCCACGAAGACGGCGGCGAATGAGGCGAGGGCGATACGATTAACCATGGGGAAGCCTCCTGCAGAATGTGCCTCTAGAGTGGCACCAATCGTTTCAGAACGCCACCCACAGTCCAGCGAACAGCGTGTCATTGGCTCCGGCGCTACGACCGAAGCCGTCGTAGTTGTTGGCCAATCCATTGAACGTGGGATAAAACGTGTCGGTCACAAATAATTTGGCGTTCAACCATGGTAGCCACTTGGGTCCGCCATTATTGAACGGGTAGTAGTCAAGCTCTGTTGTCCAGCTATTCGTGTCTGGTTTGCCGTTTGCGCTTCCACCAATTGGTGATGGTGCGTACAGCAGCGGATCAGAATTGCCATAAACTGTGCGGAAAGATTCAGTAATACCGTATTTTTGAAATAGAAGTTCAGACACACTAACTGTTAGTATATCTAGAGTATCGGAAGGATTTGCAGTAATCCCGAGCGGATAGCTTGCCCTCCAATCCTGTGTCTCGTGAACGAAATTTGCTTGGATCGAAAGTGCCTGCTTCGCTGTGATGTACTGGAATTGAGAGTCAGCGGCGACGTCGAGGATTCTATCGGTAGGTCCGTTGAGCCTGCCCGATGGATAGGGGCGGTCAAATTAATGCGTATGACCCGACCTCGAACGAGTTGTTTGCCCAAGTGTGCTGGAACGCAAGCCTGACATATGGAATCACGCCATTAACGCGCGGCGCTGGTCCAACCCCCAGTGCGTAGCTGAGGTGGTTAGGAAGCGACTTGTAAAGGTCGGCTTCAGTGTAAAGCATATCTGATGGCGTGATGTTCAAGGCGCCGTACGTACCAATGCCGTAGACTTCGCCGCCTAAGGCATCTATCTGATCATCAGCAACGGGCTCGGGTTGCACGTTTGAGTGGATATACGGGAAGCCCCAAGCAGGTATTGTGTTCCACAGGTCCGTGATCGTCGGGGCATTGTTGAACGTAAGGCCAAAAAACAACGGCTTCCCGAACAGCGTAGCGGGGTGTGCGAACCGGATATCCATACCATCCCAGTGAACACTCTTTGATACTCCAGAATAGGTTGCCTGAATGAATGCGCCTAGCCCAAGTTGCGCATCGAGAGCACCACCATAGAACAGGCTTGTTTGCTGCGGCACCACAACGTCGTTGGATTTGAAGCCCGGACGTAGTCCTCCCGGTATTTTGTCGTGCAACTGGGTAAAACCTATTTGAGAAGCGATGGCAAAATTTTTCCATTTCGGAAAAGTTCCGCCGGCAATATATCCCTCAAGTTTGAAATCACGACCGTACGGAGTGAGTTGAGGAAAGCCGATATGACAGGCCGAGCAGGGTTCGCCAGTCTGCGCCGCAAAGGCGGGGATCGCGTAGGCAGCGTGAGGCGCCGCAAGCCAGGCTGCGGCAACCATGCCTGCGGCCGCAAGCCGCCAGGAATAGGGATGTGACCAAGTCTTCATTTACAGTCTCCCGTGATTTTAAACAGACGGCCCTTCCTCCAGGGGTTACGCATGAAAGATGCCGGTGAGAATTTGCTCCATGTATCTGTTGTCCCATGCGGCCATTTTGCGCCGCCCCTTGAGGCTGACCTTTGATGCCTGATGGCGGCGAACGAGGTTGATCACGATCTTGCGAAGCAGGGAGAAGTTCTGGACGGCGTTGCGATCCCGGATCCGGTAGTGATCTTCGTTGAAGGTGACGTCGAGCACCCAGTGTAGGCTGTTCTCGATCTGCCAATGTTGACGGATCGCTTTCGCCAGGATTTCGGGTTCGATCTTGCCGGATCCGTTGACGCCGCGGATGGTTTCCACGGCCAGAACGCTCTTCAACCCCGGCCAGTCGCGCAGCGTTTCCAGCGCTACGGCGTCCGGACAGACGAATACCCGGCGCCCAACAAGACGGCCATGACCATCATCGAATTCGTCGTGGACCGGCCGATAAGTGGGTGAGCGGCTGAAGCAGGTGGTTGCGCAAAGCTCCTCCACGGCGCTGTGTTTTTCCCCCTGGTTGGCTTTCAGGGTGACGAGATAATCGGCGCCCCGCTCAAGGATTTTGGCGGCGATGGCTCGCTGGCACCCCATCGCGTCCAACGTGACAATGGCGCCCTTGATGTCCAGCACATCCAGCAATTCCGGGATCGCGGTGATCTCGTTCGATTTGTCGCCGACCTGGCGCTGGCCGAGCACCAGTCCCCGATCACTCGCCCAGGCACTGACCACGTGAAGAGCCGCCTGGTCCCGGCTGCGATCAAACGAACCGCGGTTCGTTTTCCCGTCAATCGCCACCACTTCCCGGTCCAAAGTCGCCCGAATGAGCGCGCCTAGGCTTCGAAACATGCCTCGAAATGTCCGGTATCGATCAGCATGAATACACGCCGGAAGGTGTCGTGGGACGGAATGCCGTTCGGCAGCGCCAGAAACCTGTCCGCCTGACCATGATCGAGGCGCGCCGATATTGTCGCGCCTGCTGACCACGATCGAGGCCAACGACGCTGCCGGCGCCGCCGAAGCGGCTCTACCGGTTGAGGTGGAGAACCGAGGAAGTGTTCCGGTCTTCGAAAAGTGTTTGCCTCAGGCTCAAAGAAACCGAGATGCAGGACGCCAGACGCCTGTTCAAGCTGGCCCTGATCGGTCTTGCCGCAACCACCCGTACCGTCCAGTTCGTCGACGCACGCAACGGCAGCAGCCGGCCGGCAACCGACGTCATCGATCCCGGACTGCTCCCAGCAGCGGATGCCATCGGCCCGACGCTCGAGGGCAAAACACCAAGACAGAAAAACCTTCATCCACCCTGATCCCTCGCCTGGATCATCGCCCGCCTCGGTGGCTGGAACTCATACTACAAGTCGCCAAGTTTCAAAACCATGCACGCGAAACCTCGGTAGTTACAATATGTGTGATTGCGTCGACGCGCCTTGATCTAAATCAAGGCGCGTTCGTCTTCTGCATGTTGACAAGATGCGGTTGTCGTTGCGGTGCGGCGTTGCGGTGCGGCATGGAAATAGCAGGAGTGCTGGCTCATGGCGGAGACGAAATTCCCGGTTCTGCTCGCGACCAATGTGTTGGGATTGCTTCCCGCGCCGGCTCTGATGCGTGCTACGATTTTGCTGACGCGCCGGCTTGGCCGAACACATCCTCGGCTGTTCCGCGCCCTCGCAGCCCATAAGCCCTGCACGATCGGTATCGAGCCGACCGATCTGCGGCATCGATTCGTGCTCCGCTTCGGGGGAAGGCCAGTATCGCTGGTGCCTACATCGACCTTGGAGCAGTCCTTGAATGCCTGCGTGAGGGGCCGGTTAGCGACGTTAGTGGGGCTGCTCGAAGGCCGACTCGACAGCGATGCGCTGTTCTTTTCCAGAGAGATTATCATTACAGGAGACATGGAGGCGGTCGTCAGCTTGCGCAACGCACTCGATCGCGAAACCGTCAATGTATTCAAAGCGGCAACCACACTGTTCGGACCGGGAGAGCGTGCCGCCCGGCGGGTGGCACTCATGCTCGAGCGGCGGCTCGCCGCAGCGCATCAGCGCCTGACCATGGGGCACGAAGCGCTGCATGCGGCAAGACGAGAAGAACATCCCGTCACTGCGAATTGCGAACGGGTGGAGGCAGAGTTACAGGCATTGAGAATGCGCATGGCCAAGATTGAAGCGCAAACGAGGCGTCGGAATCCCATCGGGGCGGTGACATGACACGCTATCTCGAACTGGTCTGTCCGGCGGGCACTCTTGCCGCCTTGCGCGTCGCGGTCGACGCTGGAGCCGACACCGTCTATTGCGGTTTCCAGGACTGCACAAATGCCCGCAACTATCCTGGCCTGAATTTTACCCGCGAAGATTTACATGCGGGCATCAGCTACGCCCATGCCCGCGGTTGCCGCGTCTTCGTCGCTGTCAACACGTTTCCTCGAGCCGGCGACCTTGGACCATGGCAGCGCGCGATCGATGATGCTGCTTCATGCGACGCAGATGCGGTTATTCTTGCCGATCTCGGCGTGCTCGATTATGCGGCGCGCCGCCATCCGAACTTACGACGGCACCTCTCGGTGCAGGCGGCCGCAGCGAGTCCGCTCGGGATCCGATTCTACCGGGACATATTTGGAATCAGCCGTGTCGTGCTACCACGCGTGCTTTCGGTCGAAGAAGTCACGTCGTTGATCGGACAAACAGGCATCGAGGCCGAGGTGTTTGCCTTTGGCAGCCTTGGCACAATGGTGGAGGGCCGCTGCTTTCTCTCCTCTTACATGACCGGTCGTTCGCCGAGTAGCGACGGTGTCTGCGCTCCGGCCGAGTGTGCCTCCTACCATGAGAACGGCGATCGCTTGGTCTCCCGTCTCGGCGAAGTCATGATTAACCGATTCGCGCGCGATGAGCCGGCAGCCTACCCGACCCCCTGCAAGGGTCGCTTCCTAGTACACGGCCGTCCGAGTTATCTGTTTGAGGAGCCGACCGGTCTCAACGTTATCCCGCTCCTCGCGGAACTCAAGGCAGCCGGGGTAACTGCCCTGAAGATCGAGGGCCGCCAGCGCAGTCGCACCTATGTGGCCACCGTCGTCACCGCTTTCCGCCACATCCTCGACGCGCTTGCCGAGGGCGCGCCGCCGGCACCGATTCCCGCCGTGCTGCGTGCGGTTGCCGAAGGAGGACGCGAGACGTTCGGCGCCTATGCGAAAGGCTGGCGATGAGCTGTTTAACTTTGGGGCCGCTGCAGTTCCACTGGCCCGCGGCGCGTAGGCGGGATTTCTACGCTCGTATCGCTGACGAGGCGCCTGTCGACTGCGTCTATCTCGGCGAGGTGGTTTGCAGCAAGCGTCTGCCTTGGTTCGAGAAAGACCTACCGAAGATCGCCGAGCGTTTGCGTCGAGCAGGAAAGCAGGTCGTGTTCTCGACACCGGCGTTGATCATCACCGATCATGAGATCGCGATGATCCGCGCGCTCTGCGAGACAGGCGATCTGATCGAGATCAACGATCTCGCTTGCCTGCAACTGCTAAATGGGCAGGCATTCGTCTCCGGCCCTCTGGTGAACGTTTTCAATGAAGGTACACTCGATGTCCTTCTCCGTCTGGGTGCCATGCGGGTGAACGCTCCAATGGAGCTATCCATCGCCGCGATTGCCACGTTGGCGGCACGGAGCCAAGCGGGTGAGATTGAAGTGTTCGTTTTCGGCCGCCAACCGCTGGCCATCTCACAGCGCTGCTATCATGCGCGCGCGCATGATCTGCATAAGGATAATTGCCAGTTCGTCTGTGGCCAGGATGCGGATGGCTTGGCGATCGCACAGCTTGACGGGCGTCCACTTCTGGCAATCAACGGCACGCAGACCCTTTCGCACGGCCATGTCGCTCTGCTCGACGAACTCGCCGATCTCCAGGCAGCAGGCGTCACCCATTTCCGTCTTTCGCCACACGCACTCGACATGGTCGAAATCGCCACACTCTACCGCGCCGTGCTCGACGGCATTTATGACGCGAAGGAGGCGCTCACGCGCCTGCGCGAACTCACCGCGCAGCTGCCGTTTGTCAATGGTTATCTGCATGGGCGCGCCGGGATGGACTGGCAGCCTAGCCGGGCAGGATAGAGGCAATAGCAGCAGCGTTCTGGACACCACACTTTTGGGATCTACCAAACAACGGGAAGCATTCTGAGTATGGACTGTAGTGGCAGAGTTATCAGTAAAAGCTTCGGGCGGATGACCGGCGGAAGCGAACATTACATTGTCATCGAACCACCCGCTGATCTCGACCTCACCGAGCAGCTCGCCTGTCTTGAGCAACGTTATGATGAAACACGGCAGGAGCTCTGCCTGCCGGCCGGCGGTGCCGTGTTCCGGCGATTGTTCGTCAGCGATGCGATGAACCAGGCACCTTTGCTGCGGCACAGCCGTTTTGCAGAGGATGAAGATAACTCTCCTGTGGCACTGTCAATCATCCAGCAGCCGCCTCTCTCAGGAACCAAGCTGTCCCTTCTTGCCTATCATGTCAGCGGAGCTCTCGATCTCTCCAAGCGCCGGCTTACGCCGCGGCATGTCGTGGTTGAAAAAAATGGTCTTGCCTATCTCTGGACAACAGGTCTCTGCCCGGGATCGGACGAAAGGCAGGTTCCTGTGACACAACAGACACGGCGGTTGTTCGATACTCTTATCGATGAGCTCGATGGTCTAGGGGGCACCCTACACAACAATTGCGTCCGCACCTGGATTTACGTCAAGGACATCGACGTATTCTATAAGGATATGGTGACAAGCAGGAGTGAGGTGTTTCTTGAACAGGGTCTGTCGGCGGAGACGCATTTCATTGCCAGCACCGGCATCGAGGGAGCGTGCGCACACAGATTCGATATAGTAACGATGGATGCCTACTCGATCCTCGGACTTGCACCACAACAGGTGTCCTATCTCAATGATTTCGATCATCTTTGTCCGACGAAGGACTACAACGTAACCTTCGAGCGTGGCACCCGTATTGCATATGCCGATCGCGCCCATCTCTTTATCTCGGGAACGGCCAGCATTGATCGCTCCGGGCAGATAGTTCATCCCGGAAATGTGCTGCGCCAATTCGACCACGCGCTCGACAATGTGGAGGCGCTTTTGCGCGCTGGCTCGGCGGGACTCAGTGAGCTGATGCACCTCATCGTCTATCTGCGTGACCCAACCGACCATCCACGGATCAAAACGGCATTGTCCGAGCGCTTGCCCGGAGTCCCGGCGATCATTGTACAGGGTCCGGTTTGCCGGCCGGAATGGCTGGTAGAGGTCGAGGGCATAGCCATCGCCGATAATGAAGATCCGACCCTTTCAAGTTTCTGATCTTCCGAGTCTTCGCAGTGTTCGGCCAGGGAGTGTCGTCATAAGCGACCACACAAGAAGCCGCATAGCGAGCCGTTGATATTAGGCTGAAGTCAAAGGGATGTATGAGCGGGCAGAAGCGAGATAACTTTCAACTCTGCTGCCTATGCGCGGAAATTTTAGCCGCGCAGCGCGTGTCGGCTTGCTAGACGGACACTTACACAGGAGTTCTATATATGAGCGATATGCCGACTAACCTTATCGAAACATCACCGTTGCGACTTAAGACGGGACTAGCCGAAATGCTCATGGGTGGGGTCATCATGGATGTCACTACCGCAGAGCAGGCGAAGATCGCAGAGAACGCCGGTGCAGTGGCGGTGATGGCACTCGAGCGGGCGCCCGCACAGATACGAGCTGAGGGTGGCGTCGCTAGAATGGCTTCTCCGAAAAAAATCAAGGAGATCATGACTGCCGTTTCGATCCCCGTGATGGCAAAATGCCGAATCGGCCATTTCGCCGAAGCGCAGGTGCTTCAGGCTCTCGGCGTAGATTTCATCGATGAGTCGGAAGTTCTGAGCCCGGCTGATGAAATGCATCATATCAACAAGCACGCTTTCGTATCTCCTTTCGTCTGTGGGGCACGTAACCTGGGCGAGGCACTGCGGCGGATTGCCGAAGGAGCCGCAATGATAAGGACAAAAGGGGAGGCCGGTACCGGCGATGTGATGCACGCAGTCCGGCACGTCCGGCAAATCGCCAAGGATATTCACGCCTTAACGGTTCTACGCGAGGATGAACTGTATGCCGCCGCAAAGGAATTGGCGGCTCCCTACGAGTTGGTAAGAATCGTCGCCAGTATCGGCCGACTGCCCGTGCCAAACTTCGCGGCCGGCGGCATTGCAACCCCTGCTGACGCGGCGCTCGTCCGTCATCTAGGTGCAGAAGCAGTTTTCGTAGGCTCTGGTATCTTCATGAGAGATTCACAGCATTTTGTTGATCCTAGCGAGGCACAATCACGCGCAGAAGCAATAGTCCAGGCAACAACGCATTACGACAACCCGCAGATTCTTGCCGAGATCAGCGAATCATGTCTCGGAGCCATACACGGCCTTGCTGCGGCTAGTTTGAAAGAAGAAGCGTTGCTCCAGACACGAGGCTGGTAGGTGCTGCCGATAAGGGATTGACAGACTTGTCCCTGAAAATCGGCGTTGTGGCTTTGCAGGGCGATTACGCGGCACATGCGGAGGCTTTGCGCAGTAGTGGTACCGAGATTGTGTTGGTCCGCGCGACAAAAGAATTGGCTGATCTGAACGGCTTGGTGATTCCGGGCGGCGAATCGACGGCACTCCTCAAGCTGCTCACACGCGAAAATATGTACGAAGCCGTGCGTGAGTTTTCTATGGCCAAGCCAGTGTTCGGTACCTGTGCCGGCTGCATTATCCTCGCCAAAGAGGTTCTGCCGTCGCCGCAGCAAAGCCTTGCGGTTTTGGACATAGTCGTGCAGCGCAATGCTTATGGACGACAGACCGAATCCCGTGTTGCTATGGGAAATTGCGCCCTCTCCGGTGGAGGGCTCGAAATGGTCTTCATCCGCGCGCCGTGTATCGTGAGGACAGGCTCCCACGTGGAAATTTTGGCACGATATGGAGGTTTTCCCACCTTGGTTCGTCAGGGCAACATACTCGCAGCCACCTTCCACCCTGAATTGTCTACGGACCGCCGGATCCACCGCTTTTTTTGCGCCATGATCCGCAGCGGACAGCCTTGTCTAACCTGAAAATTTTTGACGCGGTATTCGGCTTTGGACATTATGTGAGCTTTACGATCGGACATTGGGCAGGCGTGGAGCAGCGCAGGCGTGTGGGTCCGGGGCTGGCGGAATTGGTGATGGCCAGACGCCTGGATTGGAGGGATGCGGGCTCGGCGGGGCACATGCCGCTCTCATGTTCGCCATTTCAAGCTGCAGGCAAGAGATTTCTTCTGATGCCGCTCATCGACGCCGGCGCCGAGCAGGGCATCGCGTTGCAGGTCGAGCACCTGTCGGTCATTATCAGTCGAGACGCGCATGTAGCCGATCAGCATGTACGGAAATCCCCTTCAAGACGGTTTCCGTATATCATGCCATTCCGACGGTGTTTTCCGTAGATAATTCGGCGCAAAATTCGGAATTTTTCGGCAGGTCTCGGACCACCGACGGAAAACAGGTGTTTTCCATACACACGCAATTCCGGCCTCAGAACCGCGCTCTCCGCTCAAACCCGCAGAAAACCCCGATCCCAACCCGTCAGCGTTCCCACTTTGTCCGCTTATGCTACAGCGCGGGGCGTTCCGTTACTTCGGGCCGAATCACCTCTCACCCGATTCGGGAATCCCCATACGATTCACTCAGGTCAGAAAACGCTCTAGATTGACCTGCCGGATCCGGATCTGATGGCATGATGTGGCAGTCCTGCGTACTGACCACGGACAGAAGCATGATCTTGGCGACGAGATGATCGCTTCGTTCAATCCGGCTTCAACGACGTCCCGCCCGCAGCAGCGACAAGACCTGTGCCGCGGGACCTCGTTGAACCATGATTCGAGACATGATGATTGGCGGCGCGTCGGTTGAAGATACACTGGAGCTTTGGGCGGACCACTGGCTGTGCGCGACAACCGCCATGATTCCGCCTATCTGTTTGGTGCCGTCTGCCCGGAACGCAGTATTGGTGCCGCCATCATCATGCCGGCGGTCAACAGCGAGGCGATGGCCGAGCATCTTCGGGAAATCAGCACGCAGGTTGCGCCGGGCGCGCACGCCGTGCTGGTGCTCGACGGTGCCGGCTGGCATCAAGCCGGCGAACGTTTGCCAGTGCCAGACAATATCAGCCTGCTGTCGCTGCCACCCTATGCGCCAGAGCTCAACCCGGTCGAAAACATCTGGCAATTTCTGCGCGGCAACTTCCTCAGCCATCAGCCATCAAGTCTGGAACAGCTACGACGAAATTCTTGCCGCCTGCCGAAACGCCTGGAACAAGTTCATGCAGATGCCAGAACAAATCGCTTCAATCACCCAACGAGACTGGATCAAAAAAGTCATCGGATAGGCAGGCTATTACCCTGGGCCTTGCGCTTCGCGTTCGCGCGGCAATCGGCCAGCTCGAAGAATTTTCGTCGGGCGTGCGACCAGCACGCCGCCTCGATGATCGGTCCAGGAGATCGGTTCAACTCGTAGAGCTTGTTGTAGCCGCCATAGGCATCGGCCTGGAATATACCGTGGTATCCGGCGAGATGGGTTTGCGGATGAACGCCGGCGCGATCCCGTGAATAGTAGAACACCGCGCAGGGGGAACCCGATCCGCCGAACGGCCGATCATCACGCACATAAACCCACACGCGCGCCGTATCGGTCTGTCCTCGTGCCATCACCGGCACCGTGGTGTCGTCGCCATGCAGGCGCGCACCGGCGAACACCATCGTCTCGATGTGCTTGAACACCGGCTCCAGCGCCACGCAGGTAGCACCAATCAGATCGCGGGGCCACGAGGTCACCCGCGCAGAAGGACAATATGTTCCCGCACCAAGACCCATTCACAACTGTAGCGGATTACCCCACTTGGATTGCTGCCTCCGGCAGCGCCAACTGCTGTCGGTCGCGCCAGTCGGGGCTGACATAGTTGATCTCCATGAGTCGCCGCACGCCGACGATGGGTCGCGGATCGAAGCCGTGCCAGGTCGCCGGGCCGGCAATGAAGATCGTGCCAGAATTGAATTCCCCGGATGACTGGCTGACCCAGCGCTTGTCCGCGTCGTAAATGTCGGTGCCCCACTCCGCCGCGTCGGGACCAAGGAACAGGTAGATCACCATGGAGAACAGCTTCTCCTTGATATCCCGGTGAGGTTCCAGCCAGGCGCCGTCCAGGTCCTGGATGTATTCCATGCGCAGATAGCTGCCGTTGACCTGTATGTCGCAGATCTCCGCCATCAGCGCCGCAACGTCGGGGCGTTGCAGCGCCTGCGCCAGGGCCTCGCAGCCAGGGTATTTGCGGCGCAGCGCCGGCGTGATGAAGCAGCGCGAGTCGTTGTAGGTGTTGCGTGTACCGTCGGTGAGGCCGAGCATCGGGGGGGCAATCGGCAGGGTCAGGATGCCGGTGCAGACATCTAGGGGCAGTACGTCCCGCAACTTCCAGTGCCGATACGGCCAGTCGCCACATTCCGACTGGCGCACTGCACGCATGAAGTGCTGCGCGATGTCCTCCACTGCGGGAACCGGAGGATATTGCATCAACGGCCCCCCGGTAGGCGGCGCGGCGCCCAGTCGATCGCCTTGCGCAGCAGTGGCACCGACTTAGCGTACGCGCTCAGACTGTGGCGTGCGTATTCTTTGCGCACGTACCACTCAGAATCAACGTAGCAGAGCTGCAAGCTCTTGCGCTGGCCCTTCTGCGGCAGGAAACCGTGCCATGAATGGTCGCAGACGCGGAACATCAGCATGTGGCCGAATTCCGGGGCAAACTCGAAGGCGTAGTCGTTGCGGTTTTTGCTACGCAGTACGCGCAGCCGGCCGCGCTCATACGGCCAGGCGCGGGTAAATCCGACCAACACGGTGATGATCTTGTGCGGGCTATCGGGATGTGCGTAGCCCTCATTGTAGTGACCGCTGGTATTGCCCATCATCACAATGCACGCCGGCCGCTTGCTCAGGTCGATGTCGAACTTTGCTTCCACCAAGTGGCGGAAGCGGTCGCTCATCAGGTCCTGCACCACGGCCCCGAAATGCGGACCGTGTTGCAGGTCAGGCAAGGCATAGCTGCCCCGCTCCGGAATGGTGGGCGCATCGCCCAGAACCTCTTCCTTCAGGAGCTGCGGCATGGCGTTCTCGACAAAGCAGTAGTCGTACGGATCACGCCGTAACGCCGCGGCGGTGATCGCGGCTTCGTCGAGCATCTTGAATGGTGCGCTGGTGTCGGCCATCCGGGGATTTCCTTTCGTGTGAAGCGTCTGGGCGCAGACAGCCTTGCGGGGGTCGTTCAGAACACAGGCAGAGCGGGAGCGACAGTTTGCCACGCCCTCGACTTCCACCAGCCATTCAGGGCGGCATAGCGGGCCGCGCAGAATCAGGCGCGGGACATTTGAAAAACTTATCGGAGAAGCACGCTTCCACGACGTTGTAGTCGCTGGAGTCGCGCAGATAGACGATGAAGTGGCTCATTGCCTCGATGGTCGCGCCACCGGCGTGCAGCAGCGCATCAACATTGCCCAGTACGCGCGCACGCTGGCGTGTGAGGTTGCCGCGTTCGAACGTCACGTTGTAGTCACGCGTGTGACACAGCCGGTCATAGGCATTCATAGGACACCTGTTCCGTCGCGAGGCCGATGATGGAGATGGAGTAAGTGTCCATCAGCACCACGTCACACTGGTGGCCACAGGCGTCTTCGATGCCGGTACTGGGCAGGTAGTGGGTATCGCGGGTGAGGCCGTGCTGCTGAACCAGCACGGTACGGGCAGCGACCATGTCCTGGTAGAACACATCCATGTCCTTCACGTAGATCCAGCTGCGAACGCAGTTATCTGCTAGCGTACCGCCCTGCGCCTGCACCGCCCCGATCAGTCGTTTGAAAATATCGCGCGGCTGCTCGGCGGCGGAGTTGGGCGCCGCTGTGGTGGATGTGCACAGCTGTGTGCTCCACAGGTGGCGCAGATCGCCCCTGTGCAGCAATAGGTCACAGGATGGCGCGCGGGCCTTGCATAGCGGCGTGGCGGAGTCCACGTGGTAAGCTAGCATCGCGACTTTCGCTCCGCTCAGCAGCGGTTGCTGCACCATGGAGACGGCAACCGGACTGTCCAATGGTTCGCGATAAAGGCTGCTGTCGCGGACCATTGCTGCCTGGTTGAGGGCATCACTCACATACAGCCGGCGGAAAACCGCGCTGTCCGGCGGCAGGCGCAAGGTTTGTCGCACCGCGGCATAGCGCTGCCCTAGCGCATCGATCTGCCGAGCCAAGCTGAGCTGCGCAGGAGTCGCGATCGCGATGTAGTGCTCGGTATCGCCGGAATTGGTGCGGAAACTGTGGCATGACACTCCGTGTGCGGAAGCCACCAAGGCCGCTCCCGTTTCTGTTACGGATACCCGGAGGCTGATCGGGAAGCGGGTGACTTCCGCCTGCTCCGGGTTGGCCTACTATGGGCGAAGACGGCCTAGCGTCTTTGATCTGGATCAAAGCAATGCTAGTGTCGTGATTCTGTAGTTTCTCTGATTTGGCTTGAGCGCTGGCAGAAGCGCTGGATAGCGGCGAGGATGTTGTCGGCGGACTTGGTCCAGCGGGAGGGCTTGGGATCGGCGTTATGAGCGTCGATGAAGGCGCGGATATCGCTTTCCAGCTGCTGGGTTGAGCGGTGGACGCCGCGTCTGATCTGCTTTTCGGTCACCAAGGCGAAGAAGCGCTCGACCTGGTTAATCCAGGATGCTCCTGTGGGGGTGAAGTGGACATGCCAGCGCGGCGCTTGGCGAGCCAATCGCGGATCGGTTTGGTCTTGTGGGTGGCGTAGTTGTCCATCACCAGATGGACGTCGAGGTTGCTCGGCACGTTGGCCTCGATCTGGTCGAGGAACTTCCTGAACTCGCTGGAACGGTGCTTGGGGTAGCAGCGGCCGATGACCGCACCGGTGGCGATGTCGAGCGCGGCGAACAGCGAGGTTGTGCCATGCCGGGTGTAGTCGTGGGTTCGGCGCTCGATCTGGCCGGGGCGCATCGGCAGCAGTGGTTGCGTGCGGTCAAGCGCCTGGATCTGCGATTTCTCGTCGACACACCGCCGAGAGCGCGCCCGAATATGCATTGCCAAGCGCGTTCCCCGCAGGCGCGGGGATGAACCGTCAAACGCTTTCTCCCGCAATGCGCGCCACGCCGCGCTATCAAAGTCCATTTGGCATCGGTAAGGCTGCTTGCATAGCGAAGATCCTCCCGGCAGTATGGAGTGCCCCCGTTTTGACCGGACAGGGGATATAGCTCGATAAGGCATATTCATAGGCATACGCCTATGAATATGACTATGAGTTCCGTCCCCGATAGCCGTTGCGGGCGTGTTGAAGTGATCACCTCTGTGCAGTGCCGCCGGCGCTGGACGACGGCCGAGAAGGTGCGTCTGGTCGAAGAGGCCATGCAGCCCGGCTTGTCGGTTTCCTATGTGGCTCGCCGGGCGGGGATTTCTCCCAGCCAGCTCCTTTCCTGGAAGCGGCGGATGCTCGAAGGCGGCGCGACCGCTGTTCAGGCCGACGACGATGTCGTTGGCGTGGCGCGTGTGCAGGAGCTTGAGAAGCGCGTGCGCGACCTGGAATGCCTGCTCGGCCGCAAGACGATGGAAGCCGAGATCCTCAAGGAGGCGCTCGCTCTGGCCGCCCCCAAAAAGCCAGTCTTGCGGCTTGCCTCGCTCGACAGGGACGGTTCGCCATGAAAGCGATCGCTGACACGCTTGGTGTTGCCCGCTCCAACCTGGCGGAGCAGGCGAAGCACCCTCTCCCGACAACGCCGGACGCAAACCCCATGCGAAGGCTGAAGATGTCGCCATCCTGCCCGCGATCCGCGAGCTGACCGATCAGCGGCCAAGTTACGGTTATCGGCGCATCGCGGCCTTGCTCAACCGCAGAACGCCGCGCCCAGAACCTGCCGCCGGTCAATCGGAAGCGGGTGTTGCGCATCATGCAGGCTAATGGCCTAGTGTTGGCCCGGCATACCGCCTATCGCCCTGCCAGAACCCATGATGGCGTCGTCATCGCGCTGCGTTCTAACATCCGCTGGTGCTCAGACCATCTTGAACTTAAATGCCGCAACGGTGACATCGTCCGGGTTCTGTTCGTCATCGACGACTGCGACCGTGAGATCATCGCTTGGTCGGCCGTCGCTCATGTTTTGCGCCGGCCGCTGATGGAGGAGAGGAATCGGGCCCGGGCCGGGCGGGAAGCCGCAAAGATCTCCATCATAAAAATCAATATTTTGATCCGTAATTTTGCGCCATATGCCGTATAGCACGAAAAAACCATTTTTTTCAGGGCGCAAAAAAGTTTTTTCACTGATGTCGTGATGTCTGGTTGTCGATACTACGGCATTTTCGTAGGATCCCGGGCGCAGTTGTCGCGCGCCCTGGATCCTGACAAAGGCCGATCTGAGGCCGCTTGGCGCGGGTTTCCGTGCCCTGGTTCGCTGCAAAGCGTCCCCTGAATCCTGACAGAACATGCCCTGGTCGATTGCAATCGGAGCGGCTCGCAGAGGGATCGGCGCTTCCCAGAAACTTGGCCACCTCCGCAAACGGTCGTTTACAGATGCCTTGTTGAATTGTAAAAATCGGCCCCAAGGAGGGCCTGATCGCCGTGACATCGCCCAAGGGCCGAAAAAACCCCGTCCCCGGCCGACTGATCGGCTACGCGCGGGTCTCTACAGAGGAACAGGGCACGGATCCGCAACTCGATGAGCTGCAGGCGGCCGGCTGCGCCGACATCCTCGAGGAACACGCCTCCGGCGCCGACCGCGGCCGCCCGGTCCTGGCCCGCCTGCTGCGCACCATCCAGGCCGGCGACACCCTGGTCGTGGTCCGGCTCGACCGCCTCGCCCGCTCGGTCAGCCACCTGCTCGCCGTCATCGAGCAGCTGGAGGACGTGGGGGCGCATTTCCGCAGCCTGCGCGATCCGATCGACACCACAACACCGCAAGGCATGTTCTCCCTCCAGGTGCTCGGTGCCGTCGCCCAGCTCGAGCGGGCCCTCATCGCCGAGCGCACCAGGGCGGGTCTGTGCGCAGCCCGGGTCCGTGGCCGCATCGGCGGTAATCCGGGCCTGCGCGCGCGTGACCCGGAAGCCATCCGCAAGATCAGAAAGAGTCGCGATGCAGCGTATCTCGACGGCATTTTGAGCCAGCTCGATTCCTGGCTGCCGACCGTGCGTAGGATGCGGCCCGACCAGCCGTGGGGGGATGTTGTCCGGGTTCTCAACCGCGGACAGGCCACACCAGCACACCACGCTTCCGGCAGAATCTGGACCGTCGAGCGACTGCGCCGCACCGTCCATCGGCTCGTCGCTGAAGGTTTGGCTGACCGTAGCCTACTGGGCCGAGCTCCTCCACAGAGGAGTGACGATCGGCTGGTACGCCTGGTTGCCGGCATCAAGACGGCGGCACCCGGCCACACCCTGCAGCAGATCGCCACTCAGCTCGAGGCCATGCGTGAGCGCACCCCTCGGGGTGGCACGCGCTGGCATCCATCTTCGGTCAGGCTCTTGCTTATCAGGGCCGGACGTCTCGGCCTCCTTTCAGCCTGATATCGCCCGGTCGCGTAATTCACGGACGACGCCATACGTGGGATCGCACCTGCTCCGTCATAGCCTTGCCATCCGGCTGGTGAACACGGGACCTCGCTCGACGACTAGGTTAGCGAAGTCCCGCTCAGTGCGAAGGTCTGCCCGCCCACTACAATGCCAGGGCTGAATCTCTTGCCCTGCCCCAGCCGCCCGCTGTGATCGTGCTTCTGATTATCTGCATTCCCTGAAACTGCACGAGACCGAGGCGCAGCCTACGCGGTCGGCCGCTCCTGTGCGCTTCCGGAATTCCAAAAAGATGGAAAGAGAGAAAAAGTGAAAACAAGAATTACGGACAGATTTGGCGGTAAGCGCCCTTATATATCCGTAATTCTTGAGTCGCTGTCGCTCCCGGGCGAGTTCATCACTCGTAAACAGCGGGTGCGACCTCAGATTGTCGGTAACGACCGCCTCGACCGTCCATCGAGCTGGCTCGCCTCGTAGAGCCGCATGTAGCCGTCAGAGGGTCGTAGCGCATCGATCAGCTGCTTGTCCGTCAGCACGCCGGACTTGCCGGTGCAGCATGTCGAGAAAGGGCGTCGCTAGACCAGATGTTCGCCTGAGATTGGGGTGACCCGTCTCGCAGTATGCAGGTTTCCGAGGGTTGCGCCGGGAGGTCCGGTGCCGAGCCTCAATGCATAGGAGACGGGTCATGGGAAAGCATATCACTTTTATCGGGCTGGACGTGCACAAGGAGACGATCACGGTCGCGCTGGCGGAATCCGGCGGCCGCGATGACGTGCGCGAGTATGGCCGGATCGCGAACACCCCGGAGGCGCTGACGAGGGTGGTGACGAAGTTGCAGCGCGTGGGCGGGGAACTGCGATTTTGCTATGAAGCGGGTCCATGTGGCTACGGGATCCAGCGACAGCTGACGGCGGCCGGGCATGGCTGCGTGGTGGTGGCGCCGTCGCTGATCCCTCGCAAGCCGGGGGAACGGATCAAGACGGATCGTCGGGACGCGGTGAACCTGGCCAGGCTACATCGGGCGGGGGAATTGACGGCGGTCTGGGTGCCGGATCCGGCGCATGAAGCGATCCGTGACCTGGTCTGGACTCGTGAGTGCTTGTCAGCATCCTATAGAGAAAGAGAGAATTCTCGTTTTCTCCTAAAAGAGAGGAATTCCCTCTTTCATGAAAATGGGAATTCAGACAATATCACTTTCATGAAAACGATCGTCATCGCGAATCAGAAGGGCGGGTCGGGTAAATCTACCACGGCGGTTCATTTGGCCGCCGCGGCCGAGGCCGCTGGCGACGGTCCGGTCGTGATCTCCGACACCGATCCGCAGGGCACCGCCGCCGACTGGTTCAACCAGCGCAAGCAAAGCGGCATCGAGACGCCGCGCTACTCGGAGCTGTCGCTCGACGACCTGGCGGGTAGGGTGCAGGCGCTCGACCAGGCAGGGGCTGCTTATCTCTTCATCGACACAGCGCCTTCGATTGGCGCAGTTAACGCCGATCTGTTCGCGCTTGCCGACCTGATCCTGATTCCGCTCAACCCGACCCCGGCCGACCTGCGCGCGCTGGTCAAAGGCCTGCCACTGATCCGCGAGTCTGGGAAGCCCTTCCAATTCGTCCTGACGCGGGTGCGGCCTAAGCTCCGCAACAACGACGGCGCCGCTATGGCGCTCGGTGCGCTCGGTCTCGTGCTCAGCTCCCGGATGCACGAGCGCGTCATCTACGCCGAAACCTTCGCTCACGGGAAAACCGCCTTGGAAACCGAGGTCAAGGGCATTGCGGCGCAGGAGATTACGGCGCTTTGGCACGAAATCAGAGAAAAGTTGGAAAGGGAGAATTCATGAAAGAGATAATTCCATGAGCAAGCGCCCGGCCATTGATCTCGCCGCGCTGACCTCCGAGGCCGCCCGGCCGATGACTGAGGCAGTCCAGCGTGTCCCGCGCCCGACTCCAGCGGCAGTGCCGCCGCCAGCGCCGGCCAATGCGCAGCATGCGGCCGAGCGACCCACCCGGACTGCCAATCTCCAGGCGCTCGCGTTCAAGGTGTCGCCCGCCTTCCGCAAGCGATTCCGCCAGCGTGCCGCCGCTGCCGATCTCAAGCTGAACGAGCTGCTTTTTGAGGCACTCGACGCTTGGGAAGTTCAACGCGGCCTTAAGCGGTAGAATTCCCTTTTTCATGAATTCTTGCTTTCGCGCTTTCTAATCGAATCGCGTGGAGCATTAGTACAGCTGCGTCTGGGCAGGGGGCACGAGTCGCGCCCCTTTTCTGTGTTCGCGGACCAAATGTCCATAACGAAAATTCACAAGGAAACCGGGCTTTTCAGTGCTCAAGCACGAATCGCTGCGAAGAAGTGGTAGACAATCCCGAACGAAGCGCCGACAGTTAATTCCCTAGGGAATTGATTCGAGATTCGCCGATGCCAAAAGCCGCCGCTTCCTATGTTGGGAGGAACATCCGCTACCGCCAGCGCCTTCGGGACGCCGGCGCGCAGGAGGTGCTGTTCCAGCTCCCCGACGAGACTGTCGCCCTCATCGACGAGATCAAGAAACGCCAGGGTCTGCGGAGCCGCAGCCAGGCGCTGTTGCAACTGATCGAGCGCGGGAGAGAACCTACTCAGCAGACCGCTTGAAATGCGAAAGCCCGCCTTGCCGGGCGGGCTTTGCATAAATTCGTGACGGGCCGTGGTGGCTAGGCCGTCTGGAACAGTTTGCTTCCCCAGACATAGCCATTGCGAGCTTTTTTGCCAAGCGGAAATTGCCGTTTCTGCTGAGGGGAGAGCTTTGCCTGTCGCGATCCAGCCACAACGGAGGATCACG
>NC_015180.1 GCF_000202835.1 Acidiphilium multivorum AIU301
ATGCAGACAGAAAACGCCTTCGGGGCGTCACGACCAAGCGGGGCTAAGTGCCCGAGCGGACTACGAAAACTATCCCTTGCCATGCTGAATACCGAGCGTGTTGGCGAGGCGTTCGGCGGCCTGCCGGACAAGGCCTTGCCGGGCCGTGTCCTGGCGGCTTTCAAGGCGGCAGCCCCTGCCCTCGGCTATTCCGGCCGGGTCGTGCATGCCGTTGATTGGTTGTTCAGCTTCACCCAGGCCCAGGATTGGACCGAAGGCAGCCGACCGATTGTCTGGCCCTCGGCCGCTTTGCAACAGCAAGCCCTTGGCATCGGGTCTACACAGGCCAAGACGCTCAATCGGCACCTGGTCGAGCTCGGCCTGGTCTCGATGAAGGACAGCCCGAACGGCAAGCGTTACGGCCGCCGCGATCCGCATGGCCGGATCGTCGAAGCCTATGGGTTCGATCTTTCTCCCCTCGCCGTTCGCATGGCGGAGTTTCAGGCGGTGGCTGAGAAGGCGCGTGCCGAGCGGGAGGAGATGCGACGCTTACGCCGGCGGGCGACGATTGCCGTACGCGGCCTTGCCCAGGTGCTCGAGACGGCCGCCGAGATCGGCCTTGCTGGCCCGGAATGGGGGCGTCTCGGCCAGGAAGCCCATGCCTTGGCGCGGGTGCTGAAACGCATCGAACGGATCGACGAATTAGCCCTTGGCGTTGCCGGCCTTGAACGGAGGCACGCGGAGGCGAAGAAACGCTTGGCGGACGCGACGATTCCCCCACAGGAGGCCCATTGCGAAACTGTGCAAACCGACCCCAAGGGGCCGGAAAACCGGCCCCACCAATACAACTACAAACTAAACCCTAATCCTTGTCAGGATACAGTAATGGCATTGAGTGAATGTAGGTCAGGCAGCGGAGCCGTGACCTCTCGCCAACCGTCCGTTCCATCAGAAAGGTTCAAAAAAGGACCAAATCGATCGGCACGGAAGGATTCTGGCCCGGTCATGCGGCTCACGACCGACGAGCTAGTGTGTCTAGCTCCCCGCTTGCGGCCCTATCTCCGATCTCCCTCCCCCACCTGGCCCGACATCGTGGAAGCTGCCGACTGGCTGCGGCATGATCTTGGCGTCTCGAAACCGCTTTGGGGCGAAGCCTGCCTTGCCATGGGCCGGGAACAGGCCGCCATTGCGCTGGCGATCGTCTCGATGAAGCCGGAAGGACATTTCACCTCGACACCGGGCGGATATTTCAACGGGATGGTGACGCGCGCCCGCGGTGGAACCCTCAACCTAACTCGGACGATTTGGGGTTTAAAGACGAACCAGGATAGAGCCCGCCGGTCGAAAGGGCACTGACCATGCGCGTAGGAGCGCGTGCCATGATGTTCGGCTGGGACAAGGCGGCAAGGACGCTGCACCAGGGCGGACGATGGCTTTCGCATTACATAATTATAAAATTATGCAATTACGATCATGTTCGGCGGTCTTGATCGTAATTATGAAATTCTATAAATTTGAAATTTCATAATTACACCATCACATAATTCCAAGTTTTGTAATTATGAAATTCTGAAATTATGGAGGTTGGAAATGTTTGTAACCGTGGCGAGCTACAAGGGAGGAGTTGGCAAAACCACAACCGCTGTTCACCTTGCCGCCTATTTACAAACCCTCTCTTCAACCTTGTTGATCGACGGCGACCCTAATCGTAGTGCAACCGCATGGGGGCGGCGCGGCGGTTTTCCATTCCAAACCGTGGACGAGAAAGAGGGGGCTTATCAGGCGAGAAACTTCCAGCATATCGTGATCGATACCGAGGCTCGCCCTGGCAGTGCAGATTTCGAGGCATTGGCGAAGGGATGCGATCTACTCGTAATCCCGACAGTGCCAGCTTCGCTGGACACGGACGCGCTTATTCTGACCCTTCAGGCGGCTCGTAAGTTAGCTCCGAACAAATACAGGGTGCTGATGACCAAGGTGCCACCACCACCCGAGACGGACGGCCCCCAACTCCGCGCGGTGTTGCTGCGTGAGGAAATCCCCGTTTTCACTGCGGAGATTCCTCGGCTCAAATCTTTTGAACGAGCCGCGGCCGAAGGTGTCCCTGTCTATGGCGTGCAGCATGACCCTCGCGCCAAGCGCGCCTGGGAAGCCTATCAGGCGGCGGGAAAGGAGATGACTGATGGCTAAAGCTACCGAAAGCAAGTTCGCGGGAATTTTTCAGAACGCAACGCCAGCAGCATCACCTGCAGAGCCTGCCCCGGAGCGTGCCGAATTACCCGTTCCGTCGGTTGCTGTCCGATCTTTGGGACGGCCCCACGGAAAGCGTAGCGATCCAGCATGGAAGCAGTTTTCCGTGTTGCTCAGGAGGCAGACGCAGCGCGATGCTGTCATGATATTGCGGGCGGGGCAGGGTGAGAACGAAAATTGCGACTTGTCCGACCTGTTGCAGGAATTGCTTGAGCAGTGGGTATCGCAACAACGCCGATCTTAACCATGAACAATAACAGCAGGTCATGCGCTAATGGAAACACTGGCAACCTTGGTGATGATACCGGAGTATCCAGTCTACCAGCCAGCGCATCAGATATTCCCGGACGCCAGGCAGGTGATCACAACGGTCGCGTCATGAAATCCGAGATCAAGCAAATCGACCTGTCATTGCGGCAAGCCATCAGTGAAGCAAAATCCGACATGCTTAAGTGGAGGATGGTCGCATTCTGTTTTCAGGCCGTGGCCATCATCGGTATCTCCTGGGGGCTTCTTCACGGGCTCCACCCGTAATTCAGGTCCTCACTCTTTTAGTTTGCCCTTGCTTCCGTAGAGAATTCTCTCGATGTCGGGGACTCTGGTGACAATACGTTTTGGTTGCTGGCGGACTTGGCTTTGGCTGTCATTCGGTTGCTGACGCTTTTCGGGTGAAAGCGCTGGCTGCGGGTTGGGCAGAGGCACGGCCGCCGGTTGATCCAAAACGGATGCTTCGTGCGGTGACGACAGCTTGGCGGTGGCCCGGCCACCCCGTGAACCAACTTTGCCGGTGATCTCCCGGGCGACGAGGCCAGCGAAGTGGGTATAGCTCACTGTTGGCGTGGGCTGGTCGCCGAAATGCTTTAGCCAACTCAGTTTGACAGTGGACCCTGCCTCGATCTCGGCAGCGACATCATTACGGACTGCCCTGAACGCCATTCGGGCCACTCCGCGCATTTTAATTTGGTTACCAGACATACTTTCATCGTAGCCAGTGGGGTGTCGAACAAAAATCGGATTTTGCAGGATTCAGCGAGATATTAGCAGAATTTAGCGGTTTAAAGCAGATTTTGTCAGATTCTACTGGATTTATGTCTTCATACGCTTAAATCTGGCTTTCTCTGCCATATTCTCCCTTATTCTATTTATCTTTTTTAGGCAAGATGTGCATTTGCAATGCAAATGCGGAGGGGTAGAGTGCCGCCTGAAGGGGCGGTGCGGTGCTTACTCGCCTGTGGCTCGACGCAGGCGCCGGGTGTGCCCGGCGCGTTTTGGGACGGAGAGGAGACGCCAATGGATGCCGGCAACGAGTCCGAGAGCGAAGGCTCCGCCGCAGCGGATGAGGGAAGGCCGGCGGGTTCCATGGGAGGGCGTCCTCGCGGCGTGAGGCGTGCGCGGGCGACGCGCGAGAGCCGAAGCGTGCAGCTGGCGGTGCGTTACACGCCGGGCGAATGGGAGCAGATCGAGGCGCGGGCTGCGGCGGCCGGTCTTGGTGTCACGGATTACGTCCGTGTGGCGGCGGTGCATGCCGCGATCAATTCGAAGGTGGACAAGGCGGCGATCGTGGCACTGGAGCGCCAGGGCGCGGTGCTGCGGGGGTTGCTGGAGCGGCTGGAGGCAATCCGTTCCCAGCTATTGCGGGGCTCCGGGCCGTCGCCGCAGACGGTGGAACGGGTTGTTGCGGAAATCCGGCAGGGGCTTGTCGGGCTGAGCGAGGCGGTGAAGCGGCTATGATTGTCCGCCGGGTACCGCCGAAGGTGACGCGGGCGGGCGGGTTCCGGCAGCTGGCCCGGTATGTGACGGCGGCGATGGTACCGGGGCAGGGGGAGGCTGGGCGAGCGGGCGATGGCGTCGCAGCTGGTTCCGGTGGCCGCCGCGGTCCGCAAGGGGCGCGCGGGCTTGGCGCGTATCTGGGTGACCAGGTCCGGCATGGCGATCGGGTTGTGTGGGTCCGGATCACGAATTGTGCACTGGCGGATGATCTGGAGGCGGCGATCAAGGTGATGGACGCCACCCAGGCGATGAACACGCGGGTGAAGGCGGACGCGAATTATCATCTGGTGGTGGCGTTTCCGCCGGGGGAGCAGCCGGAGCGGCAACAGATCGAGGCGATCGAGGACCGGCTTGTGGGTGGGCTTGGGCTGTCGGCGCATCAGCGGATATCGGCGCTGCATGGGGACAAGGAGCATCTGCACCTGCATGTGGCGATCAATCTGATTCATCCGGAGACGTTCAAGGCGGCGCATTTCTTCCGGGATCATGAGCGTCTGGCTGTGATGGCGGCGGAGCTGGAGGTTGAGCATGGGCTGACCCGGACGAATCACGGCTTGCCGGAGCCAGGCCGGGCGCGGGAGCTGGATGCGGCGGCCACGATGCGGGCACATACGGGCGAAGAGCCGTTTATCGACTGGGTGAAGCGGGTTGCGGGTCCCGACCTTCTGGAAGCCGGGCGCGAGGATCGGGGTGGCTGGCCGGCATTGCATGTGGCGGCAGCGCGGCATGGTCTGGAAGTCCGTCCGCGCGGGGCGGGGCTGGTGATCGGCAAGCGAGGCGAGCCGGCGCTGATGATGCGGGCGAGCGATCTCGACCGATCGATGAGTTTCGGGAGGCTGACCGACCGGCTTGGCGTGTATCAGCCGGCCGGCGCGGCGGTGGCTGCGATCGTGCCGGAGAGCATCTACGAGCGGACGGTGCGGCCGGAGCATCGAGGTGAGCCTGGCCTGTGGGATCGTTATGTTGTTGAGCGGGATGGCGCGCGGGCGGGCCGGCGCGAGGCGGTGGAGGCCCAGATTGCGGCAGAGCGGGCGTATCGGGCGAAAATTGCGGCGCACTACGCCGCGAAATTCGGCGAGATCAAACGGCTGAAGGTTACCATCGGGATCGATCCACGGATCCGATACGATGCGCTGAAACGTGAGCAACGTGCGTTGCTGGACCGGCATCGGCGGGAGAGTCTGGCCGTGCGGGAGCGGATCCGGGCCGAGCATCCGCCGACGCCAGGGTGGCCGGACTGGCTGCGTCGCGAAGCTGAGGGTGGGGATCGCGTGGCGCTCGCGGCCTTGCGGCAAACAGCGGAGCAGCAGGGGCGCCGGGAGCAGGTTGTGGCCTTGATGATCCGGGTGCCTGAGCGTCTGGTCGAGCCGAAACCAACCCTTGGTGTGCAAGCCAGGGTGGGGCGGCACGGGGATCGGACCTGGCGCATGTGGGATGGCGGTGTGGTTCTGGATACGAAGGAGGGGGTTGCGCTGGTCACGCTCTCCCCCGAGGCGGCGCGTCTGGCGCTTGATCTGGCGCATCGTCGGGCCGATGGTGCACCGCTTGAGATCGGCGCTGACGACCGGCTCCGGTCGAGTCTGCTGGAGGCGGCGGTCACGAACCGGATGGAGATCAGGTTTGCCGATCCAGTGCTGGAGGCGGAGCGGGATCAGCGGATCCGGGCGCTCGATGAGGCCGAGGGGTGGACGGCGCCGGACAGGCGGGCCGGCACGATCATGATGTTCGCGTCTCACCGGAACGCCTGGCCGGAACCGGGTGACCAGTGTTTTTATCGAGGGCTGGAGCCTGAGGACCGGGGCGCAGTGCAGTTCGTTGGCACCATGCGGCTGCGTGGAGCGGATATCGCCCTCTGGCAGCAGGGTAGCCTGATCATGGTCCAGGACATCAGCGAACACAGGATGCCATTGGTCCGCACTTTGGCGCCGGGGCAGGAGATTGATCTGGCCGCAGTGCATCGGGCAGCGGCACGAGAGGCGGACATGACCTCCGAGATCGATCGCTCGGATGGTGCAGGGTCAGAAACGGAGAGGGGGCATGAGGCCGAGCCGGAGCGCGATCTCGGGTTCGAGATGGACTGAGGGCGCCGAGTCAGACGGGTGTGCCGGGAAGAACGGCCTGCAATGGAGAAGAGGCGTAGACGCTGTGCTGGGCGCTGCTATCGTACATTTAGGCGAAAGCCGCATTGTTCTAACGATTAGTTTGGGATCAAGGGCACCAAATCAATCTGCCCTTTCGGACAAAAAAATGGGCGCCGCAGCCTTCCGTTTCCCATATCGACGGCTGTACGGTCGGCCGATGTAGCCAATCGCAAGTGATCTTCCAATTCGAGCCCGCTGCCGTTTGGAGTTGGATATGTTCACTGCAACGCGGACATAGCATGTGCGCCCATTTGCGATGACCACCGCGTACCTCGTCATAGACTAGGTTTGGCATCATCTCCTCGTCGAGTGGCGCCTCGCTTACCTCGCGGCAAAGGAAGTGCGGCCGGCTCCAAAGATTGTGGCGAGCGCCCCATTCAAGCCAACTGATCGGGATACGAATCATAGTGTGAGGTCGAGCATAGGGTTCATGTCGCCTCGTCCATCATATCGCCGGACACCACAGATCTTGCATCCTTGCTTTGAGTGCCCGCTTGGCAGGGTATCCGAATTCTTCAGATATTGAAATTGGCGAACACGCTCTGAGCAGGTCTGCTCCTCACCCCGAAATCCGTTCAGTCTATGGAAAAGCTCGTTTACAGCCATCGCGGCAACTTCGGTTGTGAAGGTGACGACCACCGGACTCGGATCGGGATCATTTGGCACATAGCCAGCTCGACGACGGGCTTCTTGCAGTTCCGGATCGCGCCGGAGGCTATCTTGATAGACTTGATCATTGCTAATCAGACCCCGGCAGCTTTGGCAGGGGTAACCGGGCTGCACCACTGTCACCCGTCCGTCAAAGATGTCATAGCCGCCATTGGCGTTAGGCTCAATCAGCAGACCAACATCGATCACCGGAATGAAATAGAAGTGCGCTAGGCGATTCAGGACTTCACGGCCAAGGTCGTCATCCGTGCAGCCAAACACGACATCACAGGCCTTCAGGATCGCAAGGCCTGCAGGGCGATCCGCGAAGTCCGGAACGCGGATGATCGATATTGGAAGACCGATCGCCGCCGCACCTTCTCCGACTACATCGACCTTCTTACGCCTTAGGCTGGCATCGATCCGTGTCGCGAAATGTAGCCGGTTCAGGTTGGTATCCTCGACGATATCGTCATCGAGGAGGGCGAGCTTGCGGACCCCGATGCGTGCCAGGAGCATCGCTATGGCCGAGCCCGTTCCGCCGCAGCCGACGAGTCCTATCTTTAGTCCTGCGATCTGTGCGGAGGAGGCCGTGCCGAAGGCGCGGGCCTGTCGGTCAAGTTCCACCGGCGCAATCGCCGCAGGTCCGCTTAGCCAGCTCTGCCAGCGCTTGCCGATGACCATGATGCGGCTCGCCGCTTGCGGCTTCAGATCTGGGCCGTAGACCCGCGCTGCGAGATCCTTGGTCCGATCCATGATTACCGACAGGTGTGGCCGGTCGCTATCCAAGCGGTTGAATGCGATCTGAAATAGGTCATGCTCAGCGATGTCATCGGCGCCGGAAAACTTAAGTTGACCAGCGGGATGAGCGTGAAAGACGGCCACAGCGAAATCTTTGGCCTCGGCTAGCTTCAGCGCATTGAAGAAGGGCGTTGTCGACCAAGTGAATCCGTCTGGCGAACGCGCTTCGTAGGCATCTTCAGGCACCTCAATAATCTCACGGACTAAGAACCGCTCGTCCACCTCGCCGGACCACGGATCCTTGACACGTGACCGGCCGCAGAGTGCCAGTACCGCCCGCTCGCTATCGTCTTTGAACAGAAGGTCGGCGATACGGTCGCGTTGTTCGGCCAGGAGGCGAAGGGCGAATTGTGTCATGGATTGCGTAGCCCCTCCCTGATGTACTGGATATATGTCTCGAGCCCATCAATGTCGGGCCGCCACTCGCTATCGGCCAGATGCCGGGACCAGAACTGCCACCTGCCATTGAAAAGGTCTGTTTCTGAACCCGCCCGGTCAACCAGACCACCGCCCGGCAGAAACAGACCCGGTTGAACATACCAGCTGTCTAACCGCGTCTTGGCATAACCTTTGGGGATCAAGACGAGGAGGGCTGCTGTTCCCCCGGCCACCAGCTGCCCGTTCTGGCGGCTGCAAAGATTGCCAGGGACTTCGAACTCTGGAAAAATCACGCCCCGCCTCACTTCCATTCCGACCATCTCGCTGACAAGGCGATGCTTGATCGCCTTGCGTCGTAAGAAATCCTGATCGTCTTCGGGAAGGAAGCTGGGCTCGCTCATCGGACGCCCGGCGAAGTCTTCGGTTTGCGGGTGATAAACCGCTTCACGCCCTTGGGTTCGGCATCGAGGGCGAGCTCAACAAACTGATCATTGGCGACTTCCGGATCTTCGCCCGGGCCGTCCACGATCTGGTTCACAACCCAGTCGGCGGGGCTACCTGCAAGCGCTTTGATCTCACGACCGTCGATCTTGTCCTTGGGCCAAGTATACGGCTTGCGATTGACGATCAGTTCATGAGGACGGTTATGGCGCTCGGCCCGCGTGATTTCCTCGGCCGCTTCTTTGATCTCGTGCTCGGTCCGCGTTTCTGCTTCCCGCGCACGTGCCAGGTCCGCTTCCGCGTGCTTCAGGTGCTCAACCGCCTGTTCGAGCAGCGGATCTTTGCCTTGGTCTAATTCACCCATGCTAGCCTCCACTTGACGCCCTTGATGCGCCGTGATTCTCTGTCTTATCAACGAAACGTCTTATATGTATGACAAATCGTCTTACACGTAAGACATATTTAGGTCGCTCCTGCGCTCCGCGCAAGGGCGTAATCACGCCATGAGGTTTAATGTTGCTACCGATCAAGGAATTGGGCCGTCTTATCGCCGTTAAGCGCGGCGGGCGCGGTGTTCGGGCAACCGCAGCCGACGTTGGCATCAGCGCCGCCACGCTGTCGCGTGTCGAGAACGGGCACATGCCCGACTTGGAGACATTTGCCAAAATCTGCCGCTGGCTGGACCGTGACGCCCGCGAATTCCTCGGGCTGGGCGACCAGGCTGAACAATCGCCGCAAGCTGTCGTTCACTTCCGGAAGCAGAAAACTGTGGCGCCAGAAACGGCGGTGGCGCTAGGCGAACTGATCCTGGCCGCTCAACGTGCAATTCAAGCCCGAAATCAGCTGATCGACCCCTAGTATGCGCCACGGTTTTAAAGCCCAGGCGGAGCGCCTAAGCGCGGAAGCCAGGCTAGAGCTTGGTTTGGATCCAGCGGCACCGCTAGATCCATCGCGTTATGCCCGGCACATCGGGGTCGTTGTCCTGGACTTCGACGACCTCGAGATTTCGGCTGAATGCAAAAGGCGCTTACTGCAAACCGACAGCGAGAGCTGGTCAGGCATGACGCTCAAAGAAGGCGGGGTGACCGCCATCATCATCAACCCGAGCCATAGTCGTGGACGCAGGTCTAGCACGCTGATGCACGAACTGGCCCATATCATTCTCAAACATGTGCCCGCACGAGTCGACGTTTCCACGAACGGGATGCTACTGCTGAGCGATTACTCAGAAGACGCAGAGGCAGAGGCAGATTGGTTGGCGGCCGCAATGCTGCTGCCGCGTGATGTTCTGATGCGTAGCCGCCGCCGTGGTGAGACGATCACGAACATCGCGATGGCGTTCGGTACAAGCGATCAGCTATGCGAGTGGCGCATCCGCATGACCGGCGTGGATGTGCAGCTGAAGCGGGCAGCGCGCCGTTGAGCACGTGATCTGGGCCAGCGTGCGGATTCCGGTGCTCCGGAAAGTATGATCGAAGCCCGCCCGCTGTCCCGAAAAGCAAGATTTATGCGATAAGTCGTTGCGGTCTGGTCGCCTCAAAGCGGGTCCCAAAAGGGCGGGAGGCGTTGAAATGCGGTCATCGCCGTCGCTATGCGCTGCGTTTCTTGACCAAAGGACGTTTCGACGGTTTTGCCGCTGACGGCATCAATGGCTAGAAAACGTAGCTTTTCGTCATGGGCATGTGATTGGAAATATCGACCAGCTTCGCGGCTTACGACTATGCAAGCGGCATATATATCGAAGACGCGGACAGAGATCATGACATTACCTGCGACAACGTTCGCATATGCTAGGTGATGCTCTTCATGTGGCGTCCAGCATTTGAAAGCGTCGCAGTCTTCAGCCACACCAACATAGCCTGCAATTTTGTCCGTCGATGTAAGCTCCGGAGAGCAAATGGCCGTACGCAGCTCCGCAGCTACAGGATCATCAAGATAGAGTTCGCCGAGCCATAGGAATGCAAGCTCATAGGCGATCTTCATCATTGCATGCCGCAGAAACGCAAAACTGATGCTCTGATTGATTTGAATAAGTGGATGGTCAACGGTAGTAGTTGTGAAATTATTTGTCTGGCTAGCGAGCTGTTCCTCCGACAATGGAGGAAGGCCGCGTCGCTTTCGTTCACGGGCAATAATTTTAGGAAGTTGATCCTTGTCGCGCTCGTCGAGGGTTATTTGAAGCATCTTTTGTCCGTCAGGCGTGACGGTTTCTGCGACATGCTTGAGCTGCCGCGTATCCAGCTGGCCCGTTTCCTTATTAAACGTGACGTGGGCCTGATCGGCCGTTTGACCGACCAGCTTTACCTTGCCGAGAAACATCTCGTGCCTGGCGGGGACAGTGCCGCTGTTCCCTGCCAAATTAAGCATTGCGCGTCGCACTCGGACGGGGAAGAAATCACTTAGCGCGGCATCGACACGGCTGCCCAACGTCGAATTGCAAGGCTCACACACCCGGTCAGTTGTGACTGTGCCACCAATAGCTAGCGGAAAGACATGTTCTTCGCTTGGTGACCTGTCTAGAGAACAGAAGATACACCGCATAAGTGAAGCCTTAGATCTTGTCCCAACTGAATATCACGGGATTAGGGCCGATTCGTAGAGTTAAGAGGAATGTTTCATAAATCAAGAGTTTTGCATCAAACCTAGAGATCTGAATCTTTGAGACTTTTCTGATGCAAAAATCTGATGCAAAATCAAAGTATGATTTTCGGCTACGCCCGAGTCTCGACCGCCGCCCAAGACCTTACCGCACAGCGCGCCCAACTGGCCGCTGTCCGGTGCGAGAAGGTGTTCTGCGAGAAGATCACCGGCACCCATGCCGACCGGCCGCAGCTTCGCAAGCTACTTGCGGCGCTCCAGCCCGGCGACGTGGTTGTTACCACGGCCGTTGATCGCATTTCGCGTGACACGACCGACCTGCTGGTGATCGCGCGCCAGATTAAGGATTCTGGTGCCGGGCTGCGCTCACTGGCTGAACCGTTCCTTGATACCACATCCGACTTTGCCGAAATCGTGCTTGCGATCCTCGGCGTGGCCGCGAAGCTTGAGCGTCGCCGCATTCTCGAACGCACCGCGCACGGCCGCGAAGCCGCGAGAGCGCAAGGCGTGAAGTTCGGCCGTAAACCGAAGCTTACGCTGCATCAGCAGCGTGAAGCGGCCGCGCGCGTTGCGGCCGGAGAGCCGCAGCGCGTCGTGGCGCGCAGTTACAACGTCAGTCAGGCGACGATTTCGCGACTCGATGCAGCCGTGAAAAGCTAGTTTGGCGGACAAAATCAGAACGCGCGCGCGTTACGCAAAAGGATTCTCGTATGAACATACAAGCCAAGCAGATCCCTTTGTCCGACTTCACGGGCGACTATCGAACCGTGCATATCGGCCGCTCACAGCTGGTTCATGCTGATGCGTTTGAATGGCTGTCGCAGCTTCCGCCCGAGAGCGTTGACGGCATGGTTTTTGATCCGCCCTATGGAGTCAAAGAATACGAGCTTGACCAGATCGAGATGATGTTGAGCGGCGGGCCGGGTATCTGGCGGCTTCCGCCGAGCTTCGACGGCTCGCAGCGCGCGCCGTTGCCACGGTTTACAGCCTTAAACCCGGAAGAACGCACGACGCTGCACCGCTTCTTTCGTGATTTTGCCGTCGCCGCCCTGCCTGCCTTGAAGCCAGGCGCGCATATCTTCATGGCGTCCAATTCCTTCCTGTCGCAGCTTGTTTTTTCCGCGATGATCGACGGTGGCTTTGAGTTCCGCACGGAGATCATTCGCTTGGTTCAAACGCTGCGCGGCGGCGATCGGCCCAAGCTTGGCGAGGAAGAATATCCCGACGTCTGCTCGTTGCCGCGTGGTGGTTATGAGCCGTGGGGCCTGTTCCGAAAGCCCATGCCTCCGAAAATGACCGTCAGGGAGTGTTTGCGTATCTATGGCACCGGCGGGCTGCGTCGCCGTTCAGACGGCAATCCGTTCTGTGACGTGATCGACAGCGAACGCACACCGAAGCGGGAAAAGGAAATTGCCCCGCATCCGAGCCTGAAACCGCAATCGTTGCTCCGGCAACTGGTGCGGGCCGTTCTCCCCCTGGGTAAAGGCGTGGTTGTTGATCCATTCATGGGATCAGGTTCGACGGTCGCCGCTGCCGAGGCTGTTGGTTACAAGTGCGTCGGCGTTGAACGGTATGACGACTATTTTGAGATGGCGACGAAGGCGGTGCCCAGGCTGATCACCGTTAAGGCCGCTGCCAAGTCAAGCCACGTGGTTTCAGTCGAACAGGCCGCTTTCTGCGTCTAGGTTGGAGAATCATGCCAGGTCAGGCGCTTTGTATATCCAGTTCGCCATCATCTTTTGGTAGCCGGTTTTGGTTACTGACGCGGTGATGGTGCGCCGACTTGTTTCTGAGCGGCCGGCGAATTTCCAATCTTCTTTCTTCAACTGCGCACCGGCGACGAGCCGGAATTTGAAAGGAGCCGGCAAAACACCCTTGATCTTATCAGTCGGCCGCCCGCCCGAGAAACAGAACACCATCAACCACGCATCTTCGGCGTTGTGCCCCTGCCAGCTTTTCAGATAGCGGGATCCTTTGACCTCAATTCCTTCGGTTCCGTGCTGCAACTTGTCGTTGGGGTATTTCCCCGCCGGCAGCATATCCGGGTGCCCGTTGTGGTAGGTGTTCTTGACGAGCGTTTTGCAATGCTTCGGTATTGCCGAAGTCATGAACTCACCGACGATGCTGCTGAAATTCGCAGGCATGAGCATCGTTTCAAGGCGTTCAATTTGCCGGGTTGCAAGCTGTTGGTTGATAAAACTCAGAAAATCTATGAACTCATTCATAGCGGCGGCAATTTGTTCAACCCGTAGGCCATAAGGGAGATCGGACTTTTTGTTGAAATGTGAAACCTCAACAGATGACGGATGGCAGGCGAGCCGTTCCAGTCTTGCCAGGTCCGCAGGTGATGGCGTGCGCGTCATTTCGGGAAATCCAAAAGCAGTGCCGCTGGAGGCTCTCCGAGCGCACGCGCGATTTTTAGTAGATTGTCGAGGCCGAGGTTTCTCTCGCCACGTTCGACGCCGCCGATGTAAGTTGGATGCAAGCCTGTATGTTCAGCCAGTTCTTCTTGCGTCCATCCTTTCGCAAGCCGCAACTGTTTGACCTTTCTTCCGAATCGCTGCTTGTCCGTCAAAGACATACCCAACATGCACCCGGAAGACAGACTATGAGTCCAGCGACTATAAGTATTGTTGAGGCGAATTCGAAACGAATCGTGCTGCCATAGTGCTTTGCGGTGGGTGTCGGCCTCGCTCGCTATGGCGCTATCTGGAAGCGCGCTTCGCTTGGCCGCGATTCGGGCTGATTCGACCCGATTCGGCCGCTTTTACGGCGTGGACGGACCTGTTTTGGGGGCCCTGCCGGGCCTTGCCGCAGATGGATTCCGTGAGGAAAACCAAGCTATTCCGGGCCGGTGTGACAGCATCGTGAAAGGAAGCAGTGGACAAGCAAGGCTGTCTTGCTAGGATGTCTAGTTATGACGGATGCCGCACAGATCGAAAGAGTCCGCCGGTATCGGCAAAGGCTCAGGGAGAATGGCAAGACGCAAGTCTTGCTGAACCTGCCCGTTGAGATCGTGGAAGCCTTGGACCGCTTGCGCGATTCCCGAGGGGCTTCCTGCCGAGGCGACGTGGTGGCTTCACTGGTGGCGGCCGTCGAATGGAACAAGGAGAACGGCAACGATCTAGCCAAACCCTAGAAACGCAAAAGCCCGCCTTGCCGGGCGGACTTTTGAGATTATCGCTACGGGCCTTACGGCTAAGATTGGAACTCTATACATCCCCAATCTAGCCGTAGGACGCCGTTTCTTCAAGTCGGAAATTGCCGTTTCCGACGAAGGGAGAGGCTTGCCCGTCGCGATCCAACCGGAAGGAGGATCACG